>NZ_AP017558.1:2638148-2967917 GCF_002355635.1 Halopenitus persicus | reverse complement strand
TTATGAGTGACACTATTCGGGGAGGGTGTTAAGCGAACCGACTGTCGGCCGGTCACGAACGTCGTTTTTATGCGGAAATCCCTTGATCTCCGTCGCGCTGCCGAGCCCTTGGCGGCTTTGGCGGCCTTTGATTCGCGTAATGAAATGGTTCGATATATTTATAATTCGATGTAATATCCGATAACACTCATTTATCAGTCCTCCGACTCCGAGACCGTTCACGCGGGATTCGGAACGCGTGACGGAGACGAGCCACTCCCGCTTCAGCGTTCCGCCACCGGAGTGGCCACGACGTCGACGAGGTGTTCCCTCCGGGGTTCGGCGGTGCATCCCGGATACCGGCTGTGATCTCAGTACCGAAACATCGGCGGGTAGTACCGTATATAAACGGGATGTTCGTTGCGGACCGACCACATCGGCTGTTCGATCCAGTTCGTCTGCCGATCGGAGCGCGGATTCGTCGCTCGTGATCCTGCCGGAGTCCGCCCCCGTGACTGGCCGTCGATCGGCGTCCGCGTTCAGCCATCACCGGTCCAGCAGTTATTATCGGATATTTAAATATAATGAATTACGTATGATTAGGGATGAGGCGTCGATCGAAAGGGTTGGCTGTCGATCGCCATCGTCCGGGTTTCCCGGGCGAAACACTCGTCGTTCTCGACGTCGGCGTCGGATTCACCAACGCGCGCATTCCGGCCGAGAACCGCTTCGCTGCTCGGCTCGACCCGTGCCCCGATGGCTCCCTCGGTCGCGTTCGACCGACCTGCCGCTCGGTCACGCGCCGCGTTGGCGGAGCACGACGTTGCGACTCACCGGGATGAATAGTGTGAAAAACGCATCGGAGCCGCTGACGCGGCTGCGCGGAGTTACTCGGTTCGGACGAGGTTGGTCGCGCGGGGTCCCTTGGGGGATGATTCGATGTCGAACTCGACTTCCTGACCTTCCTCGAGGTCCGGACCGCCGACGTCCTCCATGTGGAAGAAGACGTCCTCGTCGTCGTCCACGTCGTCCGCGTCAGTCGAAATGAAACCGTAGCCGCCAGTGTCGTTGAAGAAGTCAACCTTACCGTTTGCCATTGCAATCATACGTATCCCCCGCCGCGGGATAACCCTTCCGAGGGTCGCGGTACCACGACTCGCCGACGATGCCGCCGGTGGATTCGGAGCCAGGTATATACCGCGGGGTCCCGTCGGTGACCGTGCACCGCTATGCAACCGTGTCAAAGCTGTCAGGCGGTCATCGACGAGTACATCCTGGACAAACGACTCGAACCCCTGCGCGATCTCACGGTCGACGACTTCAACGTCTGCGCGGACTGTACGACGGTCGTCGCGAACGCGTGCGTTGAGTGTCACGGTGCGGTATACGTCCCCCGGAGCCGGTCGACGGTTCCCGACTACTGCCCGGCGTGTCGGGCCGATCGCATCGATCGGACCGGCCGGGACCCCGGCTGGAACCGGGACCCCCAGTCATCCTGATCGGCGCCCCTTCAGCGCCGAGCCCGCGGTCCGTCATACCTGTGGTCCGTCGCACCCGCGGTCCGTCGCACCCGCGGTCCGTCGCACCCGAGTTTTATGCCGATGCTCGGCGAGAGTCACCGTAATGTCCGTCGTGGTGATCGGTGGCGGGATCGTCGGCGTGCGGCTGGCTCGGGCGCTTCGTGACCATCCGACCGACGTTCACCTCCTCGAGAAGGACGCGCTGGGCGCCGGGACGACGGCGAAATCGATCGCCGTCTTCTCGTGGCTGGAATCGGACCCCTCGCCGTTCGCGCAGTCGCTTCGCGAGCGCGCCTGGCGGACGTACGCCGACCGCATCGCCGAGGACGCGATCTCCTTCGAGCGGATCGGCGCACTGTTGGTGGCGCGCACCGAGTCCTACCGCTCGCGGCTCGAGCGCGCCGCCGAGACGTACGCCGAGCACGGGCCGGACGTCGAGCTGCTCGACCCAGCCGACCTCGAGGCGTTCGGGATCGCCCCCGAGGAGACGGCCGGCGCGCTGTACACGCCCGAGGAGGGGTATCTCGACCCGGGCGAGCTCGTCTCGCAGTGGGCCGGCCAGGCACGCGAGGGCGGCGTCGATATCCGGACCGGCGTCGAGGCGACCGGGATCCGGACCCGGGACGGAGCGGTGACCGCCGTCGAGACGACCGACGGCGAGCTCGCTGCGGACGTGGTGATCAACGCGGCGGGACCGTGGGCACCCCGGATCAATCGGATGGTCGGCGTCTCGGCGCCGCTCCGGCACACGAAGGGTCGCATCCTGGTTCTCGAGACCGACGACGGAGCCACCCTCCCGTACACGCAGTTCGAGAGCGGCCAGTACGTTCGCGGGGAGGGGCGGTCACAGGTCTTCGCCGGGCGCCTCGAGCGCGAGTACGCGGACGCGGGCGAGCTGGACCCCGACGAACCGCGGTCGGTGGGCGGCGAGTTCTACGCCGACGTCGCCGACACCACCGCGCGCCTCGTGCCGGCCGTCACCGACGCTGACGTCGTCTCCGAGTGGGTCGGGTTGCGGACCGTCACCCCGGACGGGTTGCCGGTCGTCGGGCCCACCGCGGTCGACGGCTACCACCTCGCGTGCGGACTGAGCGGGCTGGGGATCACCTACGCGCCGGTCGTGGGGGACCTGCTGGCGGAGCACGTCGCGACCGGCGACCGGCCGCCGGCGCTCGAGCGGCTCTCGCCGGACCGGTTCGAGTGACCTACCTACCCCAGGCTGACCCACCTACCCCAGGCTGACCCACCTACCCCAGGCTGACCCACCTACCCCAGGAAGTCGAACGTGACGGCGATCGTTCCGCCCGGAACGCCCCAGTAGGCGAACCGGTACCGTCCGGGCTGCAGGTCGGGACAGACGGTGAGCCGGTCCGCGAGCGGGTGTCCCTCCACGATCCCGTCCTCGGTCAGCTCGATCGACCACTCGAACCCCTCGCCGGGCGGGTGGCCGACCGCCTCGTCGGTGTACTCGAACCGTGCCGGGTCACCGCGCGCGCCGCGAACGTCGGTCCAGCCCTCGCTCGTCCGGACCTGGAGGGCGTACTTGTGTCGGTTGCCGGTCGAGAGGGTTCGCCCCGCGACGTTCACCAACTCGATGGAGACGGACGCACCCCGCTCGAACCGGAGCGAGTCGTCCGACCCCTCGGGGCCACGCGCGCGGAGGGCGAAGGCCGGGTCCGGGGGCGCGGGGCCATCGTGATGGGCGTCGCCGGCGCCGATCGCCCCGTACGCGACGTCAGCCTCGTCGAACCACGCGGGATGTCGCTCGAAATCCTCGGCCGGACAGCGCAGCGCGTCCGGCTCCGCCGGCGGGTCGGTCGTCGGGCGAATCCGCCCCGGAAGCGTCGCTGGATCGATGAGCGGTTCCGTCGCGTCGAGGGTCGCGGCGTCCTCCCAGCCGTTCGTTACGGTGAACGCGGTGCCGGCCGGGAGATCGTCCCCGGTGACCCGGACCAGCGCGGCGGGATAGGTGATGGCCTCCCCGCAGCCGACGTCGCCCCTGCTCGTATCGACCGCCGTCGCGGCTCCGGCGATCGCGTCGGCCTCGATCCGGACGTCCCGAACCTCGAGCCTGGCGTAGCAGGTGTTCGGTCCCACGCTGCCGACGTACAGCAGCGTCGCCTCCCCGAAGTCGGTCTCGTCGACGAACTCCCGAACCGCGGCGCTCCGTCCGGAACCCTCCCGGAGGTCCTCGAGCACCCACTGCACCCCTGCGGGCGAGTCGAACCGCGTTACGTATCCCACGAGCTGGTCCGAACCCGGGGCGGAACCCCTCGCCCAGCGCGGGGCGGCGCTTTCCGCAGGCAACCCGATCGCGACCGCGCGTTCGCCGACGCGCTCGACCGGCCCGTCGCTCGGCGGGTCCGGCTGCTCGGTCGGCGTTCCCTCACCGGGCGTCTCACCGGGATCGGTTCCCGGCGGCTCGTCCGTTCCGTTGCCGCCTCCATCGGTGGGCGCGTCGAGACAGCCGGCACCGCCGAGGCCGGCGGCCGCCCCGAGTCCGAGGAGGGCTTCACGTCGCGTCGGATCGGTCATCGATCGACGGTTCGTCCCCCGGTGATAAGTACCTTCGAGAGGCACAAACCACGGCTTGAGCCATGACGGACGCCGATCGTCGTTCGTGAACCAGCGGACCGGCTCCCGGCCCGCTACAGGTCGAACCGCTCGGCTGCGGTCTCCATGTCCTTGTCGCCGCGCCCGGAGAGGTTCACGAGGATCGTCTCGTGCTCGCCCGCCTCGGCGAGCTCGATCGCGCGGGCGATCGCGTGGCTCGACTCCAGCGCCGGGATGATCCCCTCCGTCTCGCTCAGTTCGCGGAAGGCGGCGAGCGCGGCGTCGTCGTCGACGCCGACGTACTCGGCCCGACCCAGCTCCCGGAACATCGCGTGCTCGGGGCCGACGCCGGGGTAATCGAGCCCGGCGGAGACCGAATGCACCTCGACGTCCTCGCCGATCACGCGCGTCTTCATTCCGTGAAGGACGTCGTCCTCGCCGCGTGCCAGCGGCGCGGCGTGGCGGCTCGAGTCGGTTCCCTCGCCGCCGCCCTCGGCCCCGTACAGGGCGACGTCGTCGTCGCGGAACGCGTGGAACAGGCCGATCGCGTTCGAGCCGCCGCCGACGCAGGCGACCGCCGCGTCCGGCAGCTCGCCGGTGCGGTCGAGGAACTGCTCGCGGGCCTCCCGGCCGATGACCGACTGGAAGTCGCGCACCATCCGCGGGAACGGGTCGGGCCCGACGACGCTGCCGACGAGGTAGTGGGTGTCCGCGACGTTTCCGGCGAAGTCCTCGAGGGCGGCGTCCACGGCGTCCGCCAGCCCGGCCCCGCCGCGGGTCACCTCGTTCACCTCGGCGCCCATCAGGCGCATCCGGAAGACGTTCATCCGCTGGCGCTCGACGTCCTTCTCGCCCATATAGATCTCCGTGTCCAGGTCCAACAGCGCGCCGACCATCGCGGTCGCGGTGCCGTGTTGCCCCGCGCCCGTTTCGGCGATCAGCCGGTCCTTGCCCGCCTGCTTGGCCAACAGGGCCTGCCCGAGCGCGTTGTTGATCTTGTGGGCGCCGCCGTGGAGCAGGTCCTCCCGCTTGAGGTAGACGTCCGCGCCGTAGCGCTCGCTGAGGCGTTCGGCGTGGTAGAGGGGCGTCGAACGACCCGCGTACTCCTCGAGCAGTCGGCGCAGCTCCGCCCGGAACGACTCCGTGTTCGCGATCTCGTCGTAGGCGGTCGCAAGCCGGTCGAGCGGTTCCTCGAGCGGGTCGGGGACGTACCGGCCCCCGTAACCCTCGAAGTCTCCGTGTGACATCGTCCGCCCGTTCGGGAAGGGCGCTTAAAAAGGTCTACCTCCGGGCGAACGAGAACGCCGCCGGATCCGACCCGACCGGCGGTGACATCTACCGACCCGACCGGCAATGACATCTACCGACCCGACCGGCGGTGTCGTCTACCGACAGTTCCGCCGCCGTCGTTTGGTCGCCGTTCGCAGCGCCTCGACGGGGCGGTCGGCCGCGAGCAGTCGTCGAAGTTCGACGCGCGTCTCCGCGTCGACGAGGTCCCGGTCGAGGAACTCCTCGACGAGCGCCTCGGCCTCGGACTCCGCCTGGCGTTCGGTATCGATGCTGACGTCGCTGCGGAACCCCCCGGATCCGTGCATGTGATACCACCTATCACGACCTAGTGGAACGGTCGCTTATATATCTGTGGTATAAGGTAACGTTCTACGCGACCGGCCGCAATCGAACCGAGCCGGGCTCTCGTCCTGCCGGCAGGCGTATCGGTTGTCGGGGACGGCTTACGGAAAATTCGAGGCGAAAGCCCACGACTGTAGTCGTGGGAGAAGTCACAACCGGTCGTCCTCGATGCTGCCCGGATCCTGGGCGGTGTCGAACATGTTGTTCTCGGCGCTCTCCATCATCTCGTCGCGGGGTTCCTCGTCGACGATCGTGACGTTGTACGCCTCGATCCCGGAGGCGATGAGCTCCTCGGCCGCCTGCTCCTCGCTGACGAACTCCTGCTCGGCCAGCTGCTGGAACTCGGAGTACACGTCGTCGGACAGCGATAGTTCGAAGGTCGGCATGTCGCCACGTATTCCGCCGAGACTTTTAAGTATCCGGGTTGGGGGAACGCGTCGGACGTCGGACGGTGCTAGAGGTCGGCCCAGGCGCCCCGGAACCGCTGGAGCGCGGTGAGATGCCCCACGACGGCGAACAGCGCGAGGAGGACCGCCACGAGTCCGATCCCGGCCGGACCGACGATGGGCCCGACGGCGGCGGCGATCGGCTCCGGAAGGGCGTCCGCCGTCACGACCGGGCCGGGAACGACCGCCGCGAGGACGCCCGTCACGCCCACGAGCGCGAGCCGGTCGGCGCGCCCGAGCAGCCCGCCGTACTCCCGACCGAGCCCGACCGCCTGGATCTGCGTGCCGAGGTAGGAGGTCATCAACACGCCCGTGACCGCCGCGAGCCCGAGTCCGTAGCGGCCGATCCCGGCCGCGAGTCCGGCGAGGATCGCGATGTCGGCGTACCGGTCGAGGACGTGGTCGAGAAGGTCGCCGCCCGATGATTCCACGCCCTGCGTGCGGGCCAGCTGGCCGTCGACCAAGTCCAGCCAGCCGTTGACGAACACGAGGATCGCGCCGGCCAGGTAGCCGGCCGGCGTCGCGACCGCGAAGGACAGCCCCGCAGCGATGGCGGCGAGAAACGCCAGCACGCTCACCCCGTCCGGGCTCAGCCCGAGCTGGTCGGCCGCCGAAACCCACGGGGCGAGCAGCCGGTTCGCCAGCGGTCGAAAGCGGTCGAGCGTCATCGCGTGTCGCTCCCGGGAGCCTCCGTCTTCCGCCGTCTCCGCCGTCCCGTCCACGTCGGCGTCGACATCGGTCCGGGTTCCGTCGGCGTCGACATCTGTTTATAAATACCCCGTGAAGTCGACCGTCCCGGCGCTCGGCTCGCGGTCGCCGTCGATGACCGCCTCGATCTCCGCGGCGACCGCTTCCGGCTCCGCCTCGGTCGTGTCGATCTCGTGGACGTGTTCGCGTCCGAAGCGCTCGACCGCCTCGGAGAGGATCACGTCGAGCGCCTCGCTCTCGGCGTTCTCACGCGCCTTCGCCGGCGGTTCGCCCCGCTCTGTCAGCCGGTCCTCGAGGGTCTCCGGTGCACACCGGAGCACGACGACCCGGTCGGCCTCGAAGTAGTGTGCCAGATGCGACTCCAGGATCCCGTCCCAGTCGCCGAGCCGCTCGGCGATCGCCTCGAGATCCGCCACGAGCGAGTCGCGATCGTCGTCGCGCTCGGTCCAGAGGTCCTCGTCCGACTCGATCAGCTCGTTGAGGTGGATGACGGTGTGGTCGTCCTCGCTTTCACCGGTGCCATCGGCCTCGAGCAGCCGCGTCGCGGACGTCTTCCCGGTTCCCGGGGTGCCGGTGACGGCGACGCGCATCAGGCCGAGACACCCGGTTCCAGCCGCGCGAGCACGTCGTTGATGGCCTCGACCGCCGCCCGCGTCTCCTCGCGCGTGCCGGTCGTCACGCGGATGTGCTCGGGCAGGCCGAAGGAGGTGCAGTCCCGAACGATGATCCCCTCGCGTTGGAGCGCCTCGGTCACGGCCTCGGCGTCGCCCACCTCGATCAGCACGAAGTTGCCGGCCGACTCGACCGTCGGCGCGTCGACGTGCTCGCGAACGTACTCGCGGCCCCACCGCGCCGACTCGATCGAGCGGTCGACGTGCTCGTCGTCGGCCAGGGCGGCAAGCGCCGCCCGGCAGGCCAGCTCGCTCGCGGCGAAGGGCGTGTTCACGCGGGCGTAGGCGTCAGCCCACGCTTCGGGGACGAGCGCGTAGCCGACGCGCAGGCCCGCGAGCCCGTAGGCCTTCGAGAACGTCCGCAGGACGGCGACGTCCGCCCGTTCCTCGAGGAGCTCGACCGCGGAGGACGTCTCCGCGAACTCGCCGTAGGCCTCGTCGACCACCACGAGCGTCTCCTCGGCGGTCGCGTCCGCGAGCAGCCGGACCTCCGAGAGGTCCATCACGGAGCCGGAGGGGTTGTGCGGCGAGGTGACGTAGATCATCCGCTCGCCGGCGTAGGCGTCGAGGACGGTCTCGGCCGTCTGCTCGAACCCGTCCGCGGGGTCGAGCTCGTAGGTCGCAACGTCGCCGTGGTGGTACCGCGCGGACATCCCGTAGTAGGCGAACCCCGGGTCGGGTGCCAGGATCCGGTCGTCCGGCTCGAGCATCGCGCGCGAGAGATAGTCGATCGAGCCGTCGGCGCCGGCCGAGAGCCACACCTGCTCGTCGGCGAGGTCCCACTCCGCGGCCAGCTCGGCGATGAGGTCGGCGTGTGAGGACTTGGGATAGACGCTGATCGACTCGGCGCCCTCACGGATCGCGTCGACCGCGTCAGGGCTCGCGCCGTGGGGGTTCTCGTTCGAGGACAGGGTGATGAGCTCCGCCGGATCGATCCCGAGCTCGCGGGCGACCTCCTCGTCGCCGCGACCGGGAACGTAGGGGGAGTGCTCGGAGAGGTCCCGTGTGTGCATGTCTCCCCGTCCGAGGGCGGCGGCCTTAAGAGTGCAGCTTCCGGCTTCCGCGAGCCCACCGACCGGAGATCAGCCGCTACGTGATCCCGCCGCTACGTGATCCCGCGGCTACGTGATCCCGCCGCTTTTCGATTACGCTCCCGGACCGGGCGGCGACCTTTATTAGTCGTCCGGCCGATGACACGAACGCATATGGAACTCACCTGGCACGGCCACTCCACCTGGCACGTTTCGGTCGGCGAGACGGACCTGCTCATCGACCCGTTCTTCGACAACCCGAAGACGGAGGTCTCGCCGGAGGAACTGGATCCGGACTATCTGCTCTTGACCCACGGTCACGCCGACCACATCGGCGACGTCGACCGCTACGAGGACGCCACCCTCGTTGCCACGCCCGAGCTGGTCGGCTACGTGCAGGACACCTTCGGCCACGACAGCGCCGTCGGCGGGATGGGGATGAACCTCGGCGGCACCGTCGAGTGCGGCGACGCCTTCGTGACGATGGTCCGGGCGGACCACTCGAACGGGATCGACACCGGCTACGGCACCTCCGCCGGGATGCCCGGCGGGTTCGTGATCTCCGACTCGAAGCCGACCCAGGAATCCGACGCCGAATCGTCGACGTTCTACCACGCCGGCGACACGAGCCTGATGGTCGAGATGCGCGAGGTCATCGGCCCGTTCCTCGAGCCGGACGTCGCCGCGCTGCCCGCCGGCGACCACTTCACGATGGGGCCCGCGCAGGCCGCGATCGCGGCCGACTGGGTCGGCGCGGACGTCGCCATCCCGATGCACTACGACAGCTTCCCGCCGATCGAGATCGACGCCGACGACTTCGTCCGGGAGGTCGAGGCGACCGCCGGTCCGAGCGAGCCGGTCGTCCTCGAGGGCGACGAGAGCTACGAGCTGTGACGGGCGCCCCGAACCGTCGCACCCGTCCGGCGGCCGAGGCCGATACCCTTTAGGCCGTCTCGTGAGGAGATTCGCACGGTATGTCCGACATCGAAACCACGACGGTCAGCGACGAGGGATACGCGTGCACGAGCCAGGTCGGCGACTTCGACCTCCAGATCGACGCCACCGGCGAGACCGGCCCGGACCCGAACACGGCGCTCGTCGCGACGTACGCCTCCTGTTACATCCCGGCGTTCCGCGTGGGCGCCCAGCAGCGCGGGATCGAGGACCTCGGCACGGTTCAGATCGACGCCTCCGCCGAGCTCGACGACGACGACGACCTGGCGTCGATCGCCTTCGACCTCCACGTCGAGGCCGACGTCGACGACGACGATCTCGACGAGATCGTCGCGCGCGGCGAGGACATCTGTCACGTCCACTCGGCGCTTCGTGAGGAGCTGCAGGCCGACATCGCCGCGTACGCCGACGCGTTCTGACGACGCCAACGCGGCCCGCCGAGTCGCCCCCTACCGTTTTTTCGGTCCCGCCTCGAGCACCCGGCCGATCGCCGACAGCGAATCGAGGACGTAGTCCGGCTCGTACGCGCTGGCGGCCAGCCGTGCCTCGTCGGTGACGCCGGTTCGCACGAGAACGGTGGTCATCCCGGCACGGTCGCCGAAGGCGATGTCGGTGTCGAGTCGGTCGCCCACGACGAGACAGCGCTTCGGGTCGACGCCCAGCCGCTCCCGAACGAGCTCGACCGCCGGCTCCGAGGGCTTCCCGAGCGTGACGTCGGGGTCCCGCTCGGCGACGCCCGCGATCGCGTTGATCACGGCTCCCGATCCGGGGACGTTCCGTTCGGCTGCCGGGATGACGACGTCGGGATCGGTCCCGATGAACGGGATGTCGCGCTCGAGCGCCCACAGCGCGTCACGGAGGTCGCCGTAGTCGAACTCGCGGTCGATGGATGCGACGAGCGCGTCGGCCGCGTCGGCGTCACCGGTCGTCGAGAGGTCGGCCGCGTCGAGTTGGGTGTGGAGGCCGGACTCGCCGATCACGAAGAGGTCGGCCTCGGGATGCCGTTCCCTGAGGTACGCGACCGTGACGGTGCCTGCGGTGACGATCCGGTCCGGATCGACCCCGAAGCCGGCCGCCGCGAGCCGGTCGGCGTACGCCGGCGGCGCCTTCGTCGGATTGTTCGAGACGAACAGCGGATCGATCCCGGCCTCCCGGATCCGGCGGTATCCCTCGGCGGCGCCGGGCACCGGATCGTCGCCGCGAACGACCGTGCCGTCGACGTCGAGGACCGCTCCCTCGTAGTCCATGACGATGCCAGGGGCGCCGGCGTAGTAGGGGTTTTGTCGCGAGCGGCGGAGCGTAGTAGGGGTTTTGTCGCGAGCGGCGGGGACGACGATCGCAGCTGAGCGGTGACGGACGGCATCGTCACGAATTCGTGATGTGGTCCATTCTGTGGATAACGGAACGCTCAAACGACCCCGGAACGCATACACGCACATCGTGACGACCACACAGGTAACGCTCGTTCAGATCGACAACTACGGTCCGTGGACGGTCACCCCCGAACCGCGGCGCGAGATGGACCTCCAGACGATGCAGTCGCGACTGTTCGCCGACGTCGCGCAGTTCGTGGGGTCGCGGGACGGCTACGCCTTCTTCACCCGGTTCGACAACATGGTCGCGGTGACGAACGGCCTCGACGACCGCGACCACGAACGGCTGCAGGCGACGATCCGGAACCGGTATCCGGTCACCATCAGCCTCGGGGTCTCGGTCGCCGACCGGCCGATCGACGCCCTCGAGGACGCGACCGGGCAGATCCAGGCGGCCGGCAGCGCGCAGGACCACAACCGAACGGAGGTGCTCGCCGGCGAGTACGTCGACACGCCCGGCGAGGACGACCTGTCGATCGCTCACTTCGACGTGAACGACGCGACCGGGAAGTACACCGATCAGCTCAACGAGTTCGACTCGTTCATCCGGATCGAGCAGGGATACGCGGCCCTGATGAAACACCTCCGCGAGGAGCACGGGGCGCTCTCCTTCTTCGTCGGCGGGGACAACATCATCTCGATCTGCCCCGATATGTCCGAGGGCGACTACCTGGCGGCGATCGACCACGTCAGCCGGGCGGCTGACGTCGACTTCAAGGTCGGCGTCGGACGCGGCCGGTCGGCCCACGAGGCGGGCTTCGCGGCCAAACACGCCCTCGAGGACTGCCGATACGAGGGAACCACGGTCGAGTTTGCTTCGCCACTCGCGATCACGGAGTGACGGGCCGCCTACGCAGGCCGGTGGGCGGGACCGGCCGACGGGCCTACCGATCGACGCGCGGCAGCCTGATCGCGACGGTCGACCCGTCGCGTCCGCCGTCGGGGAACGATACCCGGCCGTAGGAGCCGTCGACAACCCACTTGACGAGCCAGAGGCCGAGGCCGCCGCCGTGTTCAAGCGGCGTCTCCGTCCCCTCCGACAGCGCGCGCCGGTCGTCCTCCGGGATCGGCGGTCCGGGGTTCGAGACCGCGAGCTCGATGAACCCGTCGCCGGTCGTGGAGGCGTCGATCGAGACCTCCGGAGGGCCCTCCGAGTCGTCCTGGTGGGTCACGGCGTTGACGAGCAGCTCGATGAGGGCGATGTCGATCCGTTCGTGTGCGACCACCCGACCGAGGGCGTCGGCGGGGTCGTCGGCGGGGTCGGTTTCGTCGGCCTCGTCGAGGACGAGGGCGTCGTCGTCGGTGTCGGCGGCCGGATCGATCGCCACGGCGTTCCCGTCGATCTCGAGGGAGAACGCCGCGTCCGGATATCGGTCGCGGACCCGTGCGATCGCGGTCCTGATCTCGGCCAGGAGGTCGACGGATTCGATCGTTTCGTCCTCGAGCGTTCCCTGGATGTGTCGGGCCTTCTCGGACCGGTCGACGACACGCTCGGTGTACTCGATGCAGGTGTCGGCGTACTCCCGGATCGTCGAATCGGGTGCGGCGTCCTCGCGCAACAGCTCGAGGTAGCCGAGGACGACGTTCAGCTCGTTGCGGATGTTGTGTCGAAGCGCTCGGTCGACGACCGACAAGCGCTGTTCGCGCCGCGAGACCTGTTGGCGCGTCCGGGCGAGCTCGTGGGTCTGTTCGAGCATCAGCCGAACGTCCATTCGGGGATCGTCCGACTCCTCGGGTGAGCGGAGCGAGTGATTGCGGCGCTCCGACGGCGGTACGTAAAAGGGGTTCTCACAGATCGTGTCCGCGTAGACGATCCGCTTGTGGGTCCAGACGGCGGCCGCGATGGACCGGTTCGTGAACCGGCGGAGGTCGTACTGGCACAGGGCAGTCACCGGGAAATCCGGACAGCACTCGTCGAAGCTGACCTCGAGATCGAGGACGTCCTCGAAGTCCGACCCCGTCCGGAAGCTCCAGGTGTTCTCGCCGGCGACGCTCAGCCCCTCGTGACGGTCGCTCGCGGCGGCCTCGTGGGCCCGGTCGGCGAGCAGCTCGACGATCCGGTCCGCGTCGAAGGCGTCCGGCGAGTAGACGTCGCTCGCCGTCGCGATCTCGAGATCGCCCGCGTCGATCCGCCGGTCGACGTCGATGCCGACCGTCTCGAGCGCGGTCTCGATGGTCGCCGCGTCGTTGGCGTCCGCGAGATAGAGGCACCGGCGGTCGTTCGCGAGTGCGGCCTCGATGAACGCCGTGGCCGCCCGGAGTTGTTCCGCCGTCGTGCCGTAAAACAGCGCGAGATGCCGTCCCAGATCCTCGCGGTCGAAGGCGGCCCGCAGCGATTCATACCGGAGCGCGTCCGTTCCGATCGGGGACGTGCGATCCGTCGACTCCGGCGTGGACATACGCGGGGGTCAACGAGCCAGACCCATAGCCCTTCGGATGCCGACGTGATGGCGGCACGAGCGCTGGTACGAGGGTGACGCCGGGCGGCTACACGTGGTCCTTCGGTAGGAGGTCCTCGAACGGCTGGTCGTCGAGCCACTCACAGAGCTGGACGAGCTGGTCGGTTGCCGCCTCGAAGAGCCGTTCACCCTTCTCGGCGGTCGCGTCCGTCTGGTCGCCGAGGACGCCGTTGGGCGCGTTGTCGATGGCGTCGTAGAACGTTCGCGCCCCGTGTCGGTTCATCTCGGCCGGCTCGAACTCCGTGAGTCCGCCGTCCCGCGCGTCCGCGAGCCGGTCGTCGTGGACGAGCTCCGGGCGCAGGTGCTGGATCAGCGCCGTCTCCTTAGGCCCGCCGTGGGGTCCGTTCCGCTCGAAGAGGTCGTCGACGAGCTCCGGAATGGAGTCGTTCCACATCCACTCGACCGCGTACAGGACCTCCTCGTCCCGGAGACGGCGGCCGACCTCCCGGAGGTGCTCGACGTTGCCGCCGTGGGCGTTCACGTAGATCACGCGGTCGATGCCGTGGTACGCCAGGTTCCGGGTGAACGACTCGACGTAGTCCCGGAAGACGGGCGCGTCGACCCACATCGTGCCGTTGAACTGCCGATGATGCGGGCTCACGCCGACGTTGATCGTCGGCGTCCGGAGGAAGCCGGTCCGGTCGGCGGCCGCCCGCGCGAACCCCTCCGCGATCAGGTGATCGGTCGCCAGCGGGAGGTGGGGACCGTGTTGTTCCGTCGATCCGAGCGGAACGAGCGCCAGGGACTCGTTTTCGAAGTACGCGTCGAGGTCCGGCCAGGATTCCGCCGCGAGATACATACGTTTCGATAGCGGGCGGCGCACGCTTCAATCTGTGCAAACGTCCGGTGCTTCCGAGCACTCAGGCCCCGACCGGGACGAGCGTCCACCGCCGGTTATTACTTAGTAATATTAGTTAGTTATATCACGCTCGATCCCGTCACGTTCGGATATGAGTTTCACGACCGATCTCGAATCGGTGGCGGAACCGATCTGGGACGACATCCTGTCTCATCCGATGGTCGAGGCGCTCGGGGACGGAACGCTCGAGGAGGCGCCGTTCCGGTACTGGGTCAGGCAGGATTACGTCTATTTGATCGAGTACGCGCGGGTGTTCGCCTACGGGGCCGCGAGGGCGCCGGACCTCGATCGGATGGCGACCCTCGCCGAACTCCTCGAGTCGACGATCAGCGACGAGATGGACCTTCACCGCGCGTACGCCGCCGAGTTCGGCATCGACGAATCGGCGCTCGAGGCGACCGACCCCTCGCCGACCACGCAGGGGTACACCGACTTCCTCGTCCGAGTCGCGTCGACCGACGCCTTCGGCGACCTGATCGCCGCGCTGTTGCCCTGTATGTGGGGCTTCAACGAGACGGGGAAACGCCTCGCCCGGCGGGGACTGCCCGACGACGACCGATACGCGGACTGGATCGAGACGTACGCCGGCGCCGAGTTCACCGAGTTGACCGACTGGTGTAAGGCCCTGCTCGACGACGTGGCCGCCGACGCGAGCCACCGCGACCGCGAGCGATACCGTGACCGCTTCGAGACGTCGGCGCGCTACGAGTACCGCTTCTGGGACGCCGCCTGGCGGCAGGAGGGGTGGTCGGCGTGAGGACCGCCCGTGATCGGTCCGCCGTGGTCGCGCTCCGTGGAGCGGAGCCGGTGCCGGGTGGTGAGACGCAATGGTGACGTCCGCGACGGCGCTGGGTCTCGCGGTCGTGACGCTGGTCGTCTTCACCGCGGCGGGGATCCGGCTCTCCCGTGGGCGGGTCGGCTCCGTGGAGGACCTCATCGCGGCCCGCGACTCGGCCGGCAGCGGTCGGACGGCTGCGACGCTCGTCGCCTCGGTGATGGGCGTGTGGATCCTCCTTTCGGCCCCCGAGGCGGGGGCGCTCTTCGGGGTCGCCGCGGTCGCTGGCTACGCGGTCGGCGAGGCGCTCCCGATGCTCGTCTACTCGCGGATCGGTCCCCGGATCCGTGACGTGATCCCCGAGGGGCACGCGCTCACCGAATACGTCCTCGTTCGCTACGGCGGCGGGATGTACGCGCTGGTGCTCGTCGTCAGCGTCCTCTACATGTTCGTCTTCCTCGCCGCCGAGCTGACCGGAATCGCGCAGGCGTTCCACCACGTCGCGGCGGTTCCGCGGTGGCAGACGGCGACCCTCGTCGGCGGGTTCGTCCTCCTGTACACCGGCTACGGCGGCCTCCGGGCGAGCATCGCCACCGACACGATCCAGACGCTGATCGTCCTCCCGCTGCTGGCCGCTGTCGCGCTCGCCGTCGTTCTCGCGAGCGGCGGGCCGACGGTCGTCCACCGGGGGATCGTGGACGCGAATCCGACCCTTCTCGACCCAACGTACGTCCCCGGCGTCAGGTTCGGAATCGCGCTCGTCTTCGCCGTCCTGGGCGCGGAGCTGGTCAACCAGACCTGGTGGCAGCGCATCTACGCCGCCGACGGCTCCGCGACGGTCGAGCGCGGCTTTCGGGTCGCCACGGTCGCCAACGGTGTGGTGATGGTCGTCGCGACGCTGCTCGGCGTCGTCGCCGTCGGGGCTGCTGCGGTCGAAACCGGCGGATCGGGATACAACGCCGGGATCGCCTTCTTCGTCCTCCTCGAGAGTACGGCCGGCGAGGCGGTCGTCCTCGGCGTGCTTTTGTTGGCGCTGGCCCTCGTGATGAGCACGGCCGACAGCCTGTTCGCCGCCCTGGCGAGCCTCGTGACGGCGGACCTCCCGCGGCTGCTGAAGAACCCCGACGACCGAACCCTGCGGCTCGGCGCACGCGCGCTCACGGCCGTCGTCGCGATCGCGGCGATCCTCGTGAGCCTCCGGGCACGCAGCGTGCTCCGGCTGTTCTTCCTGGCCGACTTGCTCGGTGCCGCGGTCGCCGCCCCGATCGTGTACGGCCTCTTCTCCCGCCGGCTCTCGGGGACCGCGGCGCTCGCGAGCGCCCTCGGCGGCCTCCTGGTCGGCGCGGCGACCTTTCCGTTCCCCTTCGGCCTCCACCGGACGTTCGATGCAGCCCTGGGCGGCGTACTCCCGGCGCCCGACGCGACCTATCTGCTCCCGTTCGCGGGTGCGTTCCTCACGTCGACCGTCCTGACGGTGTGTCTCGCCCGGGTGGGCGACGACGAGTTCGATCTCGACCGGCTCTCCCGCGAGATACGCCGTCTCGACGACCCGACCCCGGCTCCGGACGGCGGATCCCCGCTCGCGGATCACGAGGCGGGCGACAGCGCTGCCTCCGACGTCCCTGACGACGTGGACGGCGCGGCCGCTGACGGACGAGCGCTGACGGACGAGCGCTGACGGACGAACCGATCGCGGCGTCACGGATGACGATGTCGGTCGACACGAACGCGACCGGCGCGCTGAAAGCCGCGATGGGACAACTCGAGGACCCCGTCGAATCGATCGCCCTCGTCGCGACCGCGTTTCGCCGGTCGACGTCGTTCCCGGGTGCCGACGCATCCCCCGGTCATCAGCGTGGGATCGAAGCTCCCGGTCGTCCGCGTGGGATCGAAGCCTCAATGTCGTCGGTCGTCAAACTGCTCGACAGTGTCCGACGGCGTGCGACGACCACGAACGGGACGTGACCGAGCGCCACGGCTGGCGCTGCGACCGGCACTGCAGCCCGCGATCCGACGGCCGGACGGTGGGGCGCCGTGAACTGGCGATACCGACACACGGTGTTGGGGCTCTGTATGGTCGCCTTCTTCGTGACCTACTTCGCGCGGTTGGCGATCAGCCCGGTCGTCCCGCTCGTCGTCGCCGAGTTCGAGATCTCCAACACCGCGATCGGGGTGGCGCTGTCCGGGATGTGGCTGGCCTACGGGGTCTCACAGTTCCCGAGCGGCATCCTCGCCGACCGGTTCGGCGAACGTCGCGTGATCCTCGTCGCGGTCGGCGGGACGACGGCGTTGAGCCTCCTGCTGGCGCTCGCACCGGCGTTTCCGGTGTTCGTGCTCTCGGCGCTCCTGCTCGGCCTGTTCGCCGGACTTCACTACGCGGTCGCGACGACGCTGCTCTCGCGGACCTTCGAGGACGTGGGCACCGCGGTCGGGATCCACTCCGCCGGCGGCCCCCTGGCGGGACTGGTCGCGCCGGTCGTCGCGGCATGGATCGGCGTTCGATACGGCTGGCGCCCCGCGATCGCCGTCTCAGCCGCGGTCGGCGTCCCGGTGCTGATCGCGTTTTATTGGCGGGTACGGCCGACCGAGCCGCGGCGCCCCGACCAACGGATGCGGGAGCGTCTCCGGCTCGCCCCGCTCGCGGAGATCCTCACCCGACCGGGGATCGTCGTCCCGCTGCTGGTGGCGATGGCCGGCACCTACGTCGTTCAGGGACTGATGTCGTTTCTGCCGACCTTCCTCGTCGAGTTCAGGGGGTACACGACCGCGACCGCGGGAGGGATCTTCTCGGCGTTCTTCCTGATGCGGACGAGCGCACAGGTCGCGATCGGCCGGCTCTCCGACCGCGTCGGCCGCGACGCCGCGATCGCTCTCGCGATGGGGACGGGCTGTCTCGGGACGATCTCCTTCGTCGTCGGCCCCGGGGCTGCGGGCGTCGCCGGCGGCGTCCTCCTCGCGGGCTTCGGGTCGAGCTTCTTCTCCGCAGTCGACTCGCGGTTTATGGACGTCCTCGGCGACGCCGAGCGCGGCGCCGGCTTCGGCCTCGTTCGAACCGCCTACACCGTGGTGGGGTCGGCGGGATCGGTCGGGGTCGGGCTGGCGGCCGACCTGTTCGGCTGGGGCGTGTCGCTGTCGATCCTCGCGGGACTGTTCGGGGTCGCGCTCGTCGTCGTTCTGGTCGGCCGGATTCGGTGACCGTCCCGGCGTTGGAACGGTCCCGATGGATCGGACCGGACCGAACCGGGACCGACGGCGGTCAGAAGTCGTCGAGACGGAGTTGGTCCGGCGCGAGGGTCGGCCCCTTGAGTTCCGGCTCGTGGTCGGGGTCGGCACCGAGCAGCCGCGGCAGCGCGGTGTACGCGAAGGTGAGCGCGAGCACGAGGATGATCGGCCCGAGGAAGAGGCCGTGGAACCCGAAGACCACCGGTCCGAAGATGTACGCGAGCATCAACAACCCGACGTGGGTCGTCTTCCCGCTGAAGTAGGGACGCAGGATGAGGTCCGGGATCGTGTCGACGATCACGACCGCAACGAGGAGGAAACCGACGACGTACGCGATCGGTCCCATATCGCCGGAAAGCACCGATGGAACGGCCATCACGGCGGCGATCGGGAGGTAGACGATCTTCATCCCGACGACCGGGATCAGACTCGCCACGCCGGTGAGTGCGCCCGCGAGCGCGGGGTAGGGGACCTGTACCGAGGGCGGGACGAACACGTTGTAGCCCATATATGCCGTGACGGCGATGAGCGAGATGGCGATGACGTTGAGCAGGTTCCCGAAGAGGACGGACTCCAGCTCGTCGTCGGCGGCCTCGAAGTACTCGCGGACGATCGCCTCGTCGTCGAAGGCGACCAGCCACTGGTGGGCCTTCCCGCCGTCGATGAGCAGGTAGTAGGTGACGACCACGACGATGAGCAGGTTCAACAGGAAACTCGAGAGCGTCGACGTCAGGAGGCCGGCGTGGTCGATCCCGAACTCGATCAGCGGGTCAAATCCGCCGGATCGGTACAGATCGACGATCGCGTCGAAGGTCAACTCGGGCGGGGCGTCCTCCACGTCGATCCAGCCGACGTTCCCGGCCGCAGCCTCCATCACGGCGTACTGCCGGACGAACTGTCGGACCTCGATGATGAGGAGCACCGCGGCGTAACTGATGAGCAACAGAAGGGGCACGCCGACGATCGACAGCGCCAGCACCGCCCGAACGCGCTTCGGGAGCCGGAGTCGACCCAGACTCCGGTAGAACCGCCGCGTCGAGTAGTAGATGAAGACCGCGACCGTGAGGGCGGCGGCGAACCGGTGGGCGATGTAGCCGACGATGACGGCGACGACCAGACCGAAGAGGGCGATGACGAACCGGTTTTCGTCCATACTCCGGGCTTTCCACGATAGAATTTATATGTTGTCCCCACACGACCGGGACCGATTCCCTCGGTCGCCGGTCGATCACGCTTCTTTCTCGGTCGCCGGTCGATCAGACACCCCGGTCGCCGGTCGCTCACGCTTCTCGACCGCCGGTCGGCACCGTCGTCACCTGCACCGGCGCGGCGCGGATCACGCGCTCGGTGACGCTTCCCAGATGGACGATCCGGTCGAGGCCGGTCCGCCCGTGGGTTCCCATCACGACGAGATCGACGTCGTAGTCGTCGATGGCCGCCAGTATCTCCTCGTGTGGGACCCCGCGTCGAAGGTGTTTCTCGATCGCGACGTCCGCGGTCGCGGCGATCTCACCGGCGCGATCCAGCGCGTCCTCGGCGTCCCGCTCGGCCGCCTCGACCGGGATGTCGAACTCGTCGAGGACGTACCGCTCGTCGAGCACGAACAGTGCGTGGACGTCCGCGTCGAACCGGTCCGCCAGCCGTATCCCGGTCTCGACCGCCGAGTGGGACCCGTCGCTTCCGTCCGTGGGAATGAGGATGGAGTCGTACATCGGTCCGTACGGCGCCATCGCGCGCCAGGGACATCAATCCGATCGCCGATCCGGTCGCCGATCGCGTCCGATCCTGGCCGACCGGGGGCTAGTCGGCCGGGTCGGCCGGGTCGGATGGATCGGATCCCTCCTCGACGTTCAGCTCCTTCTCGGCGTCCGACTCCTCCTCGGCCCGGCGCTCGCTCAGCGTCTCCCAGATCTCCGTACACCCGGCGCCGACGGGGACGGACTCGAGATGGTCGTCGTCGTGGTCCTGATCGCTCATTCCGATCGGTCCTCCCGCGGCTCCGGATCGAATAGCTCCGGCGCGACGTCGGCGGAGGCGTGTTCGATCGGCGTCGTCCGTGTCATCGTTCGATCGGAGGCGCCCCGACGACATAAGCGACCCCGCCCGCCCAATCGCTACCGGGACTCGGGGATTCCGGACGTCCTTGCGGCGATCACGGCGCCCCTCGCCGGGGTGGATCCGGGCTCTGCGGCGACCGATCGGCCGATGTGGGACGGTGCCTCCCGTGGCGACACCGTCGGAGATCGGGACGAGGGTTACCCGGGGCGGAGGCCGTTTCCGACCGGCGGACCGAACTGGCGGTATGGCGCTTTCCCTGCGGACGCTCGACGACGGCGCGTGGGTCTCGGCCGCGGACGAACGACGAACCGGCGCGAGCGAACTCTGGCACGTGACCGGCGTGTGTGAGTGTCCGATCGCCGAGTTCGTCGTCGAGGGAGTCACCGACGTCGCGGTTGACGGGCGGACCGTCGCGGCGGAGACGTACGGCCGATGTATCACCTGTGGGCGGTCGACGACGACCGCTCCGATCCCCGTCGGACGCGTAATCGATGGACGCTACGAGCCGATCGATCGGGACGCCATTCGACGTCCCGTCGGGTCGTCGGCGTCGGCGTGACCGATCGCCGGAGCACCCGATCCAGCGATCGGAAAGGCTCACCGGTACCCGGTGGCTCCGGGGAGGTTTGACGTCGAGGGACGCTTTAGGGGGATTCCGTCCCCAGACCGGATCGAGATGCCAACGGACGTCGAACGGTGGAAATCGGAGACGTACGGGAACGAGATACGCGAACACCTCCTGGAGTTCGCCGAGCAGGGCTGGGAGTCGATCCCGGAGGACGAACGCGACGCCTGGTTCGAGCGGTTCAAGTGGTGGGGACTCTACCACCAGCGGGCCGGCCAGGAGAGCTACTTCATGATGCGGATCGGCACGCCGAACGGCGTGCTCGAGCCGGGACAGCTACACGTCATCGCGGAGATCGCGGACGAGTACGCGCGCGGGCCTGTGGAGAACCCCGAGTTCGGTGCCGCCTACTGCGACTGGACGACCCGGCAGTCGATCCAGCTCCACTGGATCCGCCTCGAGGACGTTCCGGAGATCTTCGAGCGGCTGGAGGCCAACGGTCTGTCGACCCAGCAGGCGTGTGGCGACTCCTGGCGGAACATCGTGGGCTGTCCCGTCGCCGGGAAGGACCGCCACGAGTTCGTGGACGCGCTCCCGGTCGCGATGGACCTCCACGAGGCGTTTAAAGGGACCGACGAGTACGCCAACCTCCCGCGGAAATGGAAGGTGAGCGTCACCGGCTGTCGTGAGGGCTGCGGACAGGGTGACATCAACGACCTGGCGTTCGAGCCCGCCGAGAAGGACGGCCGACGGGGATTCAACGTCCGCGTCGGCGGCGGACTCGCCCGCAACGAGCCGCGACTCGCGCGCGACATCGACGTCTTCGTCGAGCCCGATGCGGTCGAGGCGGTGGCCGGCGGCCTCTCGGCGCTCTTCCGCGAGTACGGCGACCGTGAGGACCGCTACGCCGCGCGCAGCAAGTTCCTCGTCGACGAGTGGGGCGCGGACGAGGTTCGACGCGTCCTGCAGGAGGAGTTCGTCGACCGGGAGCTCGAACCGGCCGGGGATGACCTCCGCGAGGAGTACACCTACAACGCCGGCCGGGTCGGGACGGACGACCGCCCCGCCGGGGGACACAACGACCACATCGGCGTCCACGAGCAGGCCGACGGCGCCTATTACGTCGGCTTGAACGTGCTCGTCGGCCGAATGGGCGTCGGCGACGTCCACGAACTCGCCGACCTGGCCGCCGAGTACGGCTCCGGGGAGGTCCGGCTCACGCAGCGACAGAACGTGCTCGTGACTGACGTCCCCGAGTCGGCACTCGACGCGCTGCTGGCTGAACCGCTGCTCGAGGACTACTCGCCCGATCCGAACCCGTTCATGCGGGGATCGATCGCGTGTACGGGCACCGAGTTCTGCTCGCTGTCGATCGTCGAGACCAAGAACCGACAGGTCCGGTACGCTCGCTGGCTCGCCGAGAACGTGGATCTCCCCGCGGACGTCGAGGAGTTCCACGTTCACCTGTCGGGATGTACCGCCTCCTGCGCGCAGCCACAGATCGCCGACGTCAGCCTCCGAGGGATGAAGACCCGGAAGGACGGCGAGCCGGTCGAGGCGCTCGACATCGGCCTCGGCGGCGGCCTGGGTGCGGACCCCCGATTCGCAGAGTGGGTCGGCCAGCGCGTCCCGGCCGACGAGGTACCCGGCGCGATCGCGACCCTGATCGACCGGTTCCGCGAGCGGCGCGAGGACGGCGAGGGGTTCCGCGCGTTCATCGAGCGGACGGAGGCCGAGGGCGATCTCGAGACGCTCATCGAGCCGTCGGAGACGAGCTACGAGGACCCGTATATGCACAACACGAAGACGACGTGGTATCCCTACGCCGACGAGGACGGGATGGACGCCAGTCCCGCGCCGGCTCGCGCCGACGGAACGCCGCTTTCGGACGCCGACCGATGACCGACCGACTCACCCGTGTGAACGCATACACGACCTTCGACCTGCTTGAGGCGACCGCGATCGGTCACGGCTTCGAGGAGTCGGCGTACGCGGTGCTCGACGTGACGGTCCCGTCCAGGAACCCCGACCACGTCACGATCGAACTGGAGTTGGACAACGTCGACCTGACCGAGCTGCCCGCCCACGCCGACCGGGTGGAGATCTCGGCGGACCAGGCCCGCGAACTGGCCGCCGAACTGGAGGCGTACGCCGATCGCGTCGACGCCGGCGCGGAGTGACCGCGACCGCGTTCACTCGTCGGCGGTTCCGGCCGCGATCACCCAGAGCGCGAGGACCGCGAGCGAGAGCGTCAACGCGATCGCGGCCGCGTATCCCTCGGTATACGTTATCAAGGCGGTTCCGACCGGCGGCATCGCGAGCGCGCCGATGCCGGGCGGCACGTTGAACACGCCGATGATCGCGGTGTCCTTCTCCGGGGAGTATACCGCCATCAACAGCGGGACGTACAGCGTCGCGCAGCCGCCGAGTCCCAGGCCGATCAGGGCGATGCCGACGGCGAGGGAGGGGATCGAGGGGACCAACAGCGACGCGAGCCCGCCGATCACGCAGCTCAGCGACGACAGGAAGGCCAGCCGGGACCCGATCCGGTCGGCGACGTACCCGCCGCCGATCCGGGAGGCGATGCTGACGCCGCCGATCAGGCCGAAGGCCGCCGAGGCCGTCGCCCCGGCCAGTCCGCGGGCGGCGAACAGGTCGATCGCGTAGGCGGCCAGCAGCTGGTACCACGCGAACGAGAGCCCGATCCCGGCGAAGAGCAGCTGGAAGGTCCGGTTGCCGGCGAGCTCCCGGACCCACTCCGCGAGCTCGGCGAGCGTGGCCGTCGACGTCTCGGCCCAGTCCGGTCGGCGACAGACGGCACCGGTGATCCCGAACCCGACCGCGGTCGCCGCCAGGATGGAGAGGAAGCCACGCCGGACGCCAACGGTCGAGAACGCGTGTTCCCACAGCGGCGGCAGGACGGTCAACCCGAGCCCGTTGCCGACGAAGATGAGTCCCGTGGCAGCTCCGCGGTGCTCCTCGAACCACCGGGGCACGATCGAGGCGATCAGCACGAAGGCGGTCCCGCCGGCCAGCCCCATCGCGGCGAAGACGACCAGCAGGCCGAGATAGGAGTCGACCACGAACAGCGACGGCGCGAGCAGACCGCTCACCGCGGCACAGCCGAGCAGGACCCCGCGGGCGGGGAGCCGGGCGGCGACGACGCCCATCGCGCCCGATCCGATGAAGAAGGTGAAAAGCATCGCCGAGAAGACCGTCGAGAGCGCGACCGGTTCGATCCCGAACGCGACGCTGACGGGGTCCCGGAAGACGCCGTACGACAGCGGCGTCCCGAAGGTGAACACCATCCCGATCGCGCCGGCGACCGCCACGACCCAGCTTCGGCGACCGTCGGGGGCCGCCGTCGCCAACTGGCCGCTACCGTTGGTCACGTTGAGGAGTACCCAACGGGCCGGCGAAAGGATTGTGGTCGGGGGGCGTTCTGCCGGAGAACGGCCTCGGCGTCGGCTTTGTCCCCGAATTCCGGGGGCGAGACGTCGGTCTCGGCGACCGGCGCACCGGTCGGTTCCACCCCTACTCGGCAAACGATCGCGCGTACAGGACCGCGACCGGAACGGCGTAGATGACGTGGCCGATCCCGGTGATGATCGTGGCCGGGATCCCGACGTTCGGGAACGGCGGCGCGTTCGGGAAGCCGACGGCCCCGAGCCACAGCGGCATCACGATGACGGCGAGGACGACGGTCGTGACGATCCCGTACGCGACGGCCAGCCCCATCGCTCCGCCGGTGGATCGGGCGGTCTCGCGGAGCGGTTCCGCCTGTACGAGCGCGACGTAGGTGAGTCCCAACACGACGCCGTGGAACTGGTGGATCGCCCACCCGGCGAGCAGCGCCGGCCCCTCGATCCCGTACATGGCCGGGATCACGACCTCCAGCAGCGGCGGGGGCATCACGTACATCATCAGGAGGCCGAACGGGATGCTCCCGATGAATCCGCCGACCGCGCCGGCGATCCACTGTTTCGAGGTGATGTTTACGGTGACGTCAGCCGACCGCGTTTCGGTTGCCATGGGTATTCATACCATTGTCGCCACGCCGAATAAGCGTAATCTGAGGCAAAAGTTACCGGGTTACCGCGAGCACACTCGGTCAGTCCAGGTGACTCGGTCAGCCCGGCCAACACGCCCTCCCGATCCAAACGCGATCAACCCGATCGACCCGATCAACCCGATCGACGCGTTGAAAAGTTCTGCACCGAAACCACGGCGTGATGACCCTCTCCGTGACGGACACCCTGCGGGACGAGCGCGTGGAGTTCACGGTCGACGGCGACGAGGTATCGCTGTACGTCTGCGGGCTGACCGTCTCGGACGACCCGCACCTCGGCCACGCTCGGCTCTGGGTCCACGCGGACGTGCTCCACCGGTGGCTCGAGCACCTCGGATACGACGTCCGCCACGTGGAGAACGTCACCGACGTCAACGAGAAGATCGCCGCCCGCGTCGGCGAGCGCGAGTCGTGGACCGCGGAGGCGGACGTCGCGGAGACGTTCACCGCCGAGATCTTCGAGAGCATGCGTGGACTCAACCTGCGCCGCGCCGAGGTGTATCCCCGCGTCTCCGGGCACGTGCCCGAGATCATCGACCTCGTCGAGTCGCTCGTGGCGGCCGGCTACGCCTACGAGTCGAACGGGTCGGTCTACTTCGACGTCACCGCCTTCGAGGGATACGGCGCGCTCTCGAACCAGGAGCTCGAGGAGCTCGAGGCACAGGGCGAGCCGGACGAGCGGTCCGAGAAGCGACACCCGTCCGACTTCGCCCTCTGGAAGGCCGGCGGCGTGAGCGAGTCCGCGGTCAGGGAGCACCGGAAACACGACCACGAGGGCGATCTCCCCGAGGGGGAGACCTGGGAATCGCCCTGGGGCGAGGGACGCCCCGGCTGGCACGTCGAGTGCTCCGCGATGTCGATGACGCACCTCGGCGACACGCTCGACGTCCACATGGGCGGCCGGGATCTGGTCTTTCCCCACCACGAAAACGAGATCGCCCAGTCGGAGGCCGCCACCGGCGAGACGTTCGCCCGCTACTGGCTCCACGCGGGGCTGCTCTCGATGGAGGGCGAGAAGATGTCCTCGTCGATCGGCAACTTCTGGACCGTTCCGGACGCCCTCGAGGAGCTCGGCGTCAACGTCCTCCGGACGTTCTACGCCGGCGCGGCCTACCGCTCCGAGCAGGCGCTCACCGACGAGACGATCGCCGAGGCCGAGGAGCGGTGGGATCGGCTCTCACGCACCTACGACCGCGCGGTCGACGCCCTCGACTCCGTCGACGCATACGCGAAGGCTGCCGACGAGACCCTCCGCTCGGCGGTCGAGACGACGCGGACCGACTTCACGGCGGCGATGAACGACGACCTCAACGTCCGGGAGGCGACCGCCGCCCTGCTCGAGCTCACGGACGCGGTCAACCGCCACCTCGACGCCGCCGAGGGGGGGCACCTCGCCGCCGCCGAGGACGCCGACGGCGTCGCGTACGACTACCGTGGCCTCCGCCGCGCGGTCGAAACGTTCGAAGAACTGGGCGAGGACGTTCTGGGGCTCCGGTTCGACGCGTCCGGCGCGGGCCCGGGAGATGGCGACGTCGAACTGGCGGGAGAGCTCGTCGAACTCGTCCTCGATCTCCGCGAGGCGGCCCGCGAGGCCGGCGAGTACGAGCGTGCTGACGAGCTGCGCGACGCGCTCGAGGACGTCGGCGTCACGGTCGAGGACGGCCCCGAGGGGCCGACCTACCGGTTCGAGTGACGGCAAACCACCGCACCGAGTGACCCCCGAACCGCCGACAACTACTTTCTCGCGGGCGTCCTATCGGGGTCGAACGCGAATGCTCTCGATCCGATCACGAACGGGCGCGTGGACGCGGCGGCTCCGGTCGGGGCTCCACGACGCGTTCGCCGAGACGCACACGCCGCGGGAGATCGCGGGCAGCTTCTCGTTCGGCGTGTTCATCACGATGTTGCCCACCCTCGGCGTCGGTCTCCTCGTGTTCGCGCTTCTGGCGTGGCTCGTCGACGGCGCGAGCAAGCTCGCGTTCCTCGCGTCGGCGCTGCTCATCAATCCGCTCGTGAAATCCGGCGTCTACGCGGTCAGCTTCGCGATCGGCGTCCTGCTGCTCGGGCCGGTCGAGGGGGTCTCCGTCGGGCTGACGGGGCTCGGGTCGCTCTCGTTCGCCGCCAGCCGAGAGATCGCGGTCCGGCTGCTCGTCGGGAACGTGATCCTCTCGGTGGCGACGATCGTGCCGAGCTACGTGGTCTGTTATCGGCTCGTCGAGGCGTACCGTGCACGGGAACTGGAGATCGTCGAGGAGATCGAGTCCGTCGTGGCGCCCGACGACGATCCCGACTGATTTCGACGCGACCCTTGGTCGAAGGGACGTCATCGATCCGTCGAGCCGCGAGTCCGCCTCCGCAAACTGACGATAGTACGGAACGGTGGAGTCACCATCTCTACTGTGTGGCTTATATACACACTCGTCTCCAATGGGTGTGTTGAACACCTGTATACGGGTCATAGCAACCGCTTTTTGATGGACAACCGACATCCCATTCGATGTCTCTCAGTCGACGGTCGTACATCGGTACTGCATCCGCAGCCCTCGCCGGCCTCGCCGGCTGTATCTCCGGAAGCTCCGACAGTCCGGATGGATCCAACGGATCCGGGAGTTCGGACGCTTTCACGGTCGGATACGGAGACTTCGAGACGGAGATCACTGCCAGTGAATTCCCGGACATGTTGTATTTCTACTGTGTCCAGTCGGGGTGGATGAACTGGCCGACGGTGATGGAGAACTTCGAGGGGAACTACGGCGTCGCGGTTCACGACGACGACCGCTCGTCGGGGGAGGCGCTACAGCATATGCGCTCCCACTCCGGGGACATGACGCACTCCGGTTTCAACGGTGGATACACGTATGGGATCACGGCTCGCAATGATGGCTTCACGCAGGCATACAAACCGAAGGGGTGGGAGAAAGTTCCGGACTCGCTGAAGACGGATGACGGCCACGTCACCGCGACCCGGCGCGTGACGACTGCGGTCACCTATCGCAAGGACATCTACGACGAGCGTGGCCTCGACGCCCCCGAAACGTGGGAGGACCTCCTGCAGCCCGAGATCACACAGGATCTCGCGCTGCAGACGCCGCAGGCAGCGGTCGGGCTCGCCGCCGCACTCTCGGTCAACAACGCTCGCGGCGGCTCGATGGACGACCTCCAGCCCGTCATCGACTACTACACCGAGATACAGGACGGCGGCGCGGAGTTCACCGACAACTTCCTCGCGCAGTTCTCGAGCGGCGAGTACTCGACGTTTATCCGGTACGACTACTCGGGGCTCGATCTCAAGTACAACAACGACGAGATCGCCGAGGAGGACGTCGGCGTCGCACTCCTCGGGGGCGAAAACGGCAACCAGGGCGCGTTGAATATGCCGTACGGCTATGCACTGCTGGAAGACGCCCCCAATCCCGAGGCGGGCAAGCTGTTCATGGACTACGTCCTCTCGCTGGAAGGACAACAGCACTTCCTTGATGCGTACGTCCGCCCGATCCGCTCCTCGGAGATGGAGTTACCCGACGAGTTCATCGACGGCGCCGAGTACGATCGGACGGAGTTCCAGGTCGACTATAATCGATTGGTCGAGGAGCAGGACGCCATCATCCAGGAGATAACCCGCGGCGCGAACCTCTAATGGGAGCACCCAGCAGTCGGACGAGCGAGGCGGGGTCACGCCTTCGCGCCGGGACCGACGCGGTGGTCGAGCTGGGTGACTCGATCGTTGATCCGACGACCGAGCGCGACCGGGAGCGTCGCCGGATCGCTGCGCTGTGTGCCCCCTTTGCCGCCCTGCTCGCCGTCGCAGGGGCATATCCGCTCGTCGAGGTCGTTCGCATCAGCGTCTCCACCGAACAGTACCGTTCAGTTGGCTTCTCACTGCAGGCCTACGAGGCGCTCGCGAGCGATCCCTTCTACTGGCAGGTCGCGGTCAACTCCCTCTGGCTTGCGGGCGGGACGACCCTCGCGTCCGTCGGTCTCGCGATCCCGATCGCACATGCGCTCGAGAAGTATGATCTTCCAGCTAAGGGACTACTTATCACATTGGTCTCATTCCCGATCAGCCTCCCAGGTATCGTCGCGGCGTTTATGATACTCGTCCTGTTCGGGAACAACGGGGTGGTGACGAACGTTCTCGCGATCGTTACCGGGCAGGAGGCGATCGGGCTTGCCATCGCGGTCAGCGTGCCGGGGCTGTTCATCGCCTTCTGTTACTCGATGATCCCACGCGCGACGCTCATCCTTCGTGGCACCTACGCCGAGGTGGACGTTGCAGCCGAAGAGGCCGCCCAGTCGCTGGGTGCGAGCCCGTGGCAGACGTTTCGACACGTCACCTTCCCACAGATCAGGCCCGGGATCATCGGGGCGCTCATCCTCACCTTTCGAACCGGGCTGGCGATCTTCGGGACCCTCGTCGTCATTCAGACCGTCCTGGTCTGGACGCTCCAGATCTCCCGGGAACTGGCGACCGGGTACGACATCCAGATCGCCGGCGCGATGGCGACCGTATACTTCCTGTTCACGTTCGCGTTCACGGCGTTGGGGCTTCGGTACACCAGTGCGGAGGTGGGATTGTGAGGATCGCTCCGTCGCGACGGTTCGGACGGGGAGCGGTGACGACGACGCTCCTGCTCGTCGTCGCCTTCCTGATCGTTCCCGTGTTCCTCACGTTC
Source organism: Halopenitus persicus (assembly GCF_002355635.1). Lineage (GTDB taxonomy): Archaea > Halobacteriota > Halobacteria > Halobacteriales > Haloferacaceae > Halopenitus > Halopenitus persicus_A. The sequence continues at coordinate 2,938,370 of NZ_AP017558.1, read as the reverse complement.
GTCGGCTCATTTGCCGGGGAATGGAGCGGCGTGTTCCCGTCGGATTTCGTCACGCTGCGGAACTGGCGGGAAGTGCTCGGGCTCGCGGAGACGATCGGCTCCCAGCGGAGTATGGGGTGGGAGCCGCTCCTGTCGATCGGCGGTTACACGCTTGCGGTTCCCTCCGAGCTACTGTTCAGCGTCGGGCTCGCGCTCGGCGGCGTGTTCATCAACCTCATCGTCGGCATACCGATCGCCTACGCGGTCGCTCGCTACGACTTTTGGGGTTCCGAGTGGGTAAACGCGATTTCGGTTCTCCCGCTCGTCCCGGGAGTCATCCTCGGAGTGGCGTTCCTGCGAGCCTATCCAACCCTCTCGGGGACGAGCTTCGGCCTGATCGTGGGCTACTCGCTATTGAAGGCGCCGTTTATGGTGATGGCCGTTCTGAGCGAGTTCGAATCGATGCCCCTACAGCGGCTTGAGGAGTCCGCACGGTCTCTCGGTGCCTCGTGGTTCCGGACGTTTCTCACGATCATCGTCCCGAACGCACGGTCCGGGATCGTCTCCGGAGCGATCATCTGTTGGACGCTTGCCGCCGCCGAGTTCAACTTCTCGTATATCGTCTGGGCGAAAGGAACCCAGCCGCTCGCGCTGTTCCTCCAGCGGCACATCTCGAACAGCTCGTTCACGAAGGCGGCCGCCGCGGTGTCGATGTTCTTCTGCATAATCGTCGCGATCACCGTCCTGCTCCAGCAGGTCGGTTCACACGGGTTCGACACGAGAAGCTAACTATGGCACGCGTCACACTCGATTCGATACGGAAACGGTACGATGAGACGACCGCCGTCGACGACGTCTCGCTCACCGTCGCTGATGGCGAGATCGTCGGCGTCCTCGGCCCCTCGGGCTGTGGGAAGACGACTACGCTCCGCACCGTCGCGGGCTTTGAAACGCCGACGTCGGGGACCGTCGCATTCGACGATCGCGACGTGACCCACGCGCCGCCGGAGAACCGTAACGTTGGGCTGGTCTTTCAGGAGTACGCGCTGTTCGACAACATGACGGTCCGTGAAAACGTCGCGTTCGGGCCGAAAATGCGCGGGATCGGGAAAGCCGAACGCAACGAGCGGGCGATGGAACTGCTCGATATGCTCGGCATCGGCGGGATGGCGGACCGGGATCCAACGACGCTTTCGGGCGGCCAGCAACAGCGCGTCGGTCTCGCACGGGCGCTGGCCATCGAGCCGGCGATCCTCTGCCTCGACGAGCCGATGACCGGTCTCGACGCACGACTCAAATCCCGGCTCCGCGATGAGGTCGGCGAGCTCCTGTCGGATCTCGACGTGACCGGCCTGTACGTCACGCACGATCAGGAGGAGGCGATGCTGATGTGTGACCGGATCGCCGTGATGAACGACGGGCGGGTCGAACAGATTGGGACGCCCCGGGAGATATACGACTCCCCGGCGACCGACTTCGTCTCGGAGTTCGTCACGCTGGATGCCCCCGAACTGCCCTTCGTCCGATGGTAGCCGCCGGTGACCCGTCGACGACGGTTCGCCTGTTCGCTCATCGGGGGTTCGCGGGAGTCGTCCCCGAAAACACGCTTGCGGCGGCACGCCGCGCCGGCGGTCTCGGCGCCGACACGATCGAGTTCGACGTGGTCGCAACCGCGGATGGGACGCCGGTTGTGTTCCACGACCGGCGTCTCGATGCCGACGGGGCGAGCCGCGGTATCACCGACGCAAGCGGTGCCGTCGCCGGCCGCTCGACGGAAACGGTCACCGACACGTCCGTGCTTGGCACGTCCTACCACATCCCGACGCTGTCGGCGTTCGTCGAGGCGGTTCCCGATACGGTATCTCTCAACGTCGAACTCAAACGCCCGGGAACCGGCGGAACGACGGAGGTGGGTCCTGACGGAGGATTCACACGAGAGCAGTGGGTCCCGTTCGTCGAACGGGTCCTGGACGCCGTCGATCGTGAGCCGAACAGCGTCCTGTACTCGTCGTTCTCGCAGTCCGCGCTGGAGGTGGTCCGTGCGATCTCGCCGAACGCTCGCATCGCTCCCATCGCGTATACGCTCGAGACGGCGACGACGATCGCCGACGCGCTCGATGCCGAGGCCGTCCACCCGGCGATCGACGGGCTGCCAGCGGAGTCGGTACGGCTGGACGACTACGCCGTGAACGCCTGGACCGCACGGACGTGGACGGACGTCGACGACGCATTGCGGTTCGGCGTCGATGGCGTGATCGCCGACTATCCGAACCTTCTGTCGACGCTCAGGAAGTGGCATTCCGACGGATCGGAGTGACCCACCGAGGCAGGCGATGACCCGGCGAGTGGTACCCCACCTCGCGACCGAACGAAGGCTCGATCCGGCCGATCACGTCGTGAACAGTTCCGTTTCCTCCGGAACCGCGAACAGTCCCATTCGGACGCCGGCGTCGAGCCAGCCATAGCCGTACGAGAAGGACGCCAGCGCGTTGACCGGGTCGTCGTCGGCACGGAAATGCCGGCCGTCACGGAGATACGATTCGGCCATCTCGCGGCAGTCCGCCGCCGCCTCGCCAAGCGGCGACCCGGCGGGAGCGACCGTCTCCGCCGCCGCCAGCGCGTCCGCGAGCATCCGCTCGTAGCGATCCGTCTTCTCCTCGAGGTCGGCCGTCATGTCCACCGATCGATGGCCGGCCCACAAAGGGCTGCCGTCCGGTCGCGTCAGCCGTCGTCGGAGACGACCACGTCGTCGACGGCGACCGCGTCGCCCCGCCGGGAGCGAACCGTGAGGGCGGCGACCGTCTCGATCGAGGAGTGGAACGACTGCGTCATCCGAATGAATTCGCTGTCCCCGACGTCGGCGAGGGCGGCGTCGAAGCGTTCGGCCGCGAAATCGACGCCCTCGAAGGTCAGCTTGTACCACCGCCCCGGCTGCACCGTTCCCGACAACAGATCGCTTGCGGTTCCGGAGTCCGAGCTGGAGTCGGAGTCGGAATCGGGGTTTACCACCACCTCAAGCCCGTTGGTCGCGGTTTGCACCTCCGCGCCGAAGCCGAGGGTGCCGGCGGCGTCACGAAACTCGAACCGGACGCTCGTCACCTCGGTCGGGACCCGCCACCACAGCGAGTAGCGGTCGACCGTCGTCTCCGGGATCGGGAGCTCGACCTCGGTGGTCTCGGCGGGCAGGCGGACCGCCCCCGCCCCGCGCGCCGCGTCGTCGATCGCCTCGATCGCGTCCGCGTCGCCGCTCCAGTCACCCGGCCCGTCGTCGAAGTCCGCGGTGAACTCGCGTTTGGGGTCCGAGGGGGTGTCGACCGCTGCCGCCGGCGTGTCGCTTCGGTCGGCGGTCCCCTCGGACGGCTCCTCGCCGGGCCCAACGCCGGCCTCCTCGCCGAGCCGCTCGAGCGCCGTACAGCCGGCCAGCCCGACGGACGCGGCCGTCGATCCGGCGAGGAGCAGTCGTCGTCGCGTGGGTCGTGACGGATCCGTCATTCGTGGCTCCCGGCTATCGGGCGCCGCGCAGGCGAGCGCCGATCAGGAGGAACGCCAGCAGCGCGGTCACGACCGAGAAGCCCGGTATCGAGCCGGACGTCTCGTTCCCGTCGCCGTTCGAGCCCGATCCGCCCGCGTCGTCGGTCGTCGATCCGCCGCTCGAATCGGAGGTGTCCCCGGCGTCGTCATCGGTCGTCGAGCTCTCGTCGCCGGTATCGCTTCCACCGTCGTCCGAACCGGCGTCGAACGAGCCCGGCGTCTCCGCGGTCACCTGCGTCGACGATCCGTCTGCGTCGTCGGTCGAACCGTCGTCCGATCCGCTCGTGGACGCCCCGCTGCTGGACACGGTGATCGTCTCCTCGTGTTGGTCGCCCTGTGAATCGGTGACGATGACCCGAACGATCGTTTCGCCGTCCGCGGCCGCCAGCTGGTGGTCGAGATCGACGCGGCTCGTCGTCTCGTCGCCGCCGTACACGCGCGCGATGTCGATGATCTCCTCCGTCTCGGGGTCCACCGACTCGATCGTCACGCTATCGATCTCCCCGCGGTCGACGCGCCCGACCACGGAGACCTGCCCGTTCTCGACGGTCGTCCGCTCCTGGTCGAAGGTGACGTCCGGATCGATGTCGCGGTCGTACACGATGGTGTAGTCGCGTTCGATCGTGTTCCCCGCGATGTCGGTCGCCGTGATGGTGATGTCGTTTTCACCCTCGTTGAGCGAGACGACCCGGTTGATCTCCGTGGAGAGCCGGTCGCGGTTCGGCTCGGCGTGCGTCGACTGGAGCACCTGCGTCGTCGACCCGGTCGGCCCCTCGAGCTCGACGCTGTTGATCTTCACGTTGTCGGAGACGGTCCCCTGCACGCGAACCTCGTCGGTTCCCGTTCGTTCCGGAACGGAGAGATCCATCGTCGGCTGCTCGGTGTCGTCGACGTAGAGGACGAACTCGTGAACGCGCGTGTTCCCGGCCTCATCGACGTAGCTCGCACGGATCCGGTTCTCCCCGTCACCGAGGAAGACCTCCTGGGAGAAGGATCCGCCGGGGTCGGTGATCTGGTAGGATTCGCGGCTCGTCTCGCCCTGTCCCGCGAACGTGTAGTCGTATCGGCGCTGGATCTCGATCGTCTCCACGCCGAACTCGTCGACGATGTCGGCCGCGAGCGTTACCCGCGCGTCACCGACCGTCGTGCTGTCCGGCGGGGGAGACAGGTCCGGCGTCGAGAACGGCGACGTGTACTGCAGGTACGGACTGGTGCTGTCCTTGTAGACCGTCGCCTCGTAGGTACTCGTCCCGCCGGCGCTGGCGACTATCTGCAGAGTGTTCTCGCCGTCGTCCATCTCCAGCTCCAGCGTCCGCGAGAACGACTCGGTCCCCGGCTCGAAGCTCCTCCCGTCGATGTTTCCGTTGACGCGGACTTCCACGAGGTCGATCGCCGTGTCAGCCTCGATCGAGACGTCGACCGTCGGATGACCGTCAACGCGGACGGTGTCGCCCGCCGCCAGTTCCGTTCCGTCAATGCTGACGGAGGTGTTCTGGACGTCCCCAACGACCACCCCAGCCATACCCACGATTGCTATCACGAGGACGATCCCCCAGATCGCCCCACGAACCGAACGTCGTGTCATACGACGATATGACACGGTAGATCACTTAACGGTTCGTGGTCGCGGAACCGACGTATCCGCATTGATATCGGAGCGTCGGACCGGCTTCGACGGGCGATCAGCAGACCGGCTTGGGGTCGACGCCGAGCGACTCGAGGGTCTCGACGTGCTCCTCGTAGGCGACGCGGACGACCGCTGCGGCCGCCTCGGTCGCGACTTCCCAGTCCGACTCGTCCTCACAGACCGTCTCGAGCAGCTCGAGCGCGCGCTCGCGCTGGTCGTCGAGATCGCCGCGGAGATCGCGGAAGACGCCGGCCGTTTGGGGGTCGGCGTCGCCGACGAAGTAGCCGACGTACTGTGACTTCGACTCGTCGGCGACGAGGATCCGGCCGAGCAACGCGCCCGCGCGCTCGACCGTTTCCTCGACCGACCGGAGGTGGGTCGGGATCGCGAGATCGTCGGTGTCCGTCCCGTCTGCACTCGCGTCGACGTCCTCGTCGAGTTCCTCGCGAACGCGCTCGGCGTGCGCCCGCTCGTCCGCCGCAACCGACTCGAAGGCCTCGCGGGCATCCGCATCGGGCTCGTCGTCGGCCCACGCGGCGAACGTCTCGGCCGCGGCTCGCTCCGCGACTTCGGCCGCCCGGAGGACGCGGTCGGCCTCGAGCTCGCCCTCGGTGGCGGCGTACAGCGCCTTCGAGGAGCCGAGCCTGGAGAGTTCGGTCGCGAGGTCGGACTGGACGGTCTCGAGCACGTCGTCGGGAGTCATACGAAAAACACGGTCCGGGAGCGACTTAACGTGTATCGTTGTCGGGCTCGTTCTCCCGTCGGTTTCGGCCCGGCGACGCGCTCACTCGCCGTCGCCGGTCTCGATCGGCGCGTCGACGAGGTTGCCCCACTCGGTCCAGGAGCCGTCGTAGTTGACGGTGTCGTCGTAGCCGAGCAGCTCGTGGAGCGCGAACCAGGCGACCGAGGAGCGCTCGCCGATGCGGCAGTAGGCGATCGTCGTCTCGTCGCCGTCGATGTCCTCGGCGGCGTACAGCTCCTCGAGCTCCCCGCGAGTCTTGAACGTCCCGTCGTCGTTCGTCACGGCCGCCCACGAGATGTTCTTCGCGCCGGGGACGTGGCCGCCGCGCTGGGCGGTCTCCTGGAGTCCCGGGGGCGCGAGGATCTCGCCGCGGTACTCCTCGGGCGAGCGGACGTCGACCAGCGGGATCCCGCGGTCGATCGCCTTTTCGACGTCGTCGCGGTACGCGCGGATCGTCTCGTAGGGACCGCCGGCCTCGTAGTCCGTCCCCGGATGCGAGGGAACCTCGTCGGTGGTCGGATAGTCGTTCTCGATCCAGTACTCCCGGCCGCCGTCGAGCAGCTTGACGTCGTCGTGGCCCCAGTACTTGAACTGCCAGTAGGCGTAGGCGGCGAACCAGTTCGAGTTGTCGCCGTAGAGCACGACCGTGGAGTCGTCGCTGATCCCGTGGTCGCCCAACAGCGCCTCGAAGTCCTCCCGCTCGAGGATGTCACGCTGCGTCTGGTCCTGGAGCTGGCTCTCCCAGTTGAAGCCGATCGCTCCGGGCGCGTGCGCCTCGTCGTAGGCCTCGGTGTCGACGTCGACCTCGACGAGTCGCAGGGCGGAGTCGTCGCTCTCGAACTCGTCCAGCCGGGCCTCCACCCAGTCGGCGGAGACGAGCACGTCGTTCGCGTAATCGGAATCTCCCATAGCGTCCGTTCATAGGGTCGCTTCCTATAAGGAACCCAACGCCACGGACATACCCGCCTCTCGTTCGTATCGGTGGCAACAATTACCTCTTCATCGTCGTCGTCGACCGCGATACCCGCTTTGAATCCGGAATATCCCGAATTTCCAAGCGGTCGTTGCCGATAGTCGGAATCGACGGCGGCATCACGACGAGCCCGCGGAGTCAACTATCCGGAGCGAAAAGGGACGATGATGACCGAGACAACCGGCCCGGGTGACGACCGCGATCCGGCCGAGATCGTCGTCCCGATCGCGTGGCTCGCCGACCGGCTCGAGGACCCGACGGTCCACGTCGTCGACGTTCGCGACGCCTGGGAGTACGACGCGATGGGCCACGTGCCCGGCGCGGTGAACGTTCCCTTCGACACGTTTCGGGATCGGGAGGGGCCGGACGCCGGCACGCTGCCCGGCGCGGCGGCGTTCGCGGACCTTCTCGGCGAGCTCGGAGTCGACCGGTTCGACACGATCGTCGCCTACGACGACACGAACGGCGTCTTCGCGGCCCGATTCCTGGTGACCGCGCTCGTCTACGGGTTCGCGGACGTCCACCTGCTCGACGGCGACTTCAGCGCCTGGAAACGAGCCGACTCGGCGCCGGCGGATCCGGTCGAGAACGAGCCGGTCGCGGCCGACCCGGTGACGGTCGAACCGATGCGCGTCGAGGGTCCCGACTCGCCGATAATTGGCTACGACGACGTCGTTTCGCTCCTCGAGTCGTCCGCGGATGACGTCGTCTTCGTCGACACCCGGGACGCCGACGAGTACGCGGCGGGCCACCTCCCGGGCGCCGTCAGATTCGACTGGACGGAGGCGGTCGACCCCGACACGCGCGGGTTCCGACCGAAATCCGAGCTCCGCGATCGCTTCACGGAGCGCGGGATCACGCTGGACCGGCCGGTCGTGCTCTACTGCAACACCGCCCGGCGGCTCTCACACACCTACGTCGCGCTCCGGTGGATCGGCTTCGAGGACGTCCACATCTACGAGGGAAGTCTGACCGACTGGCGGGACCGGGGCGGCGGACTCGTCACGAACGCGGAGCAGCAGTGACCGGCGATCACGGTGCGCACAGCGCGATCACGACGCTCACAGCGCAATTATGACGCCCACAGCGCAACCTACATACGCCCCGATCGACTACGATCGTGTATGAGCGAGGACGTAGTCGACCACCGACGGCTCATCATCGCCGGGACCGGGATCGCCGGTCTCACAGCCGGAATCTACGCCGCGCGGGCGAACAACGACCCCCTCATCCTCGAGGGCGACGAGCCGGGCGGACAGCTCACGCTGACGACCGACGTGGAGAACTATCCGGGTTTCCCGGAGGGCATCTCCGGGCCCGACCTGATCAACAACATGAAAGAACAGGCCCGGAAGTTCGGCGCCGAGACGAAGAACGGCGTCGTCGAGTCGGTCACTGATTCGGACCGGCCCTTCCGCGTGACGCTGACGAACGGCGACGTCTACACCTGCGACGCGTTCATCGCCGCGTCGGGCGCGTCCGCCCGCACGCTCGGCATCCCCGGCGAGGACGAGCTGATGGGCTACGGCCTCTCGACGTGTGCCACCTGCGACGGCGCCTTCTTCCGCGGGGAGGACATGCTCGTGGTCGGCGGCGGCGACGCCGCGATGGAGGAGGCGAACTTCCTGACGAAGTTCGCCGACACCGTCTACATCGCCCACCGGCGCGAGGAGTTCCGCGCCGAGGACGTCTGGATCGACCGCGTGATGGAGAAGGTCGATGACGGCGAGATCGAGATCCTCCGGAACACCGAGGTCACCGAGCTCCACGGCACGCCCGAAGAGGGCATCGACCACGTTACCCTGGTCGAACATCCCGACGGCCACCCCACGGAGAAGCTCGCGGACCCCGCGACCGCCGACGATGTCGTGGAGTACGACTTCGACGTCGGCGCCGTGTTCTTCGCCATCGGCCACACCCCCAATACCGACTACCTCGAGGACACCGGCGTCGAACTGGACGACGCGGGCTACCTCAAAACCGCCGGCGGCGATGGCGGCGGCCAGACCGAAACCGGCGTCGAGGGGCTGTTCGGTGCCGGCGACGTCGTCGACTTCCACTACCAGCAGGCGGTCACCGCGGCCGGAATGGGCAGCAAGGCGGCCATCGACGCCGACGAGTACCTGACGGAGCTCGAGCGCGCCGGCGAGCTCACGGACGTGGAGACGGCGGACGCCGAAGCCGCAACGGCGGACGACTGAGGCTGTCGCCGTTCCCGAGGACCGACCCTTCTACTCGCCGTCGATCGCCGATAGCGCCGCGGCCGTCGCCTTCTCGCCGAGTCGTTCACGAACCCGGTGGCTCGACTCGGCGTCGACGCGTACCTCGATCAGGGTGCTTCCGTCTCTCGCCAGCGACTCCCGGTACGCCGCCGCGAGGTCCTCGCTCACGCGCGCGCCGTGGCGGGCGTCCACCGACACGTGCCGCAGCCCGTACTGCTCGGCGAGCGTTTCGAAGTCGATCCCGTGCGGGGTTTTAAACCACTCCGTGAACTCGGGGTCGTACTCCTCGATCGGCAGCTCGTGGAAGATCCCGCCGCCGTCGTTGTTGACCGCGACGATCGTCGCGTCGACGTCACACCGGTCGAGCGCGAGGAGCCCGTTCGAGTCGTGGTAGAGGGCGAGGTCGCCGACGAGGAGCGTGAGGTCGTCGGCCGTCGCCGACCCGGCGCCGAGCGCGCTCGAGACGATCCCGTCGATCCCGGAGACGCCGCGGTTTCCGCAGACGGTGAGGCTCGTGGTCCCCGGACGGCCGAACCGGTCGAGATCCCGAACCGGCATCGAGTTGGAGACGAACAGCGTTGCGGGATCGGGAAGCTCCGGGAGCAGCGTTTCGACGACCCGTCCCTCGTGGAACGCGTCCGCAGCCGACAGGGCCGAGAACGCCGCTTCGTCGGCACGCTGCCACTGATCGGCGAACGTGCCGCCGTCGGGATCGCCGGTTCCGCCGCGATCACCGGACCCGTCGAGGGTGCTCGACCCGCCGGCCAGTCCGCCACGGCCGGACGCGCCGGCGAGACGCGAGAGGTCGCCGCAGAGTCGGTTCGGCTCGGCGACGACGAGGTCGGTGGCCGCGAACTCGGCCTCCCGCCAGCGGCCGGCCGGGTCGACGACGTACTGGTCGGCGTCCGTGGCGGCGAGGTACTTCCGCAGCGACTTCGAGGTCGGGGACGCGCCGAGCCGGAGGACCACCTCGGGATCGGGCCAGGCGGGCGTGGAGTCTCCCGCGAACTCCGCCGAGAGGTACGCGTCGTAGCCGCCGATCACGGGCGCGACCCGGGTGTGGCCGCCGAACCGGAGCCCCGACAGGGGGTCCGCGATGATCGGGTGGCCGGTGGCGTGTGACAGCGCCGTGACCGCCTCGGCGTCGTGTCCGGGCGGGTCGGCCGGACCGGCGACGATCAGGCCGCGGTCGGCCGCGAGCGCGCCGGCGAGCGCGCGCAAATCGCGGTCGTCGAGCCGGGCCGACCCCCCAGTCGTCGCAACGTAGGGCCCGTCACGTCCGTCCTCCGCGGCCGGGTCGAGGTCCCCCGGCACGTCGCCCGAAACCGGGGTCGGCTCGAGGGGCTTCGCGAACGGGACGTTGAGGTGGACCGGACCGGGATCAGTTCCCTCCGCGGCCGCGATCGCCCGGGCGACGGTGGTTCGCACCGAGGCGAGCGCCCGATCGGCCCCGGCGGGTTCCGGGAGGTCCTTGTAATACCGGACGGCGTCGCCGTAGAGCTTCTCCTGGTCGGCGGTCTGGTTGGCTCCGGAGTCGCGCAGCTCCGGCGGGCGGTCGGCGGTGAGCGCCAGCAGCGGGACGCGGCCCCGGTCGGCCTCCATCACCGCCGGGTGGTAGTTCGCGGCGGCGGTTCCGGAGGTACACACCAGCGGCGTCACCTCGCCGGTGCGGCGCGCGCGGCCGAGCGCGAAGAAGGCGGCGGAGCGCTCGTCGAGCTGGGAGAAGACGTGGACGTCCTCGTGGCGGGCGAGGGCCATCGTCAGCGGCGTGGAGCGACTGCCGGGGGAGACGACGGCCGCCGAGACGCCGGCGCTCGCCAGCTCGTCGACGATCGCCGTCGCCCACAGCGTGTTCCGGTTCAGCGCGGTCATACCGCCCGGTTCGGCCCGGACCGATTATAAACCGGCGAAAGCGGCCGGCCCGGTGTAGTGCCGGCTCGTCGCCGAGCCGCATTCGACCGTTTCTGCAAGCCTTATGCCCGCCGACGGCCTCGGATCGGGTATGAGCGAGGACGACGCCGAAGCGATCGAGTTCGAGGACGGACGTCCCGATGCCGACACCGACGCCAGTGCCGACGCCGGTGCGGATGCCGCCACCAGTGCCGGCGCCGATGCCGACGACGAACCGACGCTCGCCGACCGCGTCGCCGACCTCGACGACGAGGACGCGGCGGAGATCGCCGAGGCCGTCGCGGAGCTCGAGGACCGCGTCGCCGACCTCGAGGCCGAGACCGAGGCGCAGGCCGCCGAGATCGCGGACCTCACCGACCGGCTCAAGCGCAAGCAGGCCGACTTTCAGAACTACAAGCAGCGCGCGAAGCGGAAACAGGAGTCCATCAAGGAGCGCGCCGCCGAGGACCTGATCGAGCGGATCCTGCCCGTTCGGGACAACCTCCAGCGCGCGCTCGAGCAGGAGGAGGGCGCGGACATCCGGCCGGGCGTCGAGTCCACCCTCGAGGAGTTCGACCGGGTGCTCGACGACGAGAACGTCGAGCCCATCGAGCCGGATCCGGGCACCGAGGTGGACCCGACCCGCCATCAGGTGATGCTCCGGGTCGACAGCGACCAGCCCGCCGGCACGATCGCCGAGGTCTTCCAGCCCGGCTACGAGCTCGGCGAGTCGGTGATCCGCGAGGCGCAGGTCACCGTCAGCGCCGACGAATAGGTCGCGCCGAGACGCTCAGTCGCCGCCGGCGCCGGATCCCGCGTCGGCGATCGGTTCGGGACCGTTTTCGGAGCCGTAGGCCGTTGCGAGTCCGTCGAGCGCCTCGTGGTGCTCGGAGGCGTGCGGCACCGACAGCGGCGAGACCGAGACGTGCCCCTCGACGATCGCGCGGCGGTCGGTCCCCTCCGGGTCGGGGACGTCCCCGGTTCGCATTCGGTCCCAGATCCGATCGTGGAGCGTGATGTCGCCGGTCTCGGCGTCCCACTCGGCGTCCATCTCGTAGAGCGTCGAGGGTTCGGTGACGGCGATGGCGGCGCGCTCGGTCGGCGGCGGTCCGGACTCGCCGTCGGCCATCGGGGCGTTCACGTTGAGGTAGTCGGCGTGATCGAAGACCCCCGCGTCGATCGCGTTGTCGACGAGGTATCGCGTCACGTGGGCGGCGTGGGTGAAGTGCTCCGGGTCGGGCTCGAGCTCCCACCAGTCGTCGCCGCCCGGCACGTACATCGAGGTCGCGATCGCGGGGACCTCGAAGAAGGCGGCCTCCACGGCGGCCGAGACGGTCCCGGACCGGCCGAGGACGTACTCGCCGAGGTTCGCGCCCTTGTTGCAGCCGGAGACGACCGCGTCGGCGTCGTGGACGAGCTCGCCGAGGCCGGCGACGACGCAGTCGGCCGGCGTGCCCTCGACGGCGTAGCCGAGCTCGTGGTCGTGGACGACCACGTCCTGGGAGATCGAGCGGCCGACCGCGCTCTGGTCGGCGGCGGGGGCCACGGCGACGACGTCGTACGCCGGCTCGAGGGCCTCATACAGCGCGCGAAATCCGACGGTGTCGATCCCGTCGTCGTTCGTGAGAAGGATGCGGTCGACGCTCATACCGAGTGCAGGGTCGGGTACTTAAAAAGCGCTCCGGCACCGTGCCGGATCGAAGCCGGGAGGATTGGAGGGGACCTAGGCGTTGTTCGGCGCGGTTCGCGAGGCGAGCTGTGCCGAGGAGTCGCCGTTGGCGGACTCCCAGTTCACGGAGACGGTCTCCTCGGACCAGTCTTGGCTGGTAGTCACGAACGTCTCCGAGGTTCCGGCGGTGATCGTCCCCGTCCAGCTCCCGTCGCTGATTGTTGCGCCTCCTCCACCGGCAGCAGAGACGGTAACGGTATCGCTGTCTGCGTCGATCGTGTCACCGCCGGCATGGCTGATCGTCACGCCGTCCGAGTCGTTGAAGTCCATATTGAAGCTCGCGGTCGGCTGGTTGTTCTGCAGGTCGTCGCCCATTCCCAGGACGAACGTGCCGATGACCGCCGCCAGGATCACCGTGATCGCCACCATCAGAATTACGCCGATAACGGGGCTTACGGCTCGATCCTCCGTAAACAGAGTCTTGAGTGTTTCTAGGTTCATGGTTTGGAAGCAGTCCTGGGACGTTCGGACCATATTGCTTGGCCCCTCCTCCCAGCGGCTGACAGGTGAATGTACCCATCGAAGGTATATAAACCAATGCTTCAAAATATCATATCTGATACGGCATATGGGTTCCCCTATCCCCGATATTCGAGTGTTGAGATGTCATACCACTCTCGGTTGATTCCCGGTCCCAACCACCCGTTATCCGTACGGTTCGGATGGTGCGGAACCGATGTGGTGATGCAACAGTGACACAATACCATGTGGGTGAATCCCATAAAGTTGATAATCGTTCGCACGTGATCGACGACCCATGTCAGATAGGTCTCCCTCCCCGAACTCGCAGCGGTGGCTTCCCGTCATCGCCCTCCTCGCGGTACTGATCATTGGATACGCGGTGGTCATCGCCGGACAGATCCTGTTGGGGCTGCTCCCGGTTCTCGGGCTCGTTTTCCTGTATTTCCTGTGGCGATTCGTCGTCGCGGTCGAGAGGATCGCGGACGCGCACCAACGGCTCGCCGCGCATCGAGAGCGACAGGAGTGACGACAGCAACGCCTCCGAGTTACGGAGTGTCGCAACAGACGCGGCTTCGTCGTTTCTTTAAAAGTAATTTCACGGCGAACGACGGCTACTTAAAAAGAACCGGCGCGACAGCGCTTACGGCGTTGGCGCCGTCTGCGAGCCGAGCGTCGCGGAGGAGCTGCCGTCGGCGGATTGCCAGTTCACTGTGACCGTCTCGCCGTTCCAGTCATTGCCGGACGTGAGTGAAACGCTCTTCGACGTTCCCGCGGAGATCTCTTGATTCCATGATACGGGTTCACCATCGAGATCACTGGATCCTCCGGACGTCGTGATCGTAACCGAGTCACTCGTTCCGTCGATCGTGTCTCCGCCGGCGTGGCTGATCGTAACCGATCCCGTGTTTCCAGCTTCGAAGTCGAAGTTGAAGCTCGCGGTGGGCTGGGTGTTCTGGAGGTCGTCGCCCATTCCCAGCACGAACGTCCCGATGACGGCGGCGAGAATGACGGTGATCGCCACCATCAGGATCACGCCGATCACCGGCGAGACGGCGCTGTCGTCGTCGAGGAATCGTTTAACGTTCATTTTAATTATGCGGTGTTAGGGGCCTGTTGTGAGCCGAGCTGTGCGGAGGAGCTGCCGTCGGCGGACTCCCAGTTCACACTGACCGTTTGGCCGGACCACGCGCCACCATCGGCAGAAACGATGTTGACCGAATCCCCGGCTGAGATAGCCGAGTCCCATTCACCTGCCGGATCGGTAATACCGCTGTCGGCGTGGTCGAGATCAAGCCCAGAGCCGGTCGCAGCAATCGTCACGGTGTCTTCCCCCGAAATCGTGTCGCCGCCGGCGTGGCTGACTGTCGCGTTGCCGTTCGCCTCGAAGTCCATCGTAAAGCTGGCGGTCGGCTGATTGTTCTGCAGGTCGTCGCCCATCCCCAGGACGAACGTGCCGATGACCGCCGCCAGGATCACCGTGATAGCCACCATCAGGATCACACCGATCACCGGTGAAACCGCTCGATCCTCCGTAAACAGGGTCTTGAGTGATTGTGAGTTCATCGTTGTGTACCTTGGCCGGAGCGTGACGCGATCGGTCCCCACCCGGCAACTGACGTTTGAACGAAATCCGTGCTACTATATAAATCGTGGCTTCACATTATCGAAATTGATAACGAATTGGGATGAACGCGGTCGGTCGATATCGGTCGATCACCTCGCCGACCGTGGGTCGGATTCGGCACGAAGAAGGGTGCGTCCGATCCGTCAGCCGTCGCCGGGCGTTCGCCGCGCTACTCCTCGACGAGCGAGCCGAAGATCTCGTCCGCGTCGGCCGGCACGTCGAAGTCGTGGTAGTGTTCGCCCTGCTCCTCGCTGAGGATGTTGAGCGCGGCGGCCGCGCCGTCGCCGGCGGAGATGACCGCCTGCCACTCCTCGGCGCGGACCATCGCGCCGGTCGCGTAGGCGTTCTCGACGGAGGTCTCCATCGTCACGTCCACGTCGACGACGTCGCCGTCGAACTCACAGCCGAGCGACTCGGCCAGGTCGCGGTTCGCGCCGGTCGCCAGCACCACGTAGTCGGCCTCGTGGTCCTCCTCACCGGCGGTGACGACGAAGCCGTCGCCGTCTCCCGAGACGCCCGTCACCTCGGTTCCCTGGTGGCGCTCGACGCCGAAGTCGGCGGCCTGATCGCGGAGCGTCTCGATGTAGACCGACCCGTCGATCGAGCCGATCCCGGGATAGTTGAAGAGGTGTGCCTTGTGCATCCAGGTCCCGTCGGTGTCGAAGACGGCGGCCTCGAGTCCGTTCTTCGCGGCGAACAGCGCCGCGGTCAGTCCGGCCGGTCCGCCACCGATAACGAGTACGTCTGCCATCGCCGATCGTTGGGAACGACGGGCCATAAAGCCACGCGAACCGGAACGACCGGCTGGGAGATCCGACTGGCTGAAGCGTCGTCCCGGTCGGTCGTCGGCTCAGTCGGTCGTCGGTTCCACGTCGGTCGCCGAGTCGATGTCGGTCGCCGCGTCGCCGCCGACGTCCCGGTCGGTGAGCGTGCCGTCCCGCCAGGTGTCACGGCGGAACCAGAGGTACGCGATGATCCCGCCGACGACGTTCGAGACGGCGAAGGAGGCCCAGATCCCGGCGGAACCGACCACCGTCGCGCCGATCCACGCGACCGGCAGCCGGACGAACCCGAGGGTCACCACGGACACTACCGCCGCGATGAGCGTCTTGCCGGCGCCGCGGAACCCGCCCGTGTAGGCTCGCATCACGCCGATGAACCCGAAGGTGAGCGCGGCGTACCGGAGGAACGACGCGCTCTCGGCGATGACGGCGGGGTCGTTCGTGAAGATCGCGGCGATCGGCCGGGCCGCGAACAGGGTGATCACGCCGACGCCGGTCAGGATGTACAGCATCGCCCGCGCGCCGAAGTGGTTCGTCGCCGCCGCTCGGTCCGGCTTGTCCGCCCCGATGTTCTGTCCGGTCATCGTCTCGATGCCCTGTGAGACCGCGAGCGCCGGCAGGAACACGACCGAGAAGATCCGCGTTCCGATGCCGTACGCCGCCACGATCGTCTCGGGGAACGCAGCGATGACGAACAGCAGCAGGTTGATCGACAGCGCCCGCGAAGTCCCCTCGACGGAGGCCGGAAGGCCGATGTCGAACACCTTGCGCGCGAACGCACGGTCGGGAACCATCTGTCCGAGCCGGATCCGTACGCCGCGAGTCCCGCCGAACATGATGACCAACCCGACCACCAGCGCGAGCGCACGCGAGAACACCGTCGCGATCGCGGCCCCCTCGATCCCGGAGCCGGTGTACCCGGTGGCCGCGAACAGCCACGCCTGGATCCCGTCGGCGCCGAGCGCCTCGAACAGCGGGTTCCCGGTGAATCCGAAGATGAGGATCGGGTCGAGCACGACGTTGAGGACGACCGATCCGGCCATCACGTACATCGGCGTCACGGTGTCGCCGTAGCCGCGCATCAGCGCGATGAAGACCGCGAAGCCGAAGACGAAGACGAGCCCGGCGGAGAAGACGCGCATGTACGACTCCACGAGCGGGGCGATCGCGTCGCTCGCGCCCAACAACACGAGGAACTCGTCGACGAACAGGACCCCGACGGCACCGAGGATCACCGACGCGATCACGGCGTAGCTCATCGTCTGTGAGGCCGCGTACTCGGCCCGATCGGTCCGACCCGCACCGACGTGTTGGGCGACCAGCACGCTCCCGGCCACCGAGACCCCGAGCGCCAGCGAGATGAGCAGGAAGACCATCGGGAACGCGAAACTGATCGCCGCGAGCGCGGTCGTGTCGAACTGCCCGAGCCAGAAGGTATCCGCCAGGTTGTAGGCGGTCTGGAAGAGGTTCATCACCACGATCGGCAGCGAGAGGTAGAACAGCGGCCACCCGATCCCGCCGGCGGTGAGGTCCAGATCGTCGGGGCCTTTGAACAGAGAATCGATGGTCGACCGGATCCCCATCAGCGCCACCCCGCGGACCGTGCCCCGTTTCGTCGAGGGGGTCGGAAATTCGGCCGACTCCTCGTCGTGCGCTCCGTCGATCGTTCGGTGATGGCGTGTCGTATCGTCCCTGTGAACATCGTCACCTCGGTCCCTCCGACTCCGCGATCGGCGTCGGGCCGTCCGATATCCGCCGACTTCCGACCAGCCGTGAATCCGAACCACACCGAACCACGACGGTCGGCGATCTGGAAGGAGGGATCTCGCGAGTACTATCGTATTTACTGACTGGTCAGTCAAAAGGGTTGTGAAACGGTCACCGTGACGAACGCCGCTGCTCGACCATCACACGAACGTCGGCCATACCGGCGTGTTCAGGCGGACCACAGCCGAGGAGCAGGCGACGGGGGTCGACGAAGCGGCCGACCCTGACTAACGGCTCGGTTACGTTTTCGGGAGTGGTCACAACAGTTATGAATACGGAACGAGCGAATTGAGGTATGGCGGAGCCGCCGGATCGACGGACCTCGGAGATCGACGAGGCGATCATGCGCGCCACCTACCGCGCCCTCCACGAGCACGGCTACGCGGGGCTCACGATGCAGCGGATCGCCGACGAGTACGGCAAATCGACGGCCGCGATCCACTACCACTACGATACCAAGGAGGACCTGCTGGCTGCGTTTCTGGATTTCCTGCTCGAGCGCTTCCGCGAGGCGGTTCACGAGGTCGAGACGACCGATCCGGAACGGCGGCTGCGGCTCCTCCTCGACCAGTTGATCGTCGAACCCGGTGACCACCACGGACTCCTGGTCGCGATGCTCGAGATGCGGAGCCAGGCGCCGTACAACGAGACGTTTCGCGAGCGGTTCCAACAGAACGACGAGTACATCCGTTACCTGCTCGAGACGGTGATCAGCCGCGGCATCGAGGAGCGCGTCTTCAGGGACGTCGACCCGGAACACACCGCACGCACCCTGTTGACCGTGGTCGACGGCGCCCGAACGCGCGCGGTCGTGCTCGACGAGCGGACCGCCCTCGAGACCGCGCGACGGGCCGTCGAGGAGTACGTTGACACGGTGGTTCGAAAATGACTAACCGGTTAATCAGAACCGAACGACACGGAGTCGGCGACCGATCGATCGGCATCCACGTTCGGCGTCGACGGTATCGAAAGTATAAAGACCGCAACTAACCGTCTAGTTACCATCGTGGGGGCGCCGGGACGTGCGTCGGTCGGGGTTACAACCGACCCGGTCCCGAGCTCCCGCCGCCACTCGACGGCCCGGATCGAGTATCACACCACCGCCAGCCGAGTATGGGATCGAACACATCGCCATCCAACGTCGTGCTCATCACGGTCGACTCGCTGCGTGCCGACGCGATCGGCCCCTACGACGCGAGCCGCCACACGCCGGTGATGGAGACGCTCGCCGATGACGGGACGGTCTTCGATCGAGCGTTCGCCACCGGCAACTGGACGCCCTTCTCGTTCCCCTCGATCCTCGCCTCCAGACCCGTCTTCGCCGACACCGGACGCATCGGCGTCTCGGGAGTCCCGACGCTCGCCGGAGTCCTCTCGGACGCCGACGTCGCGACCGGCGGATTCAACGCCGCGAACGGCTTTCTCACCTCCCACTGGGACTACGACCACGGGTTCGACGCGTTCGAGCCCTTCGTCGCCAGCGTCGGTTCGAGCATCTACAGCCGGTACCTGGCGACCCATCCCACCGTCGAGGCCTGGATCCAGCTCGCGACCGCGCCGGTCAGGCGGCTCGGATCGTGGGTCCGCGGCGATACGGACGACCGGCCGTTCCTCGATACCTCCCGGATGTTCGACGTCGAGCACGCCGCCACCGAGTTCATCGAGGACACGGACGCGCCCTTCTTCCTGTGGATCCACTACATGGACACGCACACGCCGTACGTCCCGGCGCCGCGGTACATTCGCGAGGTCTCCGACGGGCTCGTCGGCACCCACCGGATGATCCACGCACACACGCGGACCGGGCTCGGCTGGGAGGTCGGCGACCGGACCCTGCGGGAGCTCCGAACCCTCTATCAGGCCGCGGTCCGGCAGGTCGACGCGAGCATCGGCCGCCTGCTCGAGACGCTTTCCGGGGCCGGGGTCGCCGACGAGACGGCGATCGTCCTCGCGGGCGACCACGGCGAGGAGTTCCAGGAACACGGCCATCTCGCCCACTACCCGAAGCTCTACGACGAGCTCATTCACGTTCCCCTCATCGTCAACGCGCCCGGCGCCTCGGGCCGGCGGATCGAGGGTCAGGTCGGGCTCGACGCGATACCGCCGACGGTGGCCGACCTCTTCGGCGTCGATGCACCGTCGGAGTGGACCGGCGAGTCGCTGGTCGGGTCGGTCCGGGACGGCGAGGAACCGGCAGCCGAGCCGGTCGTCTCGGTGACCGTCCGGGGAGAGGAGGTGACCGCCCAACCCATTCCGCGGTCGCTGTCCGACGGCGACCTGCTCGTCAGCGTCCGCGACCGCGACCGGACCTACATCGAGAACGTGGATACCGGAACGGTCGAGCTCTACGCCCGCCGGACCGACCCGACCCAGCAGACGGACCTGTCCGCCGACCCGAGCGCGGCTGACCGTGAGGCGATGGACCGATTCGCGACGATCGTCGCCGACCACGCGGCGATGCTTCGGAAACGCGACGCGGCGCGGTCCGCCGACGAGACGGACGGGGACGGAGACGAGGACGTCGACGAGGACCTCGAGGCACGCCTCTCGGCGCTCGGCTACCGGTAGATGATCCGGTCGTTCATCCGAAACCTCCACAGCGGCCCGGTCGCGCTCCAGTTGCGCCGGTTCGTCATCGTCGGGGCCGTGGCCGCGGGCATCCAGATGGTACTGCTGTGGGCGTTCGTGGATCTTGCGGGCCTGTATTACCTGCTCGGAGCGACGATCGCCATCGAGATCACGATCGTTCTCCAGTACGGGGTCAACAACGCCTGGACCTTCGAGGCGGCAAGCAACACCGGCACCGCCGAGTTCCTCTCCGGGCTGGTGAAGACGAACGTCGTCCGCGGGTCGGCGATCCCGATCCAGCTGGGCGTCCTGTTCGGGTTCGTCGAGTGGGCCGGAATCCCGTATCTGGTCGCCAACGCGATCGCGATCGGCATCAGCGGGATCTACCGGTTCGTGCTCGACGCCAAGTGGACCTGGGGGCAGTGACGCGCGTCCGCGATCCCGGTTGATGACGTGCGTCCGCGATCACGGGTCCGTGCGTCCCGACCGAGACCGCCTCCTCGACACGGACCCCGGTCGTCCCAACACGGAAGGTTCAATTCGGTGACGCTCGTCCCCTCGGTATGGTGGACCTCCCTGCCCTTCTCGCCGTCTCGCCACCCACGCTGGTCTCGCTGTCCTCGCTGCCGCTCGCCGAGAGCGCCGAGGCGCTCGTCGAGTCGGCGACCGGATGGCCCGGGTTGGGGATCGTCTTCGTCTACTCGTTTCTGATCGCGTTCGTTCTGCCTGGCCCGAGCGAGGTGGTGCTCGTTGCACCGATCGACCTCGGTGGGCCGGCCTGGGGGAACCTCGCCGGCATCATGCTCGTCAGCGCGGTCGGCAAGGCCGCCGGCAGCGTCTTCGCGTTCCATCTCGGACAGGAGGTCAAGCAGTCGGGACCGATCGTGCGCTGGCTGCGACGGTCCCGCTGGGACGTTCTCGCATGGTCGGAGAAACGCTCGGTGCAGCTCGCAAAGCGGTACGGCTACGGTGGCCTGGCGCTCGCGTTGTCGGTTCCCTTCTTCCCGGACACGATCTCGATCTACGCCTTCGCGGTGCTGGAGGAGGATTACGTCAAGTTCGCGATCGCGACGTTCCTCGGCAGCCTCGGCCGACTGCTGGTCACGATCGGGCTCTTCAGCGGCGCCGCGGCGGTCCTCTAGCCGACCCGTTCTCCAGAGCCGCGTCCCGAGTCAGCAAGTTTCGAGTCGGTCAGTTCCGGCTCGGTCAGTTCCGGCTCGGTCAGTTCCGGCTCGGTCAGTTCCGGCTCGGTCAGTTCCGGCTCGGTCAGTTCCGGCTCGGTCACTTCCCGAGTCGGATCGTCGGTTCGGCGCCCTCGCTGGTGGTGATGATCCCGTCGAAGAGCTGCTTGAGCGTGTTCATCGTCTGGTCGTCGTGTGCGGTGGAGTCGATACAGAAGAGGCCGAACCCGCCGACGCTTTGGACGCGGCCGGTAAAGACGTGGAGGAACCGGAAGACGGTCTGTAACTCGGCGTACATCAACAGCGTCGACAGCGAGTGGACCATGATGCGGTTGCGCTCGATCCCGCGCGTGCCGTAGAACTCCTCCAGGAACTCCGAGAGCTTGATCCCGATCCCGGTCATGTCGACCGGGGAGGAGGTGTATTTGATCCGATCGTCGTCCCGGGCGTCGCCGACCCCCTGCTGACGGGTCACGCAGTCGACGACCGCCACCGGTCGGTCCGCGTAGTCGACGCGCTCGCCGAACGACTCGAGAACGCGGTCACCGTTGTCCTTCGTGGTGACGATGATCGCCGCGTCTCCCTCCTCGACGCCGTCGGCGAGAACGTCGAGCGCGAGGCTCCGCTTGCCGGTCAACGCCGGTCCGCTGAGCAGAAGGTTCGTTCCCGGGTCGACCGCCGTCTCGAAATGGGGGCGGAGGTCATACATCTGTGGTCCTCATCGGTCCCGCACCAACCAGCAACGATCGATCGACCGACTGATCGACCGTCCTGCCGGGTATCATCGGGTGTCACAACGATGTGCGGTGCGGATATTATTCTTTTTGATTATCGTATGTCGGCGGCGATTCGGTCAAGACCTCGCCGAAGGGCGGCGGTCCACACTTCCGATCGGAGCACCGTCGGTCGAACTCACCCGACAGGAGCCGCACGCCCGACGATGAACGCGACGACGGCGAGCAGCATTCCGACCTTTATCCGGCGTTGGGCGGTACCCGGATCACGGAACGCCTGGACGGCGCTGACGAGCATAAGCGCGTCCGCGGGAACGATGAGAACCAGATACGCCGTTCCGAAGCTTCCCCACAGGTATGGCCCGGTGCTGGCGAGAACCGCGGCGACGAGGAGCGCGACCCCGATCCGCAGCGAGCGTCGCTCCCCGATCGCGATCGGGAGCGTGTTGAGGCCCTCCTCACGGTCGCCGGCGACGTCCTCGACGTCCTTGACGATCTCCCGGGTAACCGTCGCGACCGCCGCAAGCGCGAACAGGACGCCCGCACCGAGGGGACGGCCGACCGCCGCGCCGCCGAAGAGGAACGTCGATCCGGTCAGAAACCCGACGACGACGTTTCCGACTCCCGGTAGTCCCTTGAACAGCTCCGTGTAGGCCACGAGCAGGATGAGGTTGAACACGGCCAACGCGATCGCTGCGAGCGGGAGCGCCAGTGCCGCGACGACGGCCCCCGCGAACAGCAGCAGGCTGAACGCCAGCGCCCCCCGCGGGGAGATCGCGCCCCGCGGGATCGGTCGGTCCGGGCGATTCACGCGGTCGATCTCCCGGTCGAAGTAGTCGTTCACCGCGTTTCCGGCGCCCGTCGCCAGCACGGTCGCCACGACCGCCGCCAGAACCACGCCCGCGTCGGCACCCCGAACCGCCCCGCCGGCGACGTAGGCACCGGTACCCGTCAACACCCCCGCTGAGATGGCGTTCAACGGCCGCGTGAGTTCGATCGCCCCCCGGACGCGCCGACGCATCGACATACCCGCACCTTCCGCGAGTGGTCAAAAAACGTGGCGGTTCGATCGGCGAGGCGGCGCTCCGAATCGCGAGACTTAAAGGGAGGACTCGACAACCGATAAGCGAGGGCGCTTAGCTCAGTTTGGACAGAGTGCTTGGCTTCGGACCAAGTTGTCGGGGGTTCAAATCCTCCAGCGCCCATACCCTCGAAATTTACTCCGAAGCCACCCGAGGGCGTCGGGATGCCGGTGATCTCGGCGGGTCTCTGGGTGTGCATTCCAACGTCCGGGCTGACGCGGCACCATCCCGTCCGGCGGTTGGAGGAGCCAACACGCGGATGGATAATAAATGCCGGCCGGCGAACCAGAACGGTATTGGTTCCTCGGCAAGAGGCGCCTGATGCAGGGCGGTTAGCCTAGCCCGGACAAGGCATCTGCCTTCGGAGCAGAAAACCGGGGGTTCGAATCCCTCACCGCCCGTTCCACTTCTCGCGGAGCCGTCGGCAGGTTTGAACGCAACCGTTTATAAGCAACCAGCGTCCACCGAATCAGATGCAATGTCGGAAATGAAGTCCGTCACCGAGATCGACTCGAAGGCAGAGATGGTTGAGCGCATGGGCGAGATGGATGCGGATTCCCTCTACGTCCTCGAGGACGCTGTGGAGGCGGCGGAGCCGTGGGGCGAGGAGGCCGTCGAACGCGTCCGCGACCGTGCCCAGACGTTCCTTCAGAAGGGCGCGATGCCGTACGGTGACAACGATATGGAGGATGAGGCTGTTGGCGTGTACGAGGTGGCGCAGGCGGCCATCAGGGCCGAGGGTGGAGAGCCGCTGAGTGGGAGTGGTGCTGGTAGCGGGTTCTACGCGCGCTCGGCGTACAAGCGGAATATGAAGCGTCTCGCGGAGATTACGGATGGTGTCGAGTTCGACGATCTGGACGTGCAGGAACCGTCCAAGATGGAGGAGTAGTCGGCGGCGTCAGTCGTCGCGGTAGGAGAGCCACAAGTCGGAGGGCTCGGCGACGAGGTTGTCGGCGCGACTTGTCCAGTTGTAGCCGTCCTCGCCAGCGCGGTAGGTCTCTCCCTCGTTCACTTCTTCGGCCACGCCGTCGAACGCGGAGGCGGTGATGTAGCCGATGATGCGCCCGGTGGTCTCGTTGATGCGCTCGACGCAGTAGTACATCAGCTCGTCCACGTCCTCGTCGCCGTTCTGGATGCGCTCCATATTCTCCCGGTGACAGTCCTGCTTGACCTTGAGCAAGGGGGTGCGACCGCACGCGTACCCGTAGTCGGTGGTCTTGACGTCGACCGCCGTGCCGTCGATCTCGAGGTCTACACCGCCGTCGCCAGAGCGCGTCAGTTCGTCGTCGAGGCCGTGGATGGTGTAGTCGTCGGAGTGATGCTTGGCGACGACGGCTTCGCCGAACGCGCCCTTCTCGTGCTGTTCTCGACTGGTCTTCGCGTTCGCCGCGCTGGAGAAGTCGGTGTTGTAGTCGTCCTCGTCGGGGTTGTTGTACCCGGTGTCGCTCCGTCCGAGCGCGATGATCTTCACCTCGTTCATCTCGCTCTCGCGGAGTTCGACGACCGGGTGCATCCCTTCGTTGTAGAGGCCCTTCTCGACGGCCTCGGCGATCACGACGACGCTCATCGCGCATCACCCGCGTTGTCGCGGTAGATCGCTTCAAAGAGGGTTTCGCCGTCGTCGCGTTCGACGCCGGCGGTGGCTCCTTTGAGGTTCTCGTGGACGGTGTTACACCGAGGACAGCTGTGGACTTCTCCACTGTTGTCGCCGGCGACTCTGGCGTACTCGTCGGATACGGGCTGGCCGCACGACTTGCACTGGGTGCCGGAGTCGTCGGCAAGGAGTTCGGGTAGAATCTCTACCTCGTCGTCCTCGGTGTCGTCGGGCTGGTTGGTGGGCGTGGCGGCGTCGGTGTCGACAGAGTGTGACGAGTCGGACTCGTCGGCGGCGTCGTCTGCTTCGAAGTCGGCAAACGTCGATTGGGTCTTGCTCATGGTTCGTGGCTGTACGCCTGAAGTCCGTTTGTGTCGGACTTCTGACTGGTTGTAGCCACTCCTCGCTTATAGGTATTGTCCGAAACAAGACATATCAGAGTAGGAACCGTACTCGAGGATGGATGGAAGACCTGTCCGACTGCGACAAGCGCATCCTCGCCGAGATGGAGGAAGCGGGCCTCGTGAAGCCGGAGATGATCGCCGAGGAACTCGACGAGTACCACCCGCAGTACGTCCGCGACCGGATGCGCACGCTCGACGACCGCGGCCTCGTCCACCGTCACTACCGAGGCGTGTACGAGATCACGGAGGCCGCCATCGGCGCACTCGACGAGGCGCGCGACGACTGACCGCACCGACTTGTCACCCTACGTTCAGGTTTATACCCGTAGGAGACGTACATCTAGGTACAGAGACAAGTTCGACTTGCACGGAGTCAGCCGTCCAGTTTGGCCTGCCGAGGTGACCCGTTGACGCGGCCAGATGCCTTCCTTGAGACCCCTGTCCCCGACGATGCCTTCCAGCCGACAGCAACCCCCCGAGGACGACGATGAAGCCGATGTGGTGAGTGAGACGTGGCTGAGCCTTCTGAGCGACGCGATGCACCATCCTCGTGTGTGCAGTAACTGCTTCCGCGACCGCCGCGGAGCGACTGAGCAGGACTTCTACCGTACGAGCGGTGGCTCCAACTCGGAGTTGCGGACGGAATGGTGTGTTCGCGACGGCACCGCGCCGCCGTGGACGCCGGGCGCGGTCTCCGAGCACTGGGATCGTGACCCGCTCCCCGCACGCGGCGACGCGATGTCGCTCCGAGCGTGCCTGTCGAGGTTGTTCGACCGGCTCGCCGAGCTGGCGGACGTGGAGCCCGACCGGGACGCGGGACTGGACGCCGCGCTCGACGCGAAGTGTGACCCGGAGGTGACGCCGGACGCGGGGCGGTGGCCGCCGGATGCGGTGTATCTCGCCGTGGGTCTCAGGGCTGCGTTGGATTCGGCTGACGTGGACTTGTCCTGACGTGCCGCGCCCCGGACTTGGGGACGCCCACCTGTTCTCTGTTGGGTTGTTCTCTCGTGGTGGCTGTACGCCTACCCTCGCAGGGGCGTCCTCGGGGTTCGACTCCCCGACGCGGCCTTTGGCCTTCACAGGCCTGTGACCGGGTTGCGCTCCCCGGCATCCGAGCGCGTTCTTCGACACATCATGACGAACGAGAAACTTATCGACGCATCTGAAGGCGCTACCCTCGCCAGCAGAGTCGTCGCCGCGATTCTGACCGTCATGCTCTTCGGCAGCGCGTACGCCGTCGAGCAGAACGGCCTGATCCGTCTACTCATCGAGGAGACCGGGTTCATCGCGACGACTCTGGTGTCGCTGGGCAGCGTCGCTGTCGTCTTCCACCTCGTCCGGAAGGCGGCAAGCACAGACAACGCGTGGGTCACGCGTGGCGCGTACGGGGGTGCAGTCCTCGGCGCCGTCCTCAGCGTGGCCGACGCAGCGAACAACCTCTACGTACTGTCCACGACCGGCCTCCCCGACGGGATGCCGCCGGTGACTCCCCTCGTCGTCGCGGTGGCCGTTACGGGGGCCGTCGTCGCCTACAGGAAACCCACCCCCCGACCGGCTCTGCGCCGGCTCTGCGAAGGGGTGGATCGCAACCGCCTCCAGCAGGCTGGCTCGGTGGCATTCTCCATCCTTGTCGTCTCGTCGATGTTTGTAGGCATCGTCCAGTTCGGCGTCGGAGGTGTGGAGGCTGCTGCCCCCGAGGATGGAAAAGAAGTCTGGAATCACTCTCTACACGGTAGCAATACCGTCAATTCGGTGACAGAGACCTCTGACGGGCTAGTTGTCTCGGCGGGATACGGTAACTACGTGCGTGCGTACGATCCGGGCACCGGCGAGGAGGCTTGGAATCACTCGCTTCACAGCAGTTACGTGACATCGGTTATCGAGACTGATGGTGGGTTGATCGTCTCTGCCGGGGACGACAATATGGTGCGAGCCTACGATCCGGGCACCGGAGAGGAAGTGTGGAACTACTCACACGGAGACCGTGTGTGGGACATCACACAGACTTCTGACGGGTTGATCGTGAGTGCTGGTGGAGATGGTGCGGTGCGGGCGTATGACCCTGACACCGATTCGGAAGTGTGGAGTCACACGCTCCACGGTGGTTCCAGCTATAGCGTCTACACCGTGATGGAGACCTCTGACGGGTTGATCGTCTCGGGTGGGAACGACAACACGGTTCAGGCGTATGACCCGGATACCGACTCGCAAGCGTGGAGTCACTCCCTCCACGGAAGTACTGTGAAGTCGTTGGCGGAGACTGACGGTGGGTTGATTGTGTCCGGTGATAGTGGGAGCTATGATCTGATTGCGTACGATCCGGGTACCGGATCGGAAGCGTGGAGCAAGACGCTTGGTGGAAACGTGAATTCACTGATTGAGACGTCGAGTGACCTCATCGTTGCTGGTGTTGCTGATAATTCGGTTCGGGCGTTTGATCCATCCACAGGTGATGCCCAGTGGGACTATTCTATACACAGTGACGGTGTGAAAGATGTGAGCGAGATGTCGAATGGGCGTATCGTATCCGGTGGGTATGACGACACCGTTCGGGCATACGACTACGGCTACAGCACGTCCGACCCGGTGAACGGCACGGTGGAAGACCAGAGCGGCGCCCCGGTCAGCAACGCGACCGTTGAGGTGTGGGGCACGTATTCGTCTGTAGGCAGCATCTCGGAGCAGGAGGCCACGCTGGATGGTCTGGCTGATCCGACGCCGCCGGGCTTCGACGCGGACTTCGACGCCCGCTCGAACCTCGTTGAGAACAGTGACGTGAGCGGTGACGTGCCGCTCGTGTACTCGACGGAGGAGATCGGCGCGACCGCGTACTCGGATGGCCCGTCGATGGAGACGCCGCGCGTGCAGGTTCCCGCCGGCGAGCCGTTCGCTGTCGTCAAGTGGAACCCGAGCGCGGACAGCGGTCTGCTCGGGACGGCGGACGCGTACGAGCGCCAGATGAAGGGTGAGCCCTCGTCTGGCAAGGTGAAGATCGAGCGCGTCGGCCCCGGTGGTGACGCGACGGACACGTTGACCGTGGAGACGGACGAGCGCATCTCGTCGGACGCGTGGGGCGTCTCGACTCGCCTCCAGTACGCGGAGGTGAGCCTCTCGCCCGGCTACTACGAGGTGACCTCGATCAACGAGGATGGTCAGAACCACAGCTACCTGATCCAAGTCGGCACGGGCGAGGAGATCATCAACCTCGTCCGTGATGACCTTGAGGACACGCAGGATCAGCTGTCCGACCGGGCGCAGCAGGTGCGCGACGCGATCAGTAACGACCGCGTGTACCGGACGACGGTGACGACTGACGCCAACGGCCAGTTCTCGGCGGAAGTCCCGTCGGGCGTGCAAGTCGTGCAGGTGCAGGCCTACTCGGCTGGTGGCGTGCTTGACGGCGTGGATCCGAGCAACCGTTCCTTGAGCGAGGCCCGTAGTCTCGCGCAGTCGAGCGATTACACGGGCAAGTGGTACATCGGCGAGCCGACGCGCGTTGAGGCACCCGCGAGTGGTGTGACGGTCGGCGTCGTCGGCTTCGACACGGCGCCGAACACCAATATGACCGAGGTGATGAACCAGTTCGACAGCTGGCAGGAGTTCCTCGACAGCGAGTACGGCGACACGAAGCTCGCCGATCTCTACGAGGAGCGCATGGATGAGGTTGGCCGCGACCGCCTCGAGTCGTTCTACAACGATCTCAAACCGGTCATCGAGTCGAACCCGGCACTGCAGGAGCGCGCCGAGGAGATCAACGGTGGCGAGCTGAAGCCGCCGGAGGACGCTTCGACTGAGGAGCTTCGCTCGCAACTTGACGCGATGCAGCAGGCCGTGACGGAGATGGAGAGTACTGTTGGTGGAAACTCTGACGTGACGTGGAACGACGACGGTACGGTTGACTACACCTTCGAGACGGACGCGGGTCTGCTGGAAGGTGTCGACTCCTACAGCGTCCTCGCCATCGCGCCCGACGGAAGCACGGAACCCGTCCCTGACGAGAAGGTGTCCGCCTCTGGCGATACCGTGAGCGTCGAGGGGTACGAGGTTCCGTCTGACCAGTCAGGTGTGAAGTTCCGCCTCGTCGCCGATGCCGGCGAGGAAATCGTGCAGGATGCGACGCGAAGCACGAACCCCGCGTTCAGCGGCAACGTGCCCGCGCTGGAGAGCATCTCTGTCGGCACCAACATCCCGCAGGTTGGGGAGACGGTGACGATGACCCTCAACGCGGAGGACGAGATCGCGTACGGTAGCGTGCAGAGTGCGACCGTGTACGGGCCGAATGGTGAGGTGAACGCGACCGTCGTGGACGGTCAGACCGTCCGGTTCACTCCCGGCGCGGCTGGCGAGCACGACGTGCGCGTCGTGTACACCAACAGCGACGGCACGACGTTCGCCGAGAGCGTGACCCTGCAGGCGAAGGAGAACGCGCAGACGACGCCGCCGAGCGTCCGAATCGTGGACGGTACGAACTCGCGGTACGCGCTCGCCAGCGGTGTCGAGGCCGCCGAGGTTGAGACGGTCTCGGAGGGCTCCAGCATCGACGTGACGGTGCAGCTCGCCCGGGGCGAGATCCCGTCGGAGATCGACATCTACGCGGGTAG
The DNA here is from genome assembly GCF_002355635.1 of Halopenitus persicus. GTDB lineage: Archaea > Halobacteriota > Halobacteria > Halobacteriales > Haloferacaceae > Halopenitus > Halopenitus persicus_A. The sequence goes on along the minus strand of NZ_AP017558.1, from coordinate 2,908,878 downwards.
CGTCGTGAGTGGGCCGCAGCAGGAGATCGACGTGCAAGTCGTTGAGGGCGCGGAGCAGTCGGCTGTCTCGGAGCAGATCACCGTGCAGGTTCACACCGGCGAGATCGGTGGTACGCCGGCGCCGTGGAGCGATGGAGCCGTCGTTGAGCGCGTCGCTGGCGAGGATGGCGAGCCCATCCCGCGTAGCGGTGGCGCGGCTGGCGACGTGGATGAGAAGCAGAGTGGCGCGGGGACGACGATCACGACGTACACCGACGAGACTGGTGGCGTGACGGTGAGCGTCGATAATGACCCCGGCATCGTGGAGCGCGCGACGTATTGGGCGTCGCAGCAGCTCCCTGACCTGCCGAGCCTGCCGTTCGGCGCGGTGAGCGTCAACGGCGACGGTCTCGGTGGTGTCGCCATCGGCGGCATCGGCCTCGCGGGCCTGTTCGCGCGGCGACGTGCGGCGTAGAGTAGGATAGACAGTCAGGCGGCCCGCTGGCGCGGGCGTTGTGGCGGTTCGATTCCGCCGCCGCCAATTAGGGCTTCTTGCCTGTAGATAATGAACGATAGAGACGATACTACCTCGACTCGGCGAGAGTTTATGCTCGGTTCGGGGGCGGTGGCATCCGCCACTCTGTTCCCGTTCGGTGGTGGCTCAGACGCAGCATCGACACATATTGACGAGTACACGGGATGGATGGCAACCGTCCCAAGCGCGATCAACCGCTACGGTAGCGGCGGCTGGCCGGGCATCATCGTCCAACTCGACGCGGACGACAGTTCGGCGGCGGACGCGATCCGTGACTGGGCGGACGCGGACGACCGTCACCTCGTGGACGTGGACGGACAGGGCAACCGTGCGCTGGTGGCCGCACCGCTTGACTACGCGGCGGCGGGGTTGGCGTCGCCGTCCGACGCGCTCCCCGGACTGGACTACGTGGAGGGGTTGGCGATGGACGTGCAGATGACGCGCCCGGATCCCGTCGGCCAGCTCGCCGAACAGGGCGCGTTCTCTGCCCCGGAGGCGCCGTTCAACATCCCGCTGGACGGAGCGTTTGACCAGAGCGACGTGGCGTACAGCGGGGACGTCCAGCAGTCCACGATGGCGGACGCTCGAGCCGCGCTCAACGCGGACTCTGTTTCCGCGACCGGTTCTGGTGTCACCGTCGCTGTGCTGGACGACGGCGTCGACGTGGCGTCGGACTCCAGCGTGTTCGGTAGCCGCATCTCGGCAGCGAAGAACTTCGTGAGCGGTGAGACCGGCATCAGCAACGCGGGTTCGGCGAGCGGGCACGGGACGTGGGTTGCGTCGGCCATCGCGGGCAACCCCAGCGACTCCACGTATCAGGGCGTCTCGCCCGCCGCGTCCCTGCTCGTCGGCAAGGTACTCGGCGAGGGCGGCGGCTCCAGTCACGACGTGGCGAAGGGCGTGCGGTGGGCCGACCGCAACGGTGCGGACGTGATCAACATGAGCCTCGGAAGCCACCTCTACTCGCCGGAGGTGGTGGACGCCATCGAGGAAGTCCTCGATGAGGATGGTGACGTGTCGGCGGTGATGATCGCCGCCGGGAACTCCCGCCAAACGACGCGGTGGGTGGATTCGCCCGCGTCTTCGGCGACGGACATCGAGGGCGCCCTCGCGGTGGGCGCGACGACTGTCGACCCGCCTGCGGAGGCACAGTCGGTCTACTTCTCCAGCGTCGGCACTCACGACGGCTACACCGACCGGAGCGCGGGCAAGACGCGCAAGGGGACTGTCGAGGTGGCCGCGCCCGGGGCGCAGATTGAGGCCCTCGTGCCCACGTCGGACGGCGGCACGACGACGTCGAGCAAGTCCGGTACGTCGATGGCGTCGCCGCTGGCGGCGGGCGTCGTCGCACTCGGTATCGAGTCGGCCTCGTGGACTCCGAGTGAGGTGGAGCAGCGACTCTCGGACACGGCGCAGCCCGTTCCCGCGGCTGGCGTGACCGAGGTTGGGTGGGGCGTCCCGCTCGCCGACAACTTCCTGAACGGGACGAACCCGGACAAGTCGCAGGCGGATGTCCGCTCGGACGCGGCAGCGGCACGGGACGCGGCGAATCGAAGCCTCTCCGGCAACCAGAGCAACCTCGCCCCACTCCGGTTCCTGATTGACCTGTAACGATGAGTGACGACCGAGATACCTTGACGCGCCGCGAGTTCTTGCGTGGTAGCGGTGCGGCTGCCGCCCTCGTCGCCACCGGTGGAATTGCGGGCCGCTCGTCCGCGACCGAGCACACCGCGCACTGGCGCGAGAAGCCGGATCACGTCTCCCTGACCTTCGATCAGGTGGCGATGGAGGAGTACCGCCCCCGGTTGGAGATTCACCATCTCGACGTTGAGCCGTCTGCGCTGTACGGGTGGATCGCGTCCTCACCCGAGCACGAGACGGACGTGTACGTGTATTTCGCCAAGTACGCCACTCAGCGCGGTATTTCGCTCCTCGACTCGCATATGCACGATAGAGAGCCGTTCTACGTGTTCGTTGACCCATCCGACGGAAGCGTTCAGGAAGTCGCATATTCGGGCTATCACTGGTTCAGAGCGAGCAATGCGAGCCCGCCCGTGGACGGGGACACGCACGTGACCGCGCGCGTCGTCAACCCCCACCACCATTTCGTGCTCAGCTCGGAGTCGGCGATCCGCGAGGACGTGCCGGTGGAGTCCCTCGTCGACGAGTTCGACATTTGGTTGTCGAACGGATGGGGCGAGAGCCTGCACCCCGGCGCGGCGACGAACCCGTGGGTGATGCGCTCGCGCGAGTCGTGGTGGCGTGAGAAGGACTGGGAGGACAAGATCGCGCTGACCATCTACGACGCGTACCGGCTCGCCGGCCTCGCAGGCGCGGACGAGGCGGACATTTGACCCGCACTGGCGTTTCGCGGCGGTTCGATTCCGCCGGCGGGCGTCACGGCCCTTCGCGGGCCGCGCGCGGATTCTCCTGTAGTTCGCGTGATATGTATAAAAGTCTACAGGACGTACTAACGCACGCAGCGTTCCCTCCATGAACGGAAAGCGATTCACAGCAGTGATCGCGGCGCTTGCGCTGGTTCTGTCGGCCTTCGCCGCCCCCGGCGTCTTCGCCGGATTCGCCAACGCCAGCGATCACACCGGCATCTCGGCGTCCCCCGATAACGCGGGCGAGACCTCCACGGTCAGTCTGACCGAGGACGTCCCGTCCAACGCGGACTCCGAGACCTTTGCATCGTTCAAGATCAACGCGGACAGCACTGACTTCAGCAACGTCGCCGCCTCCGACGTCACCGTCGGTATCGACACCAACGGTGACGGCGCGGTGGACACCACGCAGTCCAGTGACGTGTCTTCGGTGTCCACCTCGGACAGCGGCACCACGCTGACTGTCTCGATGAACACGGGCTCCACGTCGATCGCGACGCTCGCCGACTCGGATGACCTGATCATCGACGTCGCCAACGCCAGCAACCCCGCTGACGAGGGCGACTACAGCGTCAGCACGCAGGTCAACGGCTACGAGGCTGGCAGCCACACGCTCGACATCACCCCGCCGCTCTCCAGCACGACGTTCACCGTCGTTGACCGCGACGGCAACGCCGTCGAGTCGGCCACCATCGCCGTCGAGGGCAGCACCTACACGACCGACGCCAACGGCACGGTCTCCGCTGACCTGACCGCGTGGGAGCACACCGTCGTCGTCTCCGCTGACGGGTACGATGACGACTCCCGCGAGATCACCGTCGCTGAAGGCGGTGACAGCGCGGAGATCACCATCGACGAGCGCGGCGCGGAGGTTGCCTCGCCGCAGGTTGAGGGCGTCCAGCTCGCCGCCGAGCAGCCCCGCTTCGGCTTCGCGCCCACCAACATCGGCTCCTTTGACCTCGGCTTCCTGACCGAGGAGGTCACCAGCCTCGAGGTCTCGGAGCAGGCGACTGACGGCACCCTCGTCGTCGACATGCAGGGCAGTGACCTCACCGACGACTTCTCGACGGAGGCCAGCGATGGCGAGCCCGTCGACGAGTTCACGGTGGAGGTTGACGGCGAGAAGGTTCCCGTCTACTCCGCTAACGGCGACAACGCCGAGGACGGCGCCACGTACGGTGTCTACGACAGTGACGCGCAGAGCGTCACCGTCCACCTCGGCGACGACTACAACGGCTCCGAGGAGGTTGACGTCGGCGTCTCCAGCAACGAGCTTGGCTTCGACGAGCAGTTCGACGTGTTCGGGCTCGATGACTTCGTCCCCGGAGGCGTCCCCGGACTGTAGATAGCGCGGCCCTCCCTCCATCATACTTCCAACTATGCTAGGAGACACTCTCGGCGACACGCGGGCGCGAGCCATCTACCGGCTCGTGTTTTTCCTCGCCAACCTCGTGACCGGCGGCCTCATCATCGCGCTCGTCGGCTTCATCGGCGGCGTGCTCGGTCTGGTCTACATGCTCCTCGACGTCCTGTACGGTCTCGTCCTCGACGGTGACGTGCCGCTGAGCGAGGACGGCGCGATGTCGTGGTGGATGTGGCCCATCGACATGATGGCGTGGACGCTGTTCGGCGACCGCGACTTCCCGTGGGCGCCGTACTGACGACAGGGTAACGCACCTTCAACCAACCCTTGCCCGCTGACGTTCCACTCGGGGTCATACCCGGGAGCGGGCCTCAACGGTGCCAATCACACCGTGTCCCTCCCCGGAGGACATCCGTTGCTCGGCGCCAGACTGCCTCGGTGACTGGGGCGAGTGGGCCGACGAGGCCCGCGAGATCGTCTGCGCGGAGTGCGGACGTGTGCTCTGGATGGATCCCTACAGCGAACTATGAATCGGAAGAGAATCCCCGCAATCACGGCTCTTGCCGCCCTCCTTGTCGCCCTCGTGGGCGTTCCCGGACTCGCCGTCGCCGACGGTCAGAGTCCCGTGGACGCGATGCTTGAAGACGACGAGGACACCTCCACTATCGAGTCCGTCTCTGACCGGGCGAAGGCACTCGGTACGGCGGTAGTGAGCCACGCACAGGCAATCAAGTACGACGTCGACAGTATGCTGGCCGGTGAGGAAGCGACTCCCGCCGGCGATCAGGCGCAACTCGTCCGCGACGAGTTCAACGCCAACTCCAGCGAGTGGGTGTCGTGGTACAACCAGCAGGACTACCCCGCCGACGCTGACTGGCAGGTGATCGCGCTCACGTACGAGGGCGAGGACTCCAGCGAGACGGACTACCTTGTCCTCAACTACGACTCCTCGGCTGACGAGTACACCTCCGCCGAGATCGTGGACGAGTACGACGGAGAGACCGATCTTGAGCAGAGTGTGAGCGGCCCGTTCGTCCACAGCTACGACGACACCGCGGAGGCGCACGAACTGGTCTCCGAGGTGTACGACGGCTACGTCACGACCGGCGAGGACGTGACGGCGGACGACAGCTACCTCCGAGACCTCGCCACGGACTACCTCGGTCACACCGAGGGTGATCTGGTATGATCGACACAGACCCATCTGACCTCCTCGAATGGCTCGAAGACAAGACCCGCCTAATGGTGTGGGCGGACGAACCGCGCGATCAGCTCGCGGCGAACCTCGTCGTGTTCCTCGTCGCTCTCGTCAGTTCGAGCGTGACGCTTGGCGCGACGCTGGTGATCGCGTTCATCACCGGCATCCTCGCCATCGTCGGCGCCACCCGCCTCGCCATCGAAATCATCCGCGACTAACCAACCATGATCCGCAAAGCAATCGTCGTCGCCCTGCTCGCCCTCGTCGTTAGCAGCGGCTTCGCGCCGCTCGCCGCCGCGCAGGGCGACGTGATCGCCATCGACGAGGACAACCATCTCGCCACCGACGCGGCCGTCGAGGAGTTCCAGTCGGACGGCAAGACCACGGCGGAGATCGACCGCGTGCAGATGACCCTCTCGGTACACGATGATCCGTGCGAGGCCGGGCTAGATCCGATTGTCTGCTCGACTCAGAACACCTACCTCCGCGTCCAGTACGACGAGGGCATCGAGCGCACGGTGCGCGTCAAGGTGGACGCGGAACTCGTCGAACCCCGCGTCAAGCAGGGCCTTCAGGCGGAGAACTCCGACGCCGTCGTCGCCAACGTGGAGCCGGGGGAGAACGGCGAGTACACCGTCATCACCCTCGAGTTGGACGGCAAGAGCGACGCCGTGTTCGAGTTCAACGCTGCCGAGGGGATGTTGTGGGACGTCCGCCACAGCGCGTCGGGTGCGGTGGAGGACGTCACGGGTATCAGCGCACCCGACAACCCGCTGAGTAGCGGGGAGTGGCAGTACGTCGATCCGTCCGCGCTCGCGGGCGAGGACACGACGAAGCACCTTGACGTGCCCGATGGGGCGACGGTGCAGTACGACCGTGGTGACATCGAGAACACGACTGAGGACTCGACGTGGTTGGCGGTACCTGACTGCGAGAACCCGTCGGAACAGCCCGTCTGCTCGTACGAGGCCGATGGCGAGTCCGGCGTGTACGTGATGTCGACGCAGGAGGAGCCGCCGCAGGTTCGTTACACCGATGGTGTGTCGCCGGGTGGCCACGTCGGTGGCGCGTTGAACGAGTTGCAGAGCATCGTCGACGACACGCTCAACCAGTTTGGATCGCTCTTCGAGTAGCCTTTCAACACTCAAAGAACAATGGTAGAAGTCAAACTCCCCCGAGGGCTTTCGGGATGGCTTACCGTCGCCGCGCTTGTCGTGATCGGTTGGCTGTTTCTGCAGACGACGACGCTGCTTGCGTGGTTGATTGGTTCGGTCATCATCGCCGCCATCGCGTACGCCCTCTACGTCCTCCTGTACAGGTTCGTGAAAGTTAGCAAAGACAAACCCGTCCTCGGCAACGGCCGAGGTGGTAACCGATGACGCCGACCGTCCTCGTCCTGCTGGCGGTGGCCGGCGTCGTCGCCGCTGGTCTGATGCGACTCTGGCCGGAGGCGACGCGGACGGCGGTGTCGACGATTCGTCGCGGCCAGCGAGCCATCCTGACGCTCGTGGCGGTGTCGTTCGTCATCCTGTTCCTCAGCACTGGAAGTCCGTTCTTCATCGCCTTGGGCTTCGCACTGGCCGTCATCGGCTTCGTGCAGTTGCTTGATGCAGACATCCGCGACCGTCTCCCCTTCTAACCACTATGAGCCGCCAACAGATTCTCAACCTCAACGATCAGGTGACGGAGTTGCTCGCCCGCCCCGACATCCCACGCGATGTCAAGACGTGGGCGAACGACGAGCTTGACGAGGTACAGCCGCTGATGGACAGGATTCTTCGCCCAGACGCCTTCGAGCAGTACCTCGTCGAGTACGTCCGCAGACAATCCGAAAGCGACGACCGGGACGAACCGGCGTGCAAGTGCCGGAACTCGTCCTGCTCGCTCCTGCGGGGCAACATCCCGCCCGTGATCCGGATGCACGACGACGCCCGCAAGGGAATCGCTGCGCACCGACGCGGGCACGGTGGCGAACCTGTCGTCCTCCGCGAGGCGGAGTCGTCGTTCCGGGAGATGATGCGCGAAGTGGTCACCACGCTCCGCCGCGTCATCACGGCCCTGTCCAGTCACGAGCGCATCGAGCGCGAGGGAGCGGCTCCCGAACCAGCCGCGTTCTACTGACCCTATTTTCGACATACTATGACGAAATCCTTTGACGAACACTTCCAAGACAAGCAGATCAAGGAGGACGAGTGGTCTCGACAGCGGCTTGTGCGGGAACTCATCAAGCGGTGTTCCCGGGCGCTCGCCCGCGATGACCGCAAGCACTACCAGTACGTCGCTGTGCGGATGACCGAGTTGGACGAGTTCCTGATCGACGACGCCGTCGGTGAGGTGTACCAGTACGGTGAACAGCTGGCGGACTGGGACGGCTGGCACTGGCTGGCGATCAAGCAGTTCCACGACGAACCCAAGAAGTACATCGCTCAACTCGGCAAGAAACCGCCGAGTTCGACCGAGGAGGTACAGCTCCGGGCGAAGGGACTGGTTGACGGCCACACGCGGGCAAAGAATACCGTCGAGAAGGCGTTCAAGAGCTACGTCTGCATCGCCGAGTACGAGGGGCTGATCCCCGAGGAGATGCGCGACCGGGCGGACGCCCTCGCCTTCGGGACGAAGGTGGGTGAACACATCCAGAGTCGTGAGATGGATCTCGGCGAGGAAGTCGGGATTATCACGGATCAGTCCGGCCCCGTGAAGGTGCTGTACAGCGGTGGGACGGGACAGGGGAAGTCGGCATCCGAGGAGAGCGAGGAGTACGCGTTCTACTGCCGCAACTTCGAGCCCGGAGAGCCCAACACGAAGATCATCGACGTGATGGGGTTCTCCTTCGAGAACTGGTTCAAGGACATTCCTCAGCAGCAGGCGTCGCTCAAGCGCATCCGCGACGAGTTCGGACTCGCCGAGGACGTCACGCACCCTGAACTCCCGCGACCGGAACTCGAGGTGTATCACCCGTACACGCCTGACCTCCCGGACGCACAGATTCCGTACGACACGAACAGCGAGGAGTTCCTCGTCAAGCCGTACACGGTGGCGGCAGCCGACATCCCGAGTGACCTGTTCATCTCGCTGATGGGCGGCCGGCTGACCGAGCAGCAGGCGGCGGAGATTGAGACCGCGTACGACAAGATCGACGAGGAGCAGGACGACTGGAGTCTCGCCGACTTGATTGAGCAGATCAAGTCGCTGGAGGACACGGACGCGGGCGTGAAGGCGCGCGCTATCCACGCCGTCGAACGCCTCCAGCGACAGGGATGGATCCGTACCAGCGAGTGCGAGTACAACATCGACTTCGACGAGGTGATGAACGACGAGGAGACCATCACCGTGTTCTCGCAGGCGTACATGGACGACTTGGCGTCGAAGCTGATGGCGTTCGGCCACCTCGTCAACGTCATCCCCTCGATTCGGAAGAACACGGACTATGGGAACGAGTGCGTCCTCGTGATGCGGGAACTTTGGGAGGTTGTTCCCCACTCCCGACGTACGAGCAGCGACGATCACGCCGAGGCCCTGCAGAAGGAGATCGGTACGAACCTCGGCAAGACGTTCCGACGGAACCGGCACCAGTCCATCCACGTGCTGGCGGACACGCAGAAAATCGGCGACATCCACATCAGCGTCCGCGAGATGTTCAACCGGTACGTCATCTTCAACGAGAAGAAGGACTCCGTGAAGAACGCCTTCAGCTACGTCGCCGCCGACAAGTGGAAGCGGTTCTACGAGACCCTCAATCAGAAGGCCGGGCAGGCGGGTGTCGTCGGTCAAGTTGAAGAGTCGGTGGAGCGCGACCGCATCGAGTTCCTCTCGCCGATCCACTACGCCCCGGCCCCGTTCCACCACTGGGACGAGAAGAAGGATCAGGGCGGCCCGGCGGCGCGCGTAAAGTACGTGCAGAACGAGAAGCTCCGAAGCCCGGCGGACGTCGAACACGCGGACTGGAGCCTCGAGGAGCCCGAGACGCCGACCGCCGAACTCGCCGACGAGGACAGCGAGTACGATCCCAAGATGCACCCCATGCTCGCCTACGTCGAGGAGTGCGTCGAGCAGGCCAGCGGCAACACCGCCGTCGACGACGTGAAGACCAGCCACAACGAGTACCGCGAGGCAGTTGGGCGCGAGAAACTCGAACTCGGCACACGGAGCGGACAGGTCACGTTCGCTAACGACTTCACCGACGCCTGTGCCGAGGTACTCGGCTTCGAGCCCGAGAAGCGAGAGTTGTCGGAGGGATACGTCTACGAGGGCATCCAGCTGACCGCGGCGGGCAAGGAGTACCTCGACACGGCGCGTGAGCCAGAAGTAGAGGACGCGTCGGAACCAATCGACACGGATCGGTAGCAGACCTTATCGGTGATTTCGGGGTTGCGGACGGATTCCGACCCGCTCGGAGCAGGGCAGGAGGGGGTGTGCGCTCAAAGAATTTCACGCGATAGGAATTGATCGCGGGTACGTGGTAGCGCGCGTGTTCATAGAGGCTACAAAGTAGCACCTTCTCCAGTGGTTGCGATGGTTGCGACAATCGGGGGCCGTCCCTCGATTATAGTTGCGATGAAGGTTGCGATGGGGGTTGCGACGGTCTATAGCCGGGTGGCCACCGGGGTCTCATCGCGGCTCCATGGGTCTCGCTTCACGCGGAGGTACCCGCGCTTCTCGCGGATATACCCCTTCTGACGCCACACTCGCAGGCACTCTTCAACCATCTCTGGCGGCAGGTCATCGCACCGCTCCTCGACGCGCTCGCGCGGCACGGGGCCGTCCGAACGTCGAAGCTCGTGCCAGACCTGCTTCCTGATCTTCTCTCTGGTTTTCTTCTTCGCCGTCTCGTCCCCGCTTACGCCGAATTCGGTTGCATATTCGGCGTGCTTCACACCCACGTTCGCGTCAACCTCGCCAGCCGACAGCATGTCGTCCACGACCGCCTCCACGTCGGCGACGGCCGCGCCCACGTCGTCGCGCATCACCTCCACGCGGCCTCCGATGACGGCGTACGGCTTCTCTTCACCGCCCTCGCCGGTCTCGACGCGGTAGCCGTGGACGGAGACGGCGCGCTTTCCGTCCGACTCGCCGCCCTCGAAGAGGATGGAACCGTGGAACAGCGCGCGCCGGCCGAGCAGGTGGACGACGCGGGCAAGGATCCCCGCGCCCGCGCCAGTCGCGAACGTCATCGGGAGCGATTCGGTCACTCCGTAGGCCGTCATCCCGGCGACTACGGCGGCAAAGACCGTCAGCACGGACTTGAGGACGAACGCGCGGACGACGGCGTTGCTCACCGTCGCCTCGGCGGCGGAACGGATGTCGCCCCACGCCTCGCGCGCCTGATGCACGACGCCGAGGACGATCACGGCGGCCACGGCGGCCAGCAAGACCTGCACCTCGACACTGACGTCGCCGATCGCGGTCGCGACCGTCCACATCGAACCGTCGACGATCGCGACGAGGAAGTAGACCGGGACGAGCGGCGCGACAAGCACGGCAAGCACGCCCCACGCCTTCCTCGCGACGAGATACACCAGCGTCGACGGCTCGAGGGCGAGCGTCTCCGGGTCAGTCGCCGTCCGAGCCAGCTCGCGCACCCACTTCGCGCCCGCACGGACGCCGAGGACGAGTCCAACCAGAGCGGCGGAGACGAATCCGACGACTCCCGCGAACTCGCCGACGACCGGAGCCAGCGCAACGTGCGGAAGAACGCCGGCCAGCCAGACGACGCCGAGTCCGAGACAGAATCGGAGCGCGACGCGGGACTTGCGACGGATCATCGACGTGTCCACGGCCTCGATGCGGCGGTCAAGGACGGACACGATGGCCGCGCCGACGAGTAGGAGCCCCGCGGTCACGTACCAGTGCTGGTAGATCGTCGTCATCACCAGCGTGCCGTACGCGAACACGAGGTTGGCCACCAGCTCGCCGTGCGGGAAGGCGGTGAGCGCGGTAGCGCCCGCGTCCACGACCGTCGACGTCGCCGCGGTAAGCGACTCAAGCACGCCACTACCTCCGGGGTAGGACGGGCTCTTCGTGATGTGCTGGACGACGGACTCCGTGCTGACCGCCACCGCGCCGCCGACGGCGACGAGGACGGCCAGTTCGACGAGACGGACGCCGAACGTGGGGAGCGGCGCGAGCAGGCGGGAGATCCCGTCCTGAACGGCGCCGATGGTCTCGGCGATCGCCCCGTGCTCCCCATCGGCGGGCGTGCCGGCGTCGTCCTCCCACAGGGCACAGATGGCGTCCTCGTCGGGCTCACGGAGCGTGACGGTCTCGGGCGTCTGCCGGTACTTCGAGCGGAGGACGTGCTTCTTGACCCGTGCCTGCCGCTCGTCGAGGCCGCGGTACGCGATGCGCCACCGGATGATGGCGAGCGCGGCGACGGCCAGCGCGACGACGAACGCCGCGATGACGCGGTGGACGGTCTGAACCTCCGTCGCGTTGATCTGGGCGAGCGCGTCAATCATTCTGACCACCACTGCGGAGACTGTCGATCTGCTCCCGCGCCTCCTCGACGGGATCGTGGTTGTCGATTGCCGCGTCCAGCGCCTCGACAGCATACGTCGAGACCGGGATGTCGAACCGCTCGTCCGCAACCTGCGCCTTCTTCAGATGGTGGCCGAGGAAGTAGCGGAGCGTGTCCGGCGTGCCGTCCGGGCGCGTGTCCGGCATCTGCCGGACGGTCTGAAGCATCTCCGCGAGGTACTTGCCCCACTCTTCCTCGCTGATCACGTCCGTCTCAACGTCCAACTCGTCCAGCGTCTGCTCCAAGTCCAGCGAGACCGGCGTCTTGAGTTCGGAGTAGTCGATGTCGTGTTCGCCGTAGTCGAAGTCCACGACCGGGCGACTGTCACCGACTTCACGGACGAGTGCCTCGTCGGGGTCATCAAGTTCGTTCACCTCCACGTCCTCGGCGAGTTCCTCGGGGGCTTCCTCGACAATCTCGGCGGACTCGATGTCGCCATCACCCCCGCGTTCCACGAGGGCGCGGTACCCGACTTGCCCCATCGCCTGCAGTCTGTCGTGGGCGAGGTTCAGCGGGGAGACCGTCTGGTAGAACGCGGTCTCCTCGTCGAGGAGCGTCCGGCCGAAGTCCTCCTCGGCGGCCTCGGCGATGGCCTCGTCGGTCACGATGTCGCTGGGGCGCACCTTGGCGGCCTTGTGCAGGCGGTCACGGGCGTCCATCTCGACGGCCCGGTCGGCCAGCGCGCCCTCCTCGGCCTCGACGGACTCGTAGATGCCGAGCTTGCGGCGCATCCGCTCCGTGACGACGGTGTGGTATCCGCCGAACTGGATGATGATGATCAGACCACCGATGCTGCTGATGAGTCCGATGGCGAGCGCGGTGTAGCTCCCGGACAGCGCGGCAAACGGACTCGTGTACAGGTGGTACCGCTGGACGACTTGCCCGAGGAACTGTTCGGGGTCATCGGACTGGGAGTCGTAGTAGCCGAGCCGCTCCAACTCTCCGAGAGTCTGCTCAGCGAGCGCGCTCTGGTTCTCCAGCTCGTTGAGTCGCTCTTGGGACACGTAGACGCCGCCCGTGTCCTCCGTGCGGACGGCGGCTTCGTACCGGACTTCCCGCGTCTCCGTCGTCGTGCCGTTCCCGTTCTCGGACTCAACCTCTACCTCTTCCTCGACTACCCAGTAGACGGTGTACGTGCCGTCAGCGTCCGCTCCGAGCGTGTACACTTCCATCTGCTCGTCGTACGCCATCGAGCCGCCGTCCTCGGCGACGCCGTAGCTCTTCACGTCCTCGGCGGCGAAGTTCTGCGGCTTCAGATCCAACTCGGCGCCCTGCGCCTCGTAGAGCGGCGTCCCGTCTTCCGTCGTTGTGGGATCGCCGACCGCCTCGTCGACGTGTGGGGGTTGGCTGATGGCCAGTTCCGCGCCGTTGATGGTGGCGTTCGTGTCTGTCGTGTTCGTGTCGGAATCGCCGCTGGTGTCCTCCTGCGCCACCGCCACCATCGGCGCGAAGCCGGTGGTGACGACGAGCACGAGCAGGACGGCGGCGATGCTTCTAATGCTATTCATCGTCCTCAAGAGCGTTCTCGATGTCTCCGAGCCCGGATTCCAGTCCAGTCGTGACGCGGGAGGGCTCGGCTTCCCGCATATCCGTGTAGTGACGCTTGAACTGGCTGAGATGCTTGTCGAACTGCTCCTTCGCCATCTCCTCGGCGTTCTGCGCCCGCTCGCGGAGCGTCTGAATCTTCGACTCCTGCTCCTCGATCTGCTCCTTGAGGTTCTCGATCTCCTCCTTCTGGTTCCGAACGGTTTCCTTGTCGGCGAGTTCCGGCCGGTCGGGCTTCAGTTCCGCAATCCCACCGCGAGACAGCTCGAATTCGGGGGAGATGTGGGAGATGTACGTGCCCGTCTCGGTGCGCCGCACGGACGCCTGCCGCCGGACGAGAATCTTCACCGGCTCGTCCGGTCGCTCCTCGAAGCCGAAGTCAGCGCGGCGGTACGCCTCCCACTTGAGACCGAACCACCTCGTCCCCTTGTAGGGGATGAACACGGAGTTGCCCTGCTTCGAGGTGACGTACTCGCCGTGGAACCGCCGCATCGGCTTGTTCGGCAGCGGTGAGTGCTGCACGTAGGTGTCCGTGTGTCGGAGCTTCCGACGGGCGCGGTTCCAAACCATCACACCCACGAAGGCCGTGTAGGCGGCGATGACCGCCGCCGCGATGACGAGCGGGTTGGTGACGAACGAGATGAAGAACGTGCTGCCAACCCACGTCAGGTAGCCGAGGACGGCGGCGAGGAGGATTCCCCAGCCGAGTGCCACCCACTTGTACGACATCACGGTGCCGACGAGGCCGGACTTGGAGCTGTCGTTCAGCGTGTCCGGGTCTTCGACGAGTTCGGGATCGACGGCCTCGCCGTCGTCGGGGTGGTACATCCCATCCTCACGGGTGCCGGCGCCCATCCTGTCCTTGATGCGGTCACTGGCACTCATGGAGCATCACCCCCGCAGTCGGGGCAGCAGTCCCGGCAGACGGCGACGAGTTCGCCGTCCAGAGTCTGCAGATGCGATTCCTCGACGATTCGGGCGCATTCGGGGCAGAGCAACTGTTTCTCGCCAAACCACATGTCGGCGATCTCGTCGAGACTCACGGCGCATCACTCCCGGATGGGAAGGGCTGGCCGCAGTACGCACACGCGCTGGCCGCATCGCGGTCACGCTGCGCGTCTTCGAGCTGTTTAGCGGCGACAGAAGGCGTCAGAGACACGTCTTCGCCGGAATGGCAGTCGCTGCAAACGATTTCGTACCCTCTGTTCGTCCAGAGGATCAGCGGTCGATTAACTGTCACTCTACAGTCATATCTACGCCTCTGCCCCGGATAAACCCCTTCTCGAAGTGACAAGAAGAACCGCGTTACTGCAGGGCCGCGACGGCCCGAACGCCACCCCAACCGGCCTCGTCAAGCGTCTCCGCCAGACGCTCGAGTACGTCGGCGATCTCCTCGGCGTCCGCACCCTCTTGCTCCGCCAGTCGAACGGTCGAAAGGACGTTCGCGGCGAGAGCAGTAGAGGCCTCCGAGGCGGCGGGTGCTCCCCCACCCCGGATGCGGTCGGCGATGTTCTCCAACTCCTCGGCGGCACGCGTCGAGTCGCGGTAGCCGTCGAACCACAGTACGGCGTCCGTCACCGCGTCCCGCGCGTGCAGGCTGGTCATGGTCTCGTCGTCGATGCTTGGCTGTTCGATCATCTACTAGATCCTCGGTGTGTGACCCGGATATAGGGCCGGAAAAACGGAACTTCCCCGCGGGCCGCGCGGCCAGCCCGCGCGTGGGCTAATCCCCGAATTCCTCAAGCCAACCCCAGACCTCGCCACGGACGCGACTCGGGTGCTCCCACGTGTTGTCGTAGGAGGGGCGGTCGGGGCCACGGCAAGTCATCGCCCACGAATGCGTCCAGTCCGCCACGTAGATGCTGGTCTCACCGCGTTCGGCGGCGAATGCGATGCCGCCTCCCTCACTCTCAACGTCGCCGTAGATGATCTCGAAGCCCTCCTCGGCGAGCTCGTCAAGGAGGTGCTGTATCTCGACAGGGAAGTAAGCGTAGCGGGTCACGCGCTTGACCTCCTCCGTGATCCCGAATGCGTACTGCGCCGCGTCCCTCGCCGAATCGAACCGATGCTCACCATCCGGGGCGGTGACGGCGTACTGGCCGTGCGTGACGTAGACCTTCGCACGGCTGTGGAGGTGGCTGACGTAGTCACCGCCGAGCGTGTTGCCCGACTCGAGTTCGAGTCCCGCGTCGCGCCACCGGCGGGCAACGTCGCGGAGGGCTTCGGACTCGATGGCGTCGATGTTGCAGTACTGCTGGTTGTCGTTCGCGTCGTCGTTGTCGTGCAGGTTCTCGGTCACTGCACTCTTATCGGGATTGAACCAGCCGCGGATAAAGGTACAGACGCAAACGGCCTCAGCAGGATAGTGAACGGGCTCAGTCCAGATGACGATTCAGTATGTCGCCTCCTACCTCGGCTGTCTCCTCCCACGTTGCGACTTCGCGCACAGCATCGAGGACAGCACCCCGTCTACCGACGTACACGCAAGACCCGCGGTACCCACGGGAGTACAGGGCGGACACTATCGCGCTGTCCTCGCGTAGGTACACGTCCAGATCGACGACTCCGTCGTCCTGCTCGGGGTTGACGGTGATCGTGCCGTCGGGGTAGAGTTCACCACTCCAAACAAAGTCAGCGACGTGGAAGTCCCCGTCATCAGGGCCATGCTTCGACGTATCCCCGAAGGCGTCATCCACGCGCTCCTCGATGTCGGCGAGCGTCGTCTGGAGCGTTCGATCGTCGACGAATCCGTTCAGTACCTTCTCGTCGTTCTGCGTCACGTTGCACCCGCTATTCAGCGGAAGCGATCGGATAAGCGCACTGTCCGAAGGGGTTAGAGAAACAGCGGACGCGGCGGGGTCAATCCACCGCAGAAGTGGACGCCACCCCGTAGGTTAGTTGTACTCCACGTCGTCCTCGACGATCCGTTCGGCGGTCGCGGGGCCGACACCGGGAACCTCTTCGAGTTCCTCCTTGGAGGCCTCGGCGATCCGCTCCATCGAACCGAAGTGGTACAGGAGGCGTTTCGCTTGGTGTTCCTTCAGCCTCCAACGTTCCTTCGTATGACACTTCTCGCGCCCCAACACGGACACCATCCCGGTGTCCTCGTCGATGTCCCACAGGAAACGCTGGTGGATCTCGGTTGCCTTGGAGCAGGTGAGGGAGTCCACCCTGTCGATCAGATCCTGCTTCGGAATTATGAGGATACCGTTCAACTCGGTGAGGTTGCTGGCCCGGTCGCTGACGGCTTGCACGACTTCCCCGTACGTCCATCCGTCAAGGTGCTCGAGGCAGTAGGCCTTCGGGTCATCCTTGACGTGTTCGCGGTAGTCCTCCCAGTCGAGTTCCTCGGGATCACGCTCTTCGGCGGGCTCGATGTGTCCGTTCTCGATGGCCCACTCCTCGCTAACGCTTCCACGTTCCAAGGCACGCTCAACGTCCAGATGGCCCTGTTCCACGGCCTCCTCCGGCGTCATCAGCGTCGCCCCGGAGGTATTGTCGGTGTCCTCGTCGGAGGTCTCCTCCTCGGTCTCACCGTCTCCCACGAAGGAGTCGAGGGACGCCTGCTCACTCATTCTGACCACCCGCCTCCTCGGCGGTCGGGAACTCCTCGTCGTTGTGCGTCGCCTTCGCCACGACTTCGCCGCGCTCCGTGACCTCAATCTGCCACAAGGCCCCGTCCTCGGCGACGGTCACCTCGACATCCATCTCTCCCCACGAGAGCATCCAGATGTCCTCGTGGGCGCGCGTCGTCACCAGCATATCCGCCGGTACGTCCACTTCGTCCTCAACGTCCTGCACGGACTGTTCGACGGCGGTGTCCGCTTCCACGTCGTCGTGGAGCGCCTCGTGGATGCGGCACGCGGCCTGCATCTCCGCCGGAGTGCCGTCCTCCATCTCGGCCAGCTCTGCGGCGAACGCGGTGAGGGCCTCACCGTCGAGGAACGCGACGTGCCCACATCCGGTACAGTCGAAGGGAACGTCCGCGAACTCTAGCGGGTCTCCCTTGAGCGGATTCGTCTTCTCGCAGGACGGGCAGATGTAGCCGAAGTCGCCTGCGTCCGTCGCGGGAGTGAACGTCGTACAGATCGGTTCACCCTCGGTCTCGTCTTCGGCCTGTTCGGCGCCGACAGCGAAGGCGTACCAGTCGTCGGCGGCGTGAAGGTAGGTCTCGTAGATGGCCTGCGTCGCGCCCGTCGCGTCGTCGGGGTCAGCGGTCGTCCACCCAATAGTGAACTCGTCAACCACGTCACCGGCACGACGCCGGATCTCGATGTGGTGGCCTCCCTCGTCTTCATCGTCGGCGAACGTCACCTCGGCGTGCAGGTAGAACCGTCCTCGCGGCCCGCCAAGTCGCATCAGCAGGCTCATCTCCAACTTGTCCTCGCTCACCTCTTGCGGACGGATGCGGTGGTCTTCGACGCGGCCCTCGCCGTCCGTCCAGATTGCTCGGATACTGTGCTCGTTCTCGAAGTCGTTCTCGTTGTCGTTCATCGTTCTCGTGTTCTCGTGGTGGCTGTCTTGCAGTCTGTCGCGTCTGAATCACCTCCGTGCATCCTGCGTCGTCGAGGCCCGCGTCCCGCTACGATGCGAGTCAGGACGTTCACGCGGACGGCTGGTTCGAGGGCGCTCGCTCTACTCCTCGGCGAGGACGACGAGCGGGTAGCCGGCGGGGTACGTGTGACCGCTCCCGTCGGCGGCCCGCATCGCCTTGAGTACGGCCAGCGCGAGCTGGTCACGGTAGTGCGCGATGGCCTTCTCGTCCTCCACGGAATCGGGGTCAACGTCGTACTGCTCGGCCATCTCGCGCTCCGCGTCCAGCGCGTCCTCGTCGCTGATCTCGCGGCTGATGGTCTCCTCGACGAGGTGACGGTGCTCGACGGCCACGATGACCGAGTAGCCGCCGTCAGTGTAGATCACGTCGTCATCGTCGAGAATGTCGTGGTCAAGCGTCGCACCGAGCGCGAAGACGATGCGCTGTAGGTCATCGACGCGCACGTCGTAGTCGTCGGCGATGTGGGTGACGCGGGCCTCGTCCTCGATGAGGCTGAGGTACTTCACGCCGTTGGCGCGGTCGCGGTCAGTTGTCAGGGCGGTCAGATCGTAGTCGATGGCGGAGATTTCGGCGTTCATTGTGGATCGTGTGTTGGTTTTCGTGGCGGCGTCATCTCCACCGTGCAACGAAGCCCGTCCGAGGAGTCGAACCCCGGTCGCTCCAAACGGGTTACTGGTTGGGAAGGTCACCGTCTGCATCGTACTCCACCCCCCACTCATCGTTCGTCACGACGAGATGGCCGAGAGCAGTGGTGATGAGATCAGCGTCGGCGGTGACGTACATCACCTCGCTGTTCCCCCCAAAGTCAGCCTTGAGGAGCGCGGTGTCGTCGGAGTATTTCCACGCCCACAGTATCGCGGCGATGCGGCGGTCGTGTACCTCTTGCGCCCGTAGCACGGTGATGTCGGACGTACCCGGCGCAACCGCCCGCTCCATCGTCGCGTGTAGGTGAGTGTCGTCGGGGGTGACGATGTCGAACTCGTACTCGTCGGCGAGCAGGGTCTGAACGGTTGCAATCATCCGACTCCGAGCGTGTCGGACGTCGCGTTCGATTTTCTTCTCAGTTGGTTCAGTCGAGGTGTGTTGGGTTTCGCTCATTTTGGATCACTTGTGGTTGGCTTCGTCACCTCCGTGGGGCGCGTCGTGTTCTTCTCACTGCCCAGTAGGCAAGGGGGAGTGATAAACCCCTTGCTCAACAAGGGTAGTTCAGCAGGGCTTGCCAGACAAGGTGTTTAAGTCAAGGGAGGCCGTACAATCACCTACGATGACGGCAACCCAAACCGACATCCATCTCAGCCCCACCGACGAAGCCATCCTCGACGAGATCGACGCGCACGGTCGCGCCACCACCACCCTGATCGCCCGCGTGATCGACAAGAACGAACAGCACGTCCGTGACCGTGTGAAGCGTCTCGTGGAACACGGCGTGCTGATGACCGTCGCGCCGCACCTGTATGACAGACCCGAGGCCGCGCGCGACTACCTACCCGCCGACGAGTTCGACGACTGATTCTCGCAGCCTACCTCGCCGGCATTCAAGTCCGTGTCTCCCCGAGAATCACGTGGGTGGAAGGGAGGCCACCTCGGGGCGCGGGGCGGCACGGGACGATGCTGCCCGGGACTCCTACTTCTCGCGGTCGCCCCACCGCGTGTCTCCGTATTGCCGCCAGTCGCTCACCACGGTGGAGAGCGCCTCCATCGCCCGCCTGCGATAGTCAGCCACGTCCCCAGCGTCAAGCCCCGGCGGCGCGTCCACGGTGACGGGGTAGTCACGGTCGTCCATCGCCTGCTCCATCGCCATCGCACGCTCCTCGATCAGACTGGCCATCCACTCCTCGCGCGTGGCCGCCCACGCCAACGCCGCCGTCACCTCGCTCACGTCCAGTTCGTGCTCCTCGGCGTACTCCTCGATGGTCACGTCGGTACCGCCAACCGTCAGTACGACGCTCAGTACGGATAGACGCCTGCCCGCGATACGCGGCTCCCCATCCTCGGGTACCTCCACGTGCGCGTCACCCATCGAGTACCTCCTCGATCATCCCACGCACGTGCCTGTTCTGCTTCCAGTAGTACGCGATACGCCTTCTCCGCCGCCGCTCGTCCGCGTCCATCTCCCCGCTGATGGTTTCCTCCAACTCGTCCGGGCCGTCGACGTCGAACCTGTCACGCCACTCCTGCTCCTCCTCTTCTTGACGGGCGAGTTCCGCCCGCAGATCCTCTTCAGGGAGGTCGGCCAGTTCCTCGCGTTTCTCGCGGCGTAGCGCCTCCTCGTCGCGGTCGGGTAAGGACAGCGGCTCCGTCTCGACGTCGACGTCCTCGATGTCCTCCATCATACACGTGGGTACGCGCTCGCGGCACTTCGTTTCTGTCACCGTGGTTATGGATAGTCAGGGGCAGTAAGACGGGAGCGTAGCCCGCCCGCCGAACGCGACGGCGGACGGGGTTCCTCCAGAACCACGTGGATGACGCCCGCCCGCGCGCTGCGGGCGGGAACTCCACCTAAGCCCACCGCCGTACCTGACGGCGGCACACGCGTCTCGCACGCGCTGGCTCAAAAACGCTGCCACGCACGCCGGCGTTTATCCCCAAGCACGCACGCCAGTATCAGTATGGACGAACTCGATGAAGTCAAGTCCAAACTCGCGATGGCCAGCTCGGGATTGGGCAAGACCCACGAGAAAGCAGAAAGTCTCGACGAGGTGGACGACGAAGCCCTCGACGAGATCGAATCCGCTCAAGAATCCGCACGCCACGCCCTCGAACTCATCGACGGCGAGGAGTAGCCCCCTACGCCATCTACCGGCAATCAATCCAGAAGGAAGGCAACCACAGCCCCTATCCACAACCCCCAACTCACAGGGAATGACAGGCTGGTGAACGTCGCCAGTGCGAGAGGAACTCCGAAGGTCACCACAACACCCACCATCAACAGCATAACGAACGCCAGAGCGAACATCACCACCGGAACGTCGCCTTCATCGTCCTCTCCGCCGTCAACATCAGGTTCCCCGACTGCCCGCTCCAGTTGCTCCTCGAGTTCGCGGTCGCCGATCTCGCCCTCGGCGTACCGTTCGCGAATCTCCTCCACCGAGGCAGCATCCTGCTCGCGCGCCTCTTCGGCGAACTCGGTCAGTTGCGTCTGCTCACTCACGGTCATCACCCGCGCTGGTACGCGAGTCGCGGTTTACCTCGGTTGCAAGCTCATCCAGTTCCGGGATCTCGGCCTCGCAGCGATAGATGACCACCAACTCCGCATGCGAGGGTACGATGTAGTCAACGGTGTCCGCGATGCGGTTACGGGGCACGGGGAACGCCCCCGTCCCACTCATCCCACTCGGGCGCGGCGTCGCGGCCCCATCAGCAGTCAGCTCCAACATCGTGCCGCAATAACGGACGGTGACGCTGTGATACTGCACCCCATCGCGGTACTCGTACTCGTCGTGGTGATGCACGACTACCCACTCCTCCCCGTCCTCCCACGTGAGCCGCTTCCGCCCGTCAGGCGAGAGGCTGGGACTCGACTCCGATTGATCGGCGAAGCCCGCTTTGATGGAGCCCTCCGTGAACGCCTCGAAGGCGCAGTCATCGCAGAGTTGTAGCCGAACGCCGTCTTGGTACGTCTCGTACTCGTGGACGGGTTCGTTCCAGTCCTCGCACCGACTGCAGACCTCACCGGCGGCGACGCCTGCCGCAATCATCTCGTCACTCACGGCCATCACCCGCGCTGGTGCGCGAGTCGGTTTCTCCGGGAATGATCACGGTCTTGGTCTCGACGGAGGCGTGGATGGCCCGCTCATAGTCTCCGTCCCCGCCTTCCATCAGGTACCAGACCTTGCCCTCGTCGAAGTCGTACGCTCGTGACCTGATCTCGTACTCCTCTCCACTACTGCTGACGACGCGGGCGCCAACCGGGTACAGATCGACATCCGAACCTCGCCACGGCAACACCCGGTCAGCGATAGCAACGTCGAGGCGGCGGAGCATACGTCGGATCACGAGTCATCCCCCGCGCTGGTGCGCGAGTCGAACTCGTAGGTCTCGACACCCCCGCCCTCACCCTCGACGTACATCCGGTCGCCGAAGACCGCCACGCGTTCTTCTTCGCCGGAGAACGACGGGCACTCGTCACAGACCAGCCCCGAGATCATCGGGTGGTCAACCAGCTCGTCGCGTCGAAGCGTCCGGCCGCACCAGTCGCACTCGGCGGCCCCCTCGTCACCGTCATCGAGCGCATCCAACTCGTCCTGCACGGTCGCGCCGAGGCCCTCGTCCATCGGCACGTCGACGACGTCCTCCAGACG
The DNA here is from genome assembly GCF_002355635.1 of Halopenitus persicus. Taxonomy (GTDB): domain Archaea; phylum Halobacteriota; class Halobacteria; order Halobacteriales; family Haloferacaceae; genus Halopenitus; species Halopenitus persicus_A. The sequence continues at coordinate 2,886,501 of NZ_AP017558.1, read as the reverse complement.
CTGCTCCAACTCGACGTCGCCGATCTCTCCGCTCACGTACTCGCGGCGGACGGAATCAGTAGACGACGACTGTTCCTCGTTCTCAACTTTCTCCAGCTCGTCGATGTAGACCTTCACGAGGCCGAAGAACGGTAGGAACAGTAGAGTCAAAACCACGGGAGTTGCCGGTGTGGTGAGGATTTCCACGAACGATCCGCCGAGAGCCTCTACGGTCGCCTGTCCGGCCACCTCGCGGCACGCCTCCACGGAATTGAAGACGCCATCGCGGACGGCCTCCTCGCACGCCTGCTCTCTACTCATCGGAATCCCCCGCGCTGGTGCGCGAGTCCTCCTTGTCGGCGGTGAATTCGTCCACGAGTTCCCCGGCGAAGTCGCGTGCCTCGCCGACGGATGCCCGGCCAGTGACCACGGCGAGGACGATCCCCGCACCGAAGAGCAATATGACTCCGGGCTGGGAGAGCCAGTACAGCACGCGCGACTCCGGCCCAGAGTACAGGTAGTAGTTGCTGCCGACGGTGTAGATGATGATCACGGTGACCGCGATCGCGGCTACGCCGACGACTTCCAACGGCGTCACGCCGAATCCCCCGCGCTGGTGCGCGGATAGTAGATTTTGTGAGACTCGATCAGGTGCTCCTCTAGCTCGTCCTCTGTAGGGAGATACCGACCGCACTCCCCGCACTCGTGCGAGTCCCACCAACCGTCAACATCCACGTCAAGTTCGTCGTCGAGGAGCGACATCACCTCATTTTCCGGGACGACGTACACGTCGTGCCACCTGTCGATCTGTCGGTTCGACTGAGCCTTTTCACCAATCACCAACACGTCATACACTGGCCGATCGCTACCCCGCTCGATCATCACGGCAACCGCACGATCCGTCATTCAGAACCACCGGCGCGGTCGCCGAAGTCGAACTCGCTGGCGTCGATGTCCACCCCCGCGTCGTCGCGGCGGCGGGCCTCGTCGATGACGTCGCGGACGAGGGCGGATAGGTTGACGTCCTCTTCGTTGAGCCACTCCTTCTGCTCCGTACCGATCGTGATCGTCGTGTGGGTCAGGTGTCGATCCTGTTCTTCCACATATGTATGTATGTGTTCTGACAGTTTAAACGACTCCCCAGCGCGGGTTCGGCAGATGCTGACGAGAAGAAGGCGGTCGGCGAGAGAGTGGGATGTCCCTTTTCATACCAGATGACGTAGGTATAGATGTAGTGACAAAGCACAACAGATTCGCCCAAGTCGCGACGGAAGCCGATTCGCGCGAGGAGATGCTCGAGATGCTCCCACATTTCCCTGACGAGCTGGCCGAGTTGATCCACTCGAGGACGACACTCAACGAGGACGAATCGAAGGCGGTCGCACTTCGCATCCGACGACACGCACTCCCCGTCGATGAAGCGGGGCTCGTCGAGGAACTCGACTCTGCCCGCGAGAAGATCAGGAACAGCCGCTCAACCCTCTACGGCGAGTTCGACGAGGCAGATCTGGGACGGATAGAAGACTTGGCGTGGATGGCCCAGCACCTCGCCGGGAAAGGAATCTGAGTTCTTCGCCGAATCAGTCGTCGGCGGTCGCGGGAGCCTCGTCCGGCCAGATGACGCGGCCCTCCCAACCGATTCTCGCCCCGTCGGCCAGCGCGCAGTACTCGTCGATGCGGTCGATGACTCGCCGAACCGTGCCGCGGGACAGTCCCGTCTCCCGGGCGAGTCCGCGCTTCGACGCCTCACCACCCGTCTTCTCCCACTCCTCGACGACAGCCATCACGGCCTCCCACTCGTCGTCGTTCGCGGGCACGAGGTACCGACTCTCCTCGTCGAACTCCGTACCCGTCCACGGACGGCCCTGATACTCGCCACGGTCAATCCGACGCTCAATCTCCTCGATGGCGTCTTCGATCTCCGCCTGCTTCTTCGCGTCGTCGGCGGCGGCCAGCATCGCCTCCTTCGCGGCGGCCCACGGATCGGAGATGTCGATCCGGTCGCGTTGGTGGCTGTGCAGCTCGACGCCACGCCGACGCATCGTGATCATCAAGTCCATTCGCTCGTCGAAGTCGCGCCCAAGACGGGAGAGGGACTTGACGACAACCGCATCCACGTTGCCAGCCCGAATCCGGTCAATCAGCGACTGATAGGCGTCCCTGTCGGGATCGTATCCACTCTCGTGTTCTCCGTCGTTGTGGATAGCCTGAAGTTCCAGCTCGTCGTGTTCCCGACAGTAGTCGGTAATGAGACGGCCCTGCGTCGGGATGTTGTCCTCGGCACCCGACTGCGACAGTCGGGTGTAGCCCTCTGCTCGCTTCACGAACCATCACCCTCCTCCTCGGAGACGAACTTGGGACGGACGGGATGCTTCTCGCTCAGATCGAACCGCCACACCACCTTGTCGGCGTCGTCGGCATTCTCGCCACGGAGGACGTCGACGGGAATCGCGGTCGCGCGGCTCCCCTCCGAACGTCGCTGGATCGAAGTGGTGCGGCTGTAGATGTCGTCCACGCGCTCATCGGACGCGCGTCCGAACTCGACGTAGATGCGGCGGTCGTCATCGTAGAGCCAGCGCACTTCGGCGTCCTCGGCGTCGGGGGCTTGAGTCCACATCAGGATTCGCGGGGGGATGGTGGTTCCGCGGGAGCCGCCGAGCGGCCAAATGTCGGTCTCGAACTCGTTTTCGCGGTCTTCCATCAACGTGTGTAATTACGTGTCTAATCTTTATAAGCCCAGTTCTGGGCTGCTGATGTGGCCAGAAGCCCCGGTATCTGACCACCCCTGAAGGGTTCTTCTCGACAACGAGTGTCACGTTCGATGCACCAGCTCGTGTGCTACACCCATCACCGCAGATCGCGCCGGCCCGGTCGCCGAAGCTGTTCCGGTTCCGCTACCAACTCGACGAGCAGTGCAACCCCCTGCGCTCGGGTCAGAACTAGAACCACCTCGACAGATGTTGTCGAGAAGTACCGACTACTGGAACAACCTCACCAATCCGGATCGTCGCCGATCACGTCCGGATCGTACGTCAGGGTACACTCGTCGCAGTACACCACCTCCGTCCGCTGCACGAACGACTCGGCTTCGCCACCACACCGCTCGCACTCACACGTCTCCGAGTGGTCAGCCGACGCAATCACGCTCAAATCCCGAGCCGCCCCCGAATCGTCACCGCTCGGAAGAGCCAACGAGAACGTGACCGCCAGAGCCACGATCTGCGCGGGGAATCCAGCCGGAACACCGATCATCAAGAGGGCCGACTGAATCGGGTACACGAGCGGCAGAAGAAGGAACGGTGCCAAGTTCATCGCCTGCCACCTCCGCGGATGCTCCGTCAGGTCACCCTCGCATTCAACCTCCATCTCCCAGAAGTGGTACGTCGGATTCATCCCGAGAAGTCGAGCGACTACGTAGTGCGTCAACTCGTGCGGAATCGCGTAGGTGGCGAGTAGGAATCGACGGATCGAACGGTCATCATCGGTCATTTCCTCCAAGTAGAACTACGCCTCTCGTCGGAATAAGGGGCAGCCGGGTGCGCGTCCGCGCTCCGCGGTACGGGGACACCTCGCGCCGCGCTTGCTGGAAACCACCCCCTCCCTGCACGCCGCGCCGGGTCGACTCTGTCCTCGGTCGCCGGGATCGCGGACACCCTACCCGTGGAAGAACGCACCCTCCTCCGTCACGCAAACACGAATGTGGCCAATCGGCGAGCCCGAATACTCGCCGCCCGGCTCAACGTGATCGTACGCCTCCTCACCACACCGCGGGCACTCGTCCACTGGAGTCCTATCGTCCAGCCCCATACCTCTGCCATCACGCGCGGCCACCGTAAATGCCGGCACACGCGAAGAACACCTAACCCGCCACGAGGCGGATCCACGGTCGCGTGCAACTCGACAGCGTTGACTCGCCCGGGGCGAAACTCGTCCTCCTCTACCTCACGGAACACGGCCCCTGCACCCCACGCCAGCTCGCCGACGAACTTGACGAACCTCTGCTCACCATCCTCGCTGTACTCAACACATTATGTCGAGATGAACTCGTCGAACGCGACGACGGCAGAATCAGACTCACCGACTAACCGCCTACAAATCCGGGTCACAATCGCTGCACCACCAGTACGGCCCCGCCGTCGCGTACCCGTGCGTCATCCTCGCCCGCCCACGAACAGTCCACCGTCTGCACTCCACGCACCTGACCGGTCGATAGTCGCCGAGGCTCACTCAACATCACCCACCTCCTCGGTGACTTGTTCGTCGAACGCCTCCCGGACATCGTCGACTTCGACGCGGAACGCCCATACCCGGTCACCGATCTCTTCCGCCTCGTACTCGACGTGGAGCCGCCCGTCGAACTCGTCCATCACCACGTCGGCGGCGTGGAACACGTACACCACGAGTTCATCGTCTCGCAACGACGAGGAGGGAACCATCACCCATTCATCGAGAATCGGAGTGCGAGCATCGGTGGTGAGGTACTGGTACAAGTCCTTCTCTGCGCCGGTGTGCGCCCGACTCGCGGGACGCGTGTAGACGTGTCCGCACTCGTTGCAGGCCAGCACCTTCCGCCGTCGGTCGTCGACGTCGTGCAGACCGACACGCTCTACGTCCCGCTTCTGCCCACACTCCGGGCACTCCACGTCGTCGATCGCGCGCTCGTCGAGGTAGTCACGCTTCTCCGCGCACTCGGGGCAGAGGTACTCCCATCGGTTCCCCTCGACTTCGTAGGCGAGTCCGCGCCAGTCCTGCACGTGACGTTCGCACTCCATACAGTCCTCGCCGAACGGCTCAACCATCCGTCTCACCCGCGCTGGTGCGCGAATCGTTCTCCTCGGCGAGCGGGCCGTCTCCAGCCTCCGCCGCCGTAACCGTGGCTTCACCGCCGGATAGGTGGATCTGCTTGACCGGCGTTACGTCGCCGTTCTCCACCACGTACACGGTCAACTTCTCTCCCTCGTCGGCTCCGAGCGCGGTCACGTACCCGGCTTCGAGGGATACCGCCGCCCCTCGGTTGTTGGCGACGATGGCCTCCTCGGCGGACGTGTGGACGGTGGTACGGGCGTCACACCATCGCCCGTCCTTCCAGTCGATCTCCCCACACTCCACGTCAGTCACGTTGACGCGGACGGTGGGCGTCCGGGGCTCTTGCTCGTGAGTGTGTCCCGGCACGTGGACGGTGATGTTCCTCGGCGAGTCGTCGTCCTGCATCTGCGCGTGTTCGACGCCCGCGAGGTATCCGCCGCCTGCAAACGCCAGCGCGACGAGTCCAACGAGAATCGGGGCGATGACACGATCAACATCAACCATTGTTCTCACCCGCGCTAGTGCGCGAGAACGCTTCGAGGGACTGCTGCTCGGGTGCGCGGTCAACGCATCGCGGCTCGTCACCGGTCGCGTGCTCGGCGACGGTCTTGGAGATCTCGTGGAAGGTTCGCGTCCGAATCCTACCCTCGCCGAGTTCGTCGAGACCGTCAATCTCGCCGAGACGCTCCTTCAACTCCGCGACAACCACGTCGAAGCTCTCCGGGTAGAACCCCCGCATCTGTTCCGGCTGTTCCCACTCATCCAGCTCGTCCAGCGGCACGCTGACCATCACCTGCACGCCGTCTCCGCAGTCGTGCATCTCCAGTCGCCAACCGCTGGCGAACGTCACATAGAGTACGTCGTCGGTGGACGCTTCAGTAGTCCATTTCGTGGTGTACGGTACGTCTGTCACCACTATGATACTACGTCGCTAACCGACAAAAGGGGCAGCCGGTCACCGAACGTCGGACGAATCAACACCCACGGTGTAGTCCCTCTCCACCTCGCCACCGAACGACTGCCGATCCCCATCTGCATCGTCGAAGTACTCGTACCAGACGACATCGCTCGCCGTAAGCTCCCTCACCGGCACGTAGACGGCCACTTCATCGTATTTGTGCTTCGCCACATCCTCGATAGTCACCGACTCGTTTCCGGGATGCAAGTAGTACGTCTCTGCCGTGTTCAGATCCTCTACGGCTAGTGTTTCGTAGTTTCTCCATTCCTCGACAGTTACCGTCACATCGCACACCCCGTCAGAGCAATCGTACTCCACCTCACCGGTCGGTGTCTCTCTATCCGCCAAATTGACATCAACGACGCTTGGTGTTGCCCGTTCGACTCCTGTAATGTATCCACCAGCGAACGCAAGAACGACAACCCCGAGGAGGACGGTTCCGATGGTCTTGGCCTCACTCACGGCCATCACCCGCGTTGGTGCGCGAGACCACGACAGCGGCGGCGAGAACCCCAGCCCCTGCGGCGAGCAGGGCCGCCTCCGACGCGACGCCAGTCATCGCCTCCTTGACCGCAGACGGCCCCATGTCACCGCACGCGCCCAGCGCGCGGAGCATCTCACACCGCACCATCATCACCCACCTTAGCGGCGCGTCGGGGCGCGTCCTCCGCCTGCTCCCGCAGCTCGTCCGGTCGGTAGTAGTGCCGGGCACGCCACTCCCCATCATCATCCATCTCGTAGGCCATCACCACGCCCTCGGCGCGCCAACGCTCCAGCCGCCACCCGTCGGTCTCGACGGCGTCGAGGTCTCTCAGGTCAGTCACGAGCACGTACGCGTAGTAGTCGATCTGTTCCGCTACCACATCTAATAGTAAGCTATCCGGTAAGAAAAGGGGCAGCCGCGCCGGTCGCTGCACACCGCTAGCGCAGTGCAGCAGACCGCCTACCAGACCTCCAAGAACTCCTCAACAACCGACTCTTGCCGGTCGCCAAAGTCGTACACACCCCGGAGAATCAACTCGTCCAGTTCGTCCTGCCGCTCCTCGAACTCCTCGGACAGTGACTTGATGCGGGCTTCATCGTCCGCCAGATGCTCCATCAGCTCTATAACGTCCTCACGCGGCGGCACGTCCATGTTCATCACCTCCGAGCGCGTCAACCTCCTATCCTGTGCGGTCAACATCCCGAACACGAAGTCGCGCACGCGTTCGTCATCGAAACCGATCTCGTGCCCCCGCTTCATCACCACTTTGTAGACCTCCTCTGCCGTCTCGACATCCATCTGTGCATCTCTCCTGATCGGCCCCTGACGATAGTCATCGTCGTCGAGTTCGATGGACTGAGCAAGGTCAAGTACGGTGGACGAGCGGTCGTACTCCGAGAGGTAGTTACGGATGTCCGAGGTCTTGTACTCCAAGTCGGTGATCTCCGCTCGCGCCGTCTGAATCCGGTCGGCGAGGTCAACAACCTCGTCCGAAGGCACGTCATCCGGGAGTACGACTGGGTGCGGTTCCAAGTACCGCTTGTTGTACGAGTAGTATTTCCCACCGAAGATGGGCGCGATGTGCTTGTGGTAGAACTCCAACACCGACGAGTTCAGAAGCGCGACATAGTACAGGTGTTCCTCGTCCGAAGGTGCGTACTCGTCCATCAGTTGGACGCCGTACCCACCAGCATTCCCACCACCGAGGAAGTAGTACTCTCCGTCCAGATCGGCGACGAACCGGCTGTAGCTGCTCATAATGTTCGTCATGATCTTGTCCGGCTCCATCTTGTCGACGTTCTGCCGCCGGCCGAACGCCCACCATCGGTCGTCCTGCACGTCTCTATCCTGCAGGTAGTCCTTGTGATCCTCGAGGAACGTCCATGTGTGTTCGTACTCGTCACGGAGCTTCTCCTCCGACATCAACTCCGCATCACCATTCTCCACCTCGTACGGGAACACCAGCCAGAGACCCTCCCAGTCAACACCCCAACGGTCGATCTCCGGGCCACGGAGCAGTCGACGAAGGATGTCGCGTTCGATGGGCTGTGCCTCGTCGTCACCCTTCGCACGGAACTGGACGACGTCGTCACCACCCTCAACACCCCCGTCCTCAATGAAGCCAAGGTACACCGGGTTCGCGCTCGTCTGGATACCGACGAACACCTCATCCGACACCTGCCGGAGACGCCGCGACGAGGTCTCCTCGATGGCGTCGAACACGCGACGTTCCGCGTCCGGCATCGGCTTCCAGCTCGCCAAGTAGTCGTCCTCGTTATCCTCCCACATCTGCCCCTTCGGGTACGTGAACAAATCGTACTCGTCGATGCCGTCCGGCGTCTCCCACTCGTCGCTCTGGAAAATCTCGTCCAACACCCCCTCTCTTTCATGTGCAAACCGAGCGCAACGGACGTCCTGATCGGGTGACTCGTCACGGTCGACGGACACGATACAAGGGTACGGCGTCGCGGCGTCGAAAACCTCTACGTCGGTGAAGTCGATGAGGTGCGTCAGAGGCTCGTCGGCGAGCGTGTCGCGGATGTCGCGTGCGTACTCGTGAGTAAGCAGCCGGTTCGGGCAAATGTACGACAACCGCCCGTCGTCCGCCAACCACTCGATGCCTCGCTCGATGAACGGCACGTAGATGTCGAACGACTTGCTGTCGACGGACGCGTACCGCTCCGCGTACTCCTCCTTCGGCCCGTTGATGTTCTGCGTGCGCACGTACGGCGGATTCGCCACCACGACGTCAAACTCCACCTCGTCCTTGATTCGGTCAACCTCGTTCCGGTCGTCGAGGAACGACTGCGCGCGCCCGTTGTAGTTGGCGAACTGCTGAATCTGGGACTGCTGACTCTCACTATCCGTACTCCCCTCCTGCTTCTCGAGGAGGGTCGGAGTCAACGTGTCCGCGACGTGAATCTGGAACCCGTCCATCGTGTACGACGGGTCTTGCTCCGTCACCTTGTCGTACAAGTCGATGGTGCGGAACAGCAGGTTGATCTGCGTGATGTGGACGGCGAACGGGTTGATGTCGATGCCGTAGATGTTCTGTTCGACGCGCTCCAGTATCGTCCGAGCCTGCTCCGCGTCGAGGTAGTGAACACTCGTCTCACCGAACTTGTTGATAAAGTGTTGAATCAGCCGCTCACACGCCTCAGTTAGGAAGCCACCACTCCCACACGCCGGGTCAAGGATCTTCTCCTGACCGATGCCCTCACCCGTCCGGTACCCGGCTTCGTCCAGCATATACCGGATGACTTCGATGGGGGTGTAGTACTCACCGAGCTCCTTCCGTTCGTCCTGTGGAAGGTAGTCCTCGTAGACGTGGCCGAGGATGTCGCGGTTGACGTACTCGAAGTCGAACCGGTTGAGACGTTTGAAGACCTCCCCGAGTCGGTAGTCCAAGTCATCCTCGAGGTCTTCCTGCCGACTCTCCTCGTCAGAACCGAACCGTTGGCGCTTGTCCCGGCTCACCCACCACCAGTCGAAGATACCCAGTTCGTACAGGTCAGCGTAGTGATCGTCGATCCGGTCGTACGTGTCCATCAACGCATCGAGGTACGGGCGGTCATCGCCGCGTTCGACGGCCTCTGCCATCCCACGTCCCGACAAACGCGTCTGACCGACGATCTCCTTGTCCTCGGCGATCCGAGCGAACATCGCCCGGTTCATCAGGATGTACGCCGTCTCCCGGCAGAACGTCTTCTTCGCGTCCTCGCTCTTGCCCGTGTACTCGCGCCAATCCTGCCAGTCCGGGAACGTCGTCTCCAAGAACTCGCGGGGATACGAGTCCTCCGGTCGTTCCTTGTAATCGTCGAAGAACCGGCTCATCACGCTCGACAGCTCGTCCAGCGACTTCTTCACCGCGTCGAGGAACAGCTCGTACCCCTCGTCGTCCGTACCGGGTTGGTGCTGGACGGGAACCTCGCGCGCCCGCCGTCGGAAGTACTCCGCGTCACCGACGTTCGTGAACCGATCCTGTCGCAGGTACTCGAACTCCTCCAACACCTCGCGTTGCTCCGGCGACAGCCCACTCGGCTCCACGTCCACCACCTCGTCAAGCGCGAAGCCGTCGATGGCGCGGATTGTGCGCTCGTCCGGCTCGTACTCGTACAGGCGGAACTCGTGGCCGTTGGTGAGGATGCCGTACTCCGCGCTCCCGACGCCCACCATGTATGTCTCCAACTGATCGACGTCGGGGAGTTCGAGGTCATGGGACGGTCGCTTCGTCTCACAGACCACAACCGGGAACGGCGGGTCATCATCGTCGAAACACAGGACGTCCTTGCGGTCGTCCTCGAAATTGACGTGGCCCTCGCCCTCGGTGCGTGACCAGCCGAGCGCGTCGGTGAACAGGTGGTCTACCAGACTGTACCGGAAGTCGAACTCGCTTCCCTCCTCGCGAACCTCGCTATGAATCTCGCAGAGGGCAGAATGGAGTTCGGAAACGAACTCGTCAGACATTATCAACCCCTTTCATGTCGCCGGGTCTTAAATGCGACTAAGAGATGGAGGACATCCCGCAACCAGCCGACGCGCCCTACCAGCCCGGCGACCGGGTGCGCGTCTACCTCGCCGAGGACGATCCCGACGCGGAACACCACGGGCGTGTGTGCGAAGTAGTCGAGAGACTCGCCGACTCCCTCGCCGAGGAGACCGGTCGCCAGCTCGACGGCCACCTCTACCGCGTCCAAGACGCCACGAGCGGCAAGACCCTACCCGTCGACTTCCGACACGCCGACTTGGTACCCCACGAAGGCGAGACCCCCTGACGCCGCAGCCTTAAACAGTCAAACACCCTACATCTACGTGGAGCGCGTGATGGATGTCCGCGCTCCCACTCGCGGTGTCATCGGGTTGCTCACACATCCACACTTTCCTCCTTTCCACCACTCGCCAGCAGCCTCGCCGGCAGATCCCTTTATCCCACCATCCGCAACTGAAGACCGCGATGAACACCCCTGACTATCCACGACTCATCCGCCCGCGTGACCGCGAATTCGACAGCGATGGTGAGTACGAGGCCCAGCAGTTCGACTTGGCCGACTCTGACCTCACGCTCAACATCACCCACCGGCCCGACGGTGACACCACCATCCTCGTCTCGCGGGACGGCGACGGCGTCGAAGCCGCCATCATCGCCGACGAAGACGACCGCATGACCGCCCGCGTCGAGGAGGACGAGTGACGATGCAGCCCACCGACTACCTCCCTGACGACGCGGCCGACGCGCTCACCCTCACCGATCACCTCGCCGCGAAGAGCGACGACTGCCGCCAGCACGAACTCGACGTCGCCGCCGTCGGCAGTCTCGACTGCCTCGCACCCACCGACAACCGCTACCCCGCGCTCACCGCCTCCAGCATCGTCGAATACATCGTCTGGCAGGATCACGACGCGCCCGAGATGGAGTCGTGGACGGTCGACGTCGAAGAGGTGACCAACTCGATGCCCGCCGACGCCGTGGACACTCACCACGACTACATCGCGTACGTGCCCGGGGACGTGGTGCGCGGCGTCGACGGCGGCCTCCGGTACGGGGTCAACATCCGCCTGCTCGCGTACGCGGGCGAAGACGACGCGATGCCCACCGGCCTGCACGTCGTCGTGATCGCACCCGAAGCCCACCCCACGATGATGGCGTTGGCGGAGGCGCGTCGTCACGCGCTCGCCGAACACCTCGCCGAGACTCCCGTGGCCACCATCCTCGCACCCGACGGGCGCGGACTGTCCTCCACGTCGGACGACTGGGCCGAGAACGCGTGGGAAGGCTACTGCCGCACCCTCGACAACATCATCGACCGCACGGGCGTCCAGCGCGCGCTGGACGACGTCCACGTCAACGCCGGCGAAGAATAGGGTCAGTCGTCGCCGAACTCCAGCTCGCTCGCCAAGTCCCCGTCACGCGTGTCGGGGCCGTCCACGTCCATCGCCCGCTTCACGTTCCGGATCTCCTCCGCGATACCGTCCAACTCCTCGTCGTGCTCCTCGACGGCCTCCTCGAGTTCCGCAACCCGCTTCTTCACCTCACCGTAAGTCTCCCTGATCGGCGCCATCTGCTTCTCCAACCGTTCCATCCGCTCGTCGATGGTGAGATCATCGTCACCCACCTCAACCTCGAGATCCACCTCACCATCACCGTCCAGCAACTCCTCGGCGGCGTCAGTGAGCCGTGCCACCTTCGCCGCCGGTCGCCCGTTCCGCGCCTCCGGCTGGTGCGTCTCCACGAGCCCCGCCTCGGCGAGCTTCCCGAAGCGGTACTTGATGACCTCGTTACGCTCCAGCCCCGTGTACGACTTCACCTCGCTCGTCGTCGCCTCCCCGCCATTCTCGACGAGGGCTTCGAGGACGTCCTGCGCCTTCCAATCCAGTTCCACGTTGTTGATCGTTGCCATCATGTACTAGTAATGTCTGGTAACGTATGTGTCTTAATACCGAGAATATCATACCAAAGGTATGCAAAGAGCGCCGCCGTCAGTAAATAGACCCCGATCCCCGGCGGTACCGCTGGCTCCGCAGGGCTCCGCGAGCGGGTTCCCCACCGGGTCTCGCCAGCAGAACAACAGGGGGCTCTCAAAGTCAAGGGCCGAGCCCCATATCATCCCCGGGCCACCTCGAGGAGTCTCGTGGAGACAGGTCTCGTCAACATCTGTCGAGCAAGAGAGGAAGGCCCGCGTCACCACGAAGGAAGGCCCGAGTCATCGACGACGAGTAGGAGTCCACGTGCCTCGACGCCCGGGCAGCGGAGCAAGTGCCCCCACAAGCAAGGCGGTTCCCCGGTATCACTGCAAGAACTGGTTCCCGGGCGTCTACGCGCAAGAAGGGTTCCCACCGGGTCTACGCGAAGGGTGGTTCCCCGCCGGTCTCGCCGGCGGAACAGGGGCTCCGGCGTCGACGCCAAGGAGGCTCCCCGCAGTGTCCTCGAGCAAGCAGGTTCCCGGGCACATCCACGCGCAAAGTGGACTCCGACCCGATCACGTCCGAAGGAGGTCTCGAAGTTCGAGTCGAACCAAAGGGGTTCCCGCCGTGTTCCTCGGCGAGGGTGGAGAGACAGCGACGCCGACGCGCAAGCAGGTTCCCCCACGTTCCCCCGGCGAAGGCGAGACGGCGCCGAGAAGGTGCCGCCAGCCGACGCGGACGACGGGAACATCGACGGCGGCCCCACACGTCGGCGCGCCGTAGGACGCCGCCACGCGGAGGGGAGAGACGGCGCCACGTCGCGGGAGCGTCGGAAGACTCCCCTCCCGCGCTGGGCCACGGCCCGGTCGGACGATTCCCTCTCTTGCAGTCGCGGCGGCAGCGGCGCACCCTCGGCTGTCGTCAACGGCGCTCTCGTCGGTCGCCGTTCGACGACGTGGGGGCACCTGTAGACTTTCTCCCCCGCTGAGAAAATATATCTGCGGCGCTCGCGTCGGAAGGTCTGTTGGCGTCGTGGGCGCGGAGTCGGTTCGGACGCGAGAGCCTCTGAACGTCGGGTTTGGTTCGACGGTCTCTCGTCTTCTCCTCTCTCCAACCTCAACCTACTACTACTACTACTGTACAAGCTATAGAAAATTTATAGAGGGTGGTGGAATGGTCACCGGCCCGATACGTTTATCCTATAGAGAACCTATAGTGTCAATTGGATGGTAGAACGATCCGGTCATTCCGTCTACTTCAGCGACGATCTCCGCGAGAGAGTCTCCAACTGGGCTGACAACAGCACGAGCAGCCAAGCAGACATCATCGACAAGGCGCTCGAGGACTTCTTCGACCGCCACACGATCACCGAAGACGGCACCATCGTGAGCGACGACGCGAACAGCCGTAATACCGGTCAGAACGACGCAAAACAGGAAGAACTCCTTCAGCAAATCCTCGACAATCAGGAGGAGATGCTGAGCAGCATCAACGCACCTTCCGAGAAGAACGGCGCAGATATATTTTCTGACGACCGCGAGGCCAGCGAGGAAGTCTCGGCCGACGAGGGCGACGAACCCGTCTCCGGTGTCCCTGACACGCCGCAGGTCACCGACGTAGAGGAGCAGATTGTGGGGGTGTCGGGTGAGTACCAGCACGACGAGGCCATCGATCCCGACGAGGTGGCCACTATCGACGTCAGCTCCTCCACCGTGGTCAAGGAGAAGCCTGACCATCTCATTCCTGCCGTAGTCGGGATGCTCAACCACGAGTACCCCAAGTGGGTTGATTGGAGCGACATCGAGGAACTCATCGTTGGGGCACTCGGTATGTCCGCCTCGACGGCGCGCAACTATCGCAGCCAGATGATCCGGCAGGGCGTGCTGCTCCCTCACCCATCCGTCGACGACGGGTTCGTGGGTGACGGGATGGTGAAGACGGTGAAGACGCACGCTGCAAAGGAGTCGAAAGGGTGGGTGAACTCGTACGAGGACATCGACAATCCCGACCGGTTCGCCGATGACGTGGAGGAATACATAACCGAGTACGTCAGCGGTTGGAATCGTGATGGGTCACTGTCCGGCGAGTACTGTGTGGACGAGGAAGCGTACGTGGAAGAACTCTGGAGGATCGTCGCGGAGGCGTCCGAAACGATGGCTGGGATGCACACGGGTACTCGTTCGTGGGACGGGATGTCTGATTCCGAGAAGATGTCGGGTGCGAGTCGTGTAGTGACGAAGTTGGCGGGGCGTCTCGGCGAACTCACTGCTATCGACGGAAACCGTCTCAAGGAACTGGTGTCTGAAGGCAGTGCAACTGATGGACGCGACGAGTACCGTGAGTGGATGCTCGAGTGGGCCGAGTTCCGGGAGGGTGTTCGTGAGACACTCTACGACGTGGATACCGAGGAGAACCTCGACGAGGCCGAGGCTCGGGAGGTACTCGGCGTCAACGAGGACGCGTCCAATGACGAGATCCGTGAGACGTACGAGGAGTACGTCTTGGACAACCATCCTGACGCTGGTGGGAGTGACGAGGAGATTGACCCGGACGAGTTCCACGAGGTTCTGGAAGCGAAACGGGTGCTGACCGCGTGACTGCGTGCCGGTAGCGCGAGTCTTTTAAATTGTTTGAGAGCTTACTTTTAGTTAGGATGGAATCCCACGAGAAGGTCTGTGGGCGGTGTGGGGATGATGTTCGCCTCACCGTCGTGGACGGGCGGCGCGCCGAGAAGTGCATCTGTCGTGTGTCCTTCGAGGACGAACCGATGCCCGCGTGCTGGCACCTCGCCTACGAGACCATCAAGGCCCGATAGTCCGGCTGGCAGTCGCGCGACTGGCCGCCACTCGTGGGATGGGTCTGTCTTCTGCGCGACGTGGTGTAAGGCGGACGGATTCCGAGTCTTCTTTCTGGGGCCGTTTCGACAGTCTGTGACGAGATGAGCGAGGAGCTGGTTGATCGTCTCGCCCGGGTGAGCGTCAGCTCGGTCTGGCTCGAGGCAGAGGGTGTGCAGGGCTGGTTCGCAGTCGAGAACGAGCCGGAGATCCGCACCCCCGAGAAGCATCGGAGGGGGTGGGACGAGGGTGAGCTGCGAGTGCTGATCCGCATCGCTGAGGAGATCAGGGACGAACACGGCCTCGTGTACCCGTATGGGCGCGTTCGTGCGAAAACAGAGGAGGGTGAGTGGCAGGAGCCGTTCGTGACCCTGCCAGAGCGGTGGAAATCGGGTGTTGACTCCGAGCAGGACGCGGAAATGCCGTCGGAGGCGTGGCGTGGTGACCGGCGTGACATCGGGGAGATGCACGTGTTGACGTCCGAGGGGTGGCGGATGCGCGAAGGGGCACTCGAGGCGACCGAGAAGGTGCGCTCGAAGGCGGTGGAACGCGTCGTTCTGGTGGACGCCTACGTGCGTTACGCGCGGGAGACAGGTGTGTCCGGCGTGTGGGGCGAGTACGTCGAAGAAGTCACAGAGTCGTCGCTCACGGGGTTCCTTGACTGGTTGGGTGAGGACGAGGTGGAACGGTTGCTCGCCGAGGCCGTCGAGATGTTCCCCGAACGTGAGGGCGTGCTGGACGCGAGTGGGAGGACGGGCTGGGACGCGGTGTTCGCGCTCCAGCACTTCCGTCGCGAGTAGGTGTCTGTGTCGGCGAGCGGGTCACGGTGGTTCGCGTCGGATAAGGGTTCGTGTGGCAGAATGCTGGCCCGTTCGTGCCTTTATCCCGGGTGCTCGGATACCTTTGGCGCGCCGATGAAGGCACCTGATTCCGACGACAGCAAGCACAGCGCGGAAGACGACTACGCAGGCCACCCCGTCGAGTGTGGGGACTGCGGCAGTTCCATCGTGATGCGGTGGGACGCGAAGCGTGGAGAGTACCGCCTCGTCTGCGAGTGCGCGTTCGGCCCCGCCGTCCCGTTCGACGCCGAGGACGAGTTCTACAGCGAGTGGGAGCGCGTCGAGACGCCGCGGATGCGGGGTGAAGACGATGACTGACACGCCGGCGGAGATCATCGACGTGGTGCGCCGGGCCAGAGAGACGGGCTCGCAAGTCCGGATTGAGACGGATGATGGCCGTGTCGTGGATACGGTCATCGCCGCCGTCGACGTCGACTCGTCGCTCGCCGAGGAGACGCGCCACGACCCGCCGCACGGAGAGTTCGCCGCCATCCTGCTTCCCGGTGGGCTGCGGGAGATCGAGGACTGGGAGGTGGGTGGTATGGTCTACACCATTGAGGCCGATGGTGGCGGGTGGCGGGCGGTCACGGTCAGCTGGGTGACCGAGGTTGACGAGACCGGTCAGGTGATCGACGAGTACACCGGCGAAGTCGTGACAGCCGAGGTGGTCAGCGATGAGTGACGTCGCCGAGCAGATCGAGGACGTCCACGTCGTCGTGCAGGCGCGCAACGGCGCGCTCGAAACGGCCGAGGTCTACGCCGACGTGGGCGCCGCATTGGAACGCTACTCCGATCTCTCGTCCGACGCGGCCAACATCAAAACCCTGCTCGCGGCGAACGCGGTGATCGAAGACCTCGACTTGGGGGTGTAGTCAGAGGTCTCCGGGGAGGTGATCGCGGCGGAGTTCCATCCGCTCGGTCTCAGAGAGTTGGTTGTAGTTCGAGTCGATGACGCGGACGCTGACGTCGGCCCTGTCGGAGATGACTTCCTTGGACACGTCCTCGCGGAGGTGCCACGTGATCGACCCGCGGCGGATGGCGTGCGTGCTCTCGCTCGTGGGGCACTTGGAGGCGTCGTTCTTGTTGGCTTCGGCTTGGCAGTCGGCGATCTTCCTGTCGTGCGGACACTCGCCCGTGTAGAAGCACGGTTGGGTGATGGAGTAGATCGTGTTGCGAAGGGTGGTGATCGACGCGCGACCGTTCTCTGTCGTGAACAGCGGCTCGCGGCCGGCGTCGTCAGTCACGTCGTGCCGGTGTTCGTTGATGTAGTCGGCGATGATGTTGGCCGTCTTCTCTCGGATCGCGACCTTGCGTTCGCTCTTGGACTTCTTCTTGAGAGTGGTTTTCGGTGGGCGATGGCGGAGGCGGAGGTACTGCTCGTCGGGGTGGAAGTCGTCGAGATCGAGGGAGTGTGCGGCGCCGACGCGGAGGATGGGATACCAGAGCGTGACGATGAGCGCGTGTTCGAAGGAGGCGTAGTGGTACCTGTCGAGACGTTCGAGGATGTGGCGGCACCGTTCGTCGTCGATTTCGTTGTTGCGTTGCTTGTCGTCGCCTTTGGAGGGGGATTTGACGCGGTAGGGGAGGGCGAGTGGGACGGCTTGGAGTTCGGCGCAGAACTTGAGGAACACGCGCAGGGTGTCGAGTTGGGTTTTGACGGTGAACACGCTGTATTCGGTGTTCCAGTCCTTGTCGCCGGCGGCGTCGTTCTCCTCGCCGAATCGGTGGAACTTCCAGAGCTTGATGTCGAAGCCGTCGAGTTCGTTGAGGTGGGTGTAGTCGGTCTCGTCTTGGAACCAGTCGATGAACTTGCTGAGGCGCGACCGGTGACTGCGGATGGTTGCGGGTGAGGCGCCGTCGGCGCGTTTGTCCTTGATGTAGAGTTCGAGCGCGTCCGAGGGTGTGATGTCTCTGAGCGGTGCGTCGTCCGTGATTTCTGGTCTTGGTGTGGACATACTCCGATCTCCCCGCCGGGAGAGATGGATGCCCGACCGCCCGCCGCGGTGTTGGGTGTGATGGGCCGGAAGCGCAGCGCCCCTGCGCGAGCACCGGGTGCTGTCTGCGAGGCCGTGAAAACGACTCCGGGAACGCCCGTCAGGGCGCACGCCCGGAGGTTATTTTCACGGGTGAGCGAAGCGGGTTCAAATCCTGTAGCGCCCATCCGAATTTCACCCGGATCGAAGCAAACATCCACCAGCGGTAGAGCCGTTCAAAACCCTTTTTTCGGAGGTTTCACGCGTTTCGGTGATCTCCGTCGATTAGTTCTCATTCGATGTGCGAACGCGGCCCCGTCACGTCGCGCGGTTAGATCCGCAAACGAGGAGGTTTCCGTGACTGATCGCCCCTCTCTCGCCTCTCGGCGCTACTACTGCCGTGCCTGTGGCGATCGCTACGTCCTCAACCCCGTTTTGCAAGAGTGGCTTCTGCATTGCGTGCAAAACGGTCAGTGACCGGTTATCTCTCTCACGAGCGAGGTCGAAGTCGAACAGTTCGACCGGGAGCCATAGCAATGCCGCTTCCAGTCCGTCGAGTGCCTCCAGATTAGCGAAGAGCTGGGCAACCTCTCTGGTGACGATCTCGCCACGAGGCGTGGGGGAGTATTCTCCATCGTTTCGTTCGATCCACTTCCGATCTTCGAGGTCGCGTAAAATACGACTGAGAGTGACGCGCGAGGCATCGATCCGCTCGCGTAACTCGTGGCGAGGTCGGGGAGCTGTTCGAACCGCGTCGAACACATCCAGACGGTTCGGTGAACTGACGAGGAACTCGACGTCGGCGAGTGTCGTTTTGTTCGAATACATTGTGTGGTATTCGATGGCATACGATATACGACTACCGCCGGACGCTGACCTCTTTCGATTCGGGTCACCTACTGAGGGTTTTCAATTGACTCGAGTTCCATTAGCTGCTCCGAGTCAGACGTCGTCTCCTGTATCTCTGAAAAACTGTCCGGCGTCAGGAGTAAGGCGCCTTCCTGATAGGATTCGAACGTCTCCGCAGCCCAGGTGTGAACCGTCTCATCGCCAGTCTCGATCAGGGCGAGGGGCGCACCCTTGTCGTCATCGACCCCGAAGTACACGACCCCATCGTTGATCCCGACGACATCTGGAATGGGATCGTCGCAGACGTACACGGTTGCTTGGTCGGCCGTAAGAATATCGGTGAACTGTGAGCGGTGTGCTGTGTCAGTCATCGTTGCGACGACGTTCGGCGTCACCACTGCTTCGAACTGTTGAGTACCGGTCGTGATCGCCTCCCAGTGTGCGTTCAGACAAGGGGCCGGGAGCGCGTGTGTGAGAACCCGAGACTGCCGGGCAGTGCGCTCAAGCTCACTCGCCCGGTGCATCGGTGCAAGCGGATTGTTCTGGCTCGGCAGCGTGACCGTCGCATCGGTGAGACGCTTCAGTTCGAACGCCAGGGTGTCCGTCGAGAGCCACTGTTCGACGGCACGTAACCGTCGTGCGGTGTCCATCATCTCCAGCAAGTCGGTGAATTCGTCGTGGACCCACGCACCGAGTGACGTGATCTGTGCCTCCTGCCCGTACTGGGTGATCCAGGCACGTTCTTCGAGGTCGTCGAGGATCCGCCCGAGGGTTGGGCGCGAGACGTCGGTGGCGTCCATCAACTCGTCGCGCGTGTGCGCTTGATCGTCGCTCAGTCCCGCGAGCAGGGCGATTCGGTTCTCGGACAACGCGAGAAACGCGACGTCGTCGAGTGCCGAATTCATGTGTATTGGTACCACGCACTCCACTAAATAGCATAGGGTGGTACCTCGCCCCCCGTGTGTTGGGAGTCTCATCATAGACGGCCTACAGACGCTGACAGTCCATTTTCAGACGCGCCGATATCGATGTCCCACGGGTGTACCACTAGCCAGTCCGCCATTCACACTGTGAACGCTGTTCACGGGACATTGCGATAAGGCATCTCAGCGAAGACAACGCTGGACCGCTATGGAGGCAGACATCACATGTCAACAACGGAAAACAAGGAGAAAGCCCGTCGAGTGGTGGAAGCGATAAATGCGGACGATATGGGCGTCATCGACGAACTGTTTGCGGACGACTACGTCGGACGCTATTCTGCACTCACTGAGGCCTATCACGGTCCCGAGGGGGTCAAGGAATTCGTATCACGGTTTCTAACGGCATTTCCGGACGCCGAGTGGACGGTCGAGGACGTTATCAGCGAAGGCGACAAGGTGGTGCGACGTGACCGGATCAGCGGTACGCACGAAGGCGAGTTTATGGGGATCGAACCGACGGGGAAGAAGATCGAAATGGAGGGTATCGGTATCCTCCGGGTCGAAGACGGCCAGTTCGTCGAGTCCTGGGGTCAAGCCGACACGGTGGGGCTCGTGCAGCAACTCGGCGTCTTCGAACCGCCGGAACGGAGACACGACTGACAGCCGTTACCGGTTGTCGATTAACCAGATAGCCGACCCCGAGGACGTGTACGATACGCACGAGCTGCTCTACTAGATCGAAACTGTCCCGGAACAGTTCCCCGGTTAGCCACCCGTTCCACCCTGAGCGCCTCGTTCACACTGTGAGCATCGTTCAGGGAATATTGCGAATAGCCGTCTCCGGGAAGAGAGAGACGAGGAGTCTATGACTCCACGGAGGACCCACTGATGGCAACAACACGGACCAACAAGGAACTGTTCCGGCGTGTCTTCGACGCGCTCAACGACCGAGATTTCGATGCGTTCGCTGACACCCATGCTGACGACGTCGTTCTCCACGACCACGACGAGGAGTTCCACGGTGTCGAAGCGGTCACCGAGCACGAACAGGCCCTCTACGAGGCATTCCCGGATATGAAATACACGCCAAAGGTCATTCTCGCCGAGGACGACCGAGTTGCAGCTCGGTGGACGGCCACCGGAACCCACGAAGGGGAACTGGAGGGGATTCCCCCGACAGGTACGGAAGTCGAATTCCCGGCCAGCGGCGTCCTGCGAGTCGAGGATGGGAAAATCACGGAAGTCTGGCTTACCTACGATCAACTCGGGATGCTCCAGCAACTCGGCGTCGTCGAATCACCCGGCGAATAACATAACCAGACGGGGAGTGCCATGACGAAGCCCGAACAAACCAACGAGAAATACGCTCGCCGGTTCAACGAGGAGGTCCGGGGACAACGCAACGGTGACGCGATTGACCAACTCGTCGCCGACGACGTCGTCGGCGACAATGCTGCGCGTCCGGAGCCAGTCCGCGGGTCTGACGGCGTCCGTGAGCTCGCCGACCTGCTCTACGCGGCGTGTCCCGACTGCGGGGTTCGACTGAAACAGATCGTCGCCGATGGCGACCGGATTGCTCAGCGCGTCTCGGTCACTGCCACCCACGAAGGCGAATTCATGGGAATCGATCCGACCGGAAACCCCGTGGCGTTGACCGGGATGGATCTCACGCGGTTCGTGGACGGCAAGTGGGTCGAAGGATACGACCTCCGGGATATGCTGGGCCTGTTTACCCAACGTGGGGTCATCGAGCCACCTAGAGAATGACTTACCCAGGGAGAAGACACAATGGCAACGACCATTCGAGAGAACAAAGAACTCGTTCGACGGTTCATCAGCGAGGCGAACGACCAGAACTACGACCAAGTGACGGAGCTGTTCACCGCCGATTATACGCGGCACGACCCGGATGCTGGCGTCGATGCACAGGGCCCAGAGCCGTTCATCGAGGCGCTCCAGCGACTCCACGAGGCGTTCCCCGACAGCGAGGTCCACATCGGCGAACTCATCGCAGAGAACGACATCGTGGCATTCGAGGGAACGATGACCGGCACACACGAGGGTCCGTTCAAAGGGATCGAACCGACACACGAACGGATTGAGATACCCGGGAACGCCATGCATCGCGTCAGAGACGGGCAGATCGTGGAAACGTGGGCCACTTGGAACTTCCTCGCCGGTCTTCAGCAACTCGGCGCAATCGACGAGCCGGTCGAATAGCCCACGTCTCTCTCACCCGTCCGGCTCGTCGTCCGACCGGAACGGCCACCGGGTTTCGACACATCGTTCCATTTCCGTCGAGCGGAACTCCGCGTCGGCTGACTCCGCGACATCAGCGTCCATCGACTTGACCTCGCGTTCGAGTTTGTGTGTGTCGAGTGATTCGCTTATAGAGAACTACGAGGCTAACACCCTCGCCTTTAGGCGGGTGAGACGACGATGAACGCGGACGTGAACGGTGCGGTGAACATCCGCCGTAAGATAACTCAGAGTCCCCCGTTGGGGGATATGAGTAACGGCTGGTTGACACAGCCCGGAGTCTTCCTGTTCGACCGCGAGAGCGGGTCGTTCAACACGAGAGAGCAGGGAGACTGCAAACCCTACCATCCCAACGCTCGGGATACCTCCGGCTTGAGCCGGAGGAGGATGTCAAGCCGACTGCCCCACGACGAGTTCGGTTTCGAGCGGAACCTCGTTAGAGAGGTTGTCCACTAGCGGCGAGGTTGCCTCAACGCGCTCTCGGAGCTCTTCAAGCTCTGACTCGGAAGCGTCGGCGTCGATATGCGTCCGGCAGGTCACGGACTCGTAGCCCGGCCGGACGTCCTCGGAAATACCGAGGAATCCGCGCAGGTCCAGATCGCCCTCCATCTCAAATCGAAGTTCGTGAATCTCGATGTCCATCACAGCGGCGTTGGCCGCGTATCCGACGCTCAGACACGACCCGAGCGCCGCGAGCAACAGTTCGACCGCGTTCGGTGCCGACCGGTCGCCGAGGATCTGCTCCGGCTCGTCGCCCTCGACGTGGAATTCCCGCGTCCGGATCTGTTCTCCCGCCTGATCGAATTCGTCGATAGCCGTGGTACACTGCAGCGCGTCCGTCCACTCGGTCTCCGCGTAGAATCGGAACTGGCCGGGCAACGGATCGTCCGAAATGACCTCTATCGTTTCATGTAGTCGTTCGACATCCACTCCGTTTACCGCTACCATTGGTTTTATTACACTCCTGCAATCGACACTACGAATCGGACGCTATTGTAGCTATTTCCCGCAATTTCTGCAGGTCCTGTATGTTTTGCACCCGTTGAAGGATCGTCATCCGCTGCAAGTCGGACACGGCTGTGTCGTCATCCTCACTTGTCCACCACTCTTGATGGGGATTCCACGAAAGTGGGTACCGGGGCGATCGAACACGTGGCCCCGCTTCGGTCAGTGAGTTGTTACCCTATGAGGTGTTGGTATTCGAGCGGTCGGGCCTCGGATTTGTATGTCGTGTATACCGACTCTGCCCAGTCGTGTGCCGTCCGTGTATTGGTGTCGATCAACACATCTGCTTTGGCCCCGCCGGGGTCGTAGTCATTAACGGCGATCCGCTCGTCAAAGAAACTGATCCCATACGTCGGCACGTCGTCGTGGACGAGTGGGTTCAGATTACCGCTTTCGAGAATATCGGTGCAAAGTTCCGGATACGTCGAGATAATGTATCTGGCAGCGTCTGGTGGATTAATGATTTCGGCCTGCATGCCGTCGAGGATTCGTCGTCGAAACTCCTCCCGACAGGGTTCGAGCAAGGCGAGATCAACCCCGAGAAACTGAAACTGATCGGTCTCTAAGAGTAACGACCTGAATCGGCTCACCGGGCGGTACGGCGCATCGTGATCGGCGGCAGTCACCGTCGTCTCTGAACTCATCTCGAGCGTGAGCTCGATAACTTCGTCCGGGAGTAAATGACAAACATCACTCAACTTTCGCACAGTTTCGACCTGATTAAGCAGGTCCTCCATCCCTGATGCGATGGCCTCCCCCAGACACGTGGCGACATATTGGTATCCCTCCTTACGGATCCAGGTTCGATTTTCAAATTCGTCCAACGTTCGTCGCACCGTGGATGAGGAAACACCGGTCAGCTCACGGAGTTCAGAGCGACTCCGTGGACCCTCCGTCAGTGCGACGAGTGTCTGATTCCGGTGCTCAGACCGGGTGAGGTAGGCGATATCGTCAATCGGGGGTCTTGTGGCGTGTTGACGAATGCCATTATTCATAACAGTAGTACTCATCCGTCTTTAGTTAAGCGAGAAACCGCGTGGCAGCGGCGGCTTATCGGGACTACTTTTCGGAAGGAATGAGGAGGAATCGAGTGTGCACAACGAAGCCTCCTCGTCTCAAATTATGCGTCGGCTCACTACACTGTTTCCCTCTGAGTTCCTTGAAGAGCACGCCGAGGAACTCGGCGTGGTCGAACGTGACCGCAAACTCCAGATTCCTGCCTTTGTCTGGGCATTCGTGTTCGGCTTCGCCGCAGGCGAAAGCCGAACACTCGCCGGGTTTAGACGCTGTTACAACGCTACTGCCGATGAAACGATTTCTCCGGGCGGGTTCTATCAGCGGTTGACTCCGACGCTTGCGGAGTACCTCCGCGACCTCGTCGAGCGCGGTCTCGACGAGGTCGCTGTTCCTAACGCTGTTGACGCTGATATCGACCGATTTAGAGATGTGATGATCGCTGATGGAACGGTGTTGCGGTTACACGAATTTCTCTCAGATCAGTTCGAAGCCCGCCACGAGGAGCAGGCTGGAGCGAAGCTCCACCTGCTCCACAATGCCACGGTGCAGACGATTGAACGGCTCGACACTGCTAACGAAAAAACGCACGACAGCACCCTGTTCAAAACAGGGCCGTGGCTTGAGAACCGCCTCGTGTTGTTCGATCTCGCCTATTTCAAGTACCGCCGGTTTGCGCTGATCGACGAGAACGACGGCTACTTCGTGAGTCGGCTGAAGCAGAACGCGAATCCGGTGATTACGGAAGAATTACGGGAATGGCGCGGCCGCGCCATTCCCTTAGAGGGCAAGCAGCTCCGCGCTGTTCTCGACGACCTCGACCGGAAGTACATCGATGTAGAGGTCGAAGTAGAGTTCAAACGAGGGCCGTACAACGGGACACGATCGCTGGATACGAAGCAATTTCGCGTCGTCGGCGTCCGCGACGAGGACGCCGACGACTACCATCTGTATATGACGAATTTGGCGAGAAAAGAGTTCTTTCCGGCAGATTTAGCAGAGATCTACCGCTGTCGGTGGGAAGTTGAGTTGCTGTTCCGCGAGCTGAAGACGCAGTACGAACTGGATGAGTTCGACACGAGTGACGAACACGTGGTGGAGATCTTGCTGTACGCAGCGTTGCTCTCGCTGCTGGTAAGCCGTGATCTGTTGGATCTCGTCACTGAGCAGGCAGATGATGAGCTCGTCTTTCCGACAGAGCGCTGGGCGGCGACCTTTCGGTCGCACGCCCAGCTCATCCTCCACGAACTCGGTGAGTACCTCGGCTACTCACCACCGCCGCTGCTCGAACGGCTGATCGAAGACGCTCAAAAAATCCACAAGCAGCGACCGATCTTACAAGAGACACTCGCTACCGCTACACAACCGAGGTGTGAGGCTTAACTAAAGACGGATGCAGTAGTACTATACGACTTCAGTAGCATAGGTATTCGGATCGTTCAGATATTCGAACGTGAGAGACCAGCAACGTGGCGTTGAATACCGAGCGTCATCGCCGATCGGGGCGTCCGTTCGCCCTCCACATAGCTTAAGTCGATCCAGCCGCGACCGCACTGAGACGCGCGATCTCTGGGATCGGAACCAAGAAATCACTCCGTCTCACCCTTCATTCGTACCGACATATGACCGAGTCGTCAGCTATGATCTCAAAAACCACCGTGTCGCGGGGGTCCATTGGCTTGTTGCTTGGTCCGGTGATGTTTCTCGGGCTGCAGCTCGCTGATCCGGTCGCACTCTCCCCGGAGGCAACGGCTGTCCTCGCAAGCACGACCTGGATCGTCGTCTGGTGGATCACCGAAGCGATTCCGATCCCAGTCACGTCGCTTCTTCCGATCGTTCTCTTCCCGACAACCGGCGTGATGACCGTCGGAGACGCAACGACGCCATACGCGGATCCAATCGTCTTTTTGCTTCTCGGCGGGTTCCTCATCGCGCTCGCCATCGAGCGCTGGAACCTCCATCACCGATTATCACTGCTCGTCATCTCCACCGTCGGCACAAGCGGAAAGGGACTCGTGTTCGGGTTCATGGCAGCGACCGCATTCCTCTCGATGTGGATCTCGAACACGGCGACGGCGATGATGATGGTACCGATCGGTGCCGCCGTCATCGTCGAGCTCACGGCGATCGGCGGTCGAACAACCCCGCCGCTCGATCGTGACGAGCTCGAAGAACCCAACGATCCGATCGCCGTCGAGGGGGAACTGCTCCACGGCTTCGAGGCGGATGCGGTCGAACTCCCGAACACACCGTTCGGGGTGGCGCTCATGCTCGGCATTGCCTACGGCGCGTCGATCGGCGGGGCCGCAACCCTCATCGGCAGTCCGCCGAACGCGGTTCTTGCAGGTGTGGCTGAGTCGAGCCTCGGCATCGAGATCGGGTTCCTCGACTGGATGCTGGTCGGCGTCCCGATCGCCGTGGTCTTCCTGCTCATCGCGTGGGTGTTGCTCGTCGTGGTCTTGCGCCCGACGATAGATCGCCAGCCCGGTCGTCCGGACGTGATCGACGACCACCTGCGCGAATTAGGGCCGATGACGACCGGTGAGCGACGCGTCCTCGCCGTGTTCGGACTCGTCGCCGCCGGCTGGATCGTTCGTCCGTTCGTTCTCCGGCCCGTCGTCCCGATGCTCACCGATGCGATGATCGCCGTTGCTGGTGCCATCCTCGTCTTCCTGATCCCGGTCGATGGCGAGCGACTGCTCGACTGGGAATACACGTCACGGGTCCCGTGGGGTGTGCTGTTGTTGCTTGGTGCCGGGTTTTCGATCGCCCGTGGCTTTCGGCAGAGCGGACTCGACGGCGTCGTCGCAGACGCGATCGCTGAGTTGGGAATCACGGAACTTGCCGGGATGATTCTGCTGATCGCGACGGTCGTGGTGTTGCTTACGAACGTCACATCGAACGCGGCCACTGCGTCGTTGTTCATGCCGATCGCGGTGAGTATCGGCGTCGCGATCGGCGTTCCGCCACTCACGCTGATGGCAACCGCCGCATTTGCAGCCTCGTTTGCGTTCATGCTTCCCGTCGCCACCGCGCCGAACGCCATCGTCTTCGGCAGCGGCTACCTGACGATCCCGCAGATGGCGAAGATCGGTGTCATCATCACCCTTCCAGCGATCCTCGTCATTTCAGCGTTCGCCATCTGGTGGGTCCCGATCGTCTGGACGTAGACCGTCCGGCTCCCGATCGACTCGGCCCACGGACCGGACTGGCTGCGGATCACTCGGGCTTCGTGGACCGAGCGGATCGTCTCCTTCGACGTACGATCCGTATCGGCCGTCCGGACCGCGTCACCCGCCGGACCGCGTCACTCGCCGGACCGCGTCACTCGTCCATGGTCCGGCCACCGTCACCCGTTTGGGTCTCGACCGCTTCGACGAGACGGCGTATGTCGTCGATGCCGAGCGGGTCGATCTCCTGTCGCGCCCCGGTTTCGGTGTAGAGGATGCTGGCGGTGATCGCACGGTCCGGATACACCTCGCGAGCGACGTGGTAGTACACGCTCAACTGCTTGCGATACTCGTCCTCGCCGTGCCGACCGCGGTCGGTCTTGTAGTCCACGATCTCGACACGGTCCGGCGTCACGTACACGAGGTCGACGGTCCCCGAAATCGTGACGCGATCCCCGCCGACCGTCAGCGGGAGGGAGACGTCCTCTTCGACCAACGGGTCGCCGTCGCCGTCGAGTCCGTCGATGAACTGCGCGACGTGTGCTTCGTCGCTATTCCGTGCCTTCACGTCATCACCGAGCGCGTACGCCTCGGCGAAGTCGTGAACGTGGGTCCCGAACGCGGTCCCGCGGCCCCCCTCGACATCCTCGAATACCTCATCGCGCATAAGCGTGTGCGGCGTGTGTCCTGTCGGTCCCTCTTGGACGGGCATCTCGACCCGGAGCGTGGTCCGCTCAGCGTCTTCGCGATCGATCGCGGCCAGCTCGGGCGTGACCGACTCCACGTCGACCGGGAGCTCCTCGAGGAACGTGTTCGGGTCCTCGCCGGCGGCGAAGACGACGTGGCTCTCGGCTCGCGTGATGGCGACGTAGAGGAGTCGACGTTCCTCGTCGTAATTACGGGGGAGACAGTTCCGACGGACGTCCGTCCGCCAGTCGTCATAGACGTGGGGCAGGCCATGTGCCTCGTCAGAGTACACGTTGCGCTGCCGCAAGCCGACCGGGTCCTCGTAGGTGATCACGCCACCGCCACCGCCGCCTGGCGGGAACCGCCCGCCGTTCATGTTCGCGAGAATGACGATGGGATACTCGAGGCCCTTCGTGGCGTGAATCGTCTGGACGGTCACGGAATCGGTTCCCGCGCCGGCGTGCACCTCGTGGGTGCTTCCGGCCTCGATGCCGCGCTCGATGAATCGGATGAGGTCGCCACGGGTCTGCATCGTCGCGTTGTGGACCGACTGGAGGGTGTGGAGGACCACGTCCGCGGTCGGGCCGTCGGAGCCGTACCGAGCGAACACGCGACGCGCGACGCCGCCCAGCGTGTCCAACTCGCGAAGTTCCTCGCGGAACGCCACCATGTTCTCGGGATACGCCTCGTCGTCGAGGATCGCGTCCACCTCGTCGAGCGTGTAACCCGCACGCTCGAGAACGGTTGCCCAGCCACGATCGACGTCGTCCTCGAGGATGCGCAGCCAGGCGAGCAGGAGCTTGGCCTGGTCGGTTCGGAAGAGTTCGATGCCGCCCTCGTACGCCATCGGGAGGCCGTGCTCTTCGGCGGTCCCGAGGAGTTCGCGGCCGAAGTCACGGGTCCGCGTCATCACCGCGATGTCGCCGTACGTCGGCGGCCGCAGGTCGCCGTCCTCGCCCTCGACGCGGTAGCCGTCGTTCCCGACGATCTCCTGGATCTTCGCCAGCACCGCCAGGTGCTCCTCGTCGCTCTGGATTGCCTCGATGGTGGAGTTCTCGTGATCCGCGTTCGCCTCCAGTGAGTCGCCGATGCGGTCGTCGACGGCCTCCACGTCGACCGCGTCGCGCTTGGCCGCGGGAACGCGCAGGCTGTGTTCCGAGAAGTCGAGGATCGCCTGAGTGGACCGGTAGTTCTGAACGAGTTCGACGGTCTTGACGGGCGCGGTCGGGAACGAGACGCGCTCGTGGTCGCTGTTCAACTGGCCGGCGAAGCGATCGAGGCGGTCCTCGAACTCGACGATGTTGTCGACGTCGGCGTACTGGAAGCCGTAGATGCTCTGCTTCCAGTCTCCCACCACGCAGACGTTGTTCGTGCCCGCGAGCAGGAGGGCGAGTTTGAACTGGATCTCGCTGGAGTCCTGGAACTCGTCGATCATCACGTACTCGAAGGCGACGCGCTCGCGCAGCTCGTGGTTCTCACAGAGCAGGACGAACGCGAACAGCTGGAGCATCCCGAAGTTCAGGTAGTTTCGCCGCAGCGCGAACGCCAGATACTCGTGATAGACGTCGTGAACGAACGCCTTCAGCTCCTCCCGGTCCTCCTCGAAGACGCGCCGGGCGAGACCGTCCGGAACCTGCTTGCCGCTGCCCCGAATCTCCGACTTCTCGGGGGCGTCGGGGAGGTAAGTCTTGTTCCGGCCGTACCGGCCGAGTTTCGACCGCAGAACCGACTGCTTGCGCCCGCCGTTCCTGGGTTCGTTCAGCTCGTCGAACTGGCGTTTGAACGCCGCGAACTCGCCGTCGAGGTGTCGCTCGCCGTCGCGGTACCACCCCTCGGCGTCGGGGAACACCCCCTTCGCTGCCAGCTGGTTGACGAGGCCGAGCAACCCTGTCGGGTCGGAGAGCGCGCGGAAAACGTCGTCGTACTCGGGATGGTCGTCGCTGAACCGGTCGATGAAGTCGTCGAACAACGCTTGCTCGACGAGTTCGTCCTCGACGAGGCGCGTCGAGCCCGTAATGCGGTCGTCGATGCCGAGATGCGTCGGCGCGGCGTGCCCGTGCTCTTCCAAGACGTCGTGGCACAGTGAGTGGAACGTCTGGATGGGGGCGTCCGCGAGTTCACGCATCCCGTAGCCGCAGTTCCCGACGATTCGCTCCTTCATCTCGGCGGCCGCGTTGTTCGTGAACGTCACCAGCAGGACGTCGTCCGGGCTGACCGCGGGTTGGGAGACGATGTTCGCGTAGCGGCGCGTCACGGTGAACGTCTTTCCCGTTCCCGCTCCCGCGTCGACCAGGTAGAGGCCGTCGGTGCCGTCGATGAGCGTCCGCTGTTGGTCGTTCGGTTCGAGGTCCGTCATCGGTCCCCCTCCCTGTGGCCGCTCCCGCCTTCCTCCTCCTTGTGGCCGCTCCCGCCTTCCTCCTCCTTGTGGCCGCTCCCGCCTTCCAGCAGCAGGTCGCGGTTGTCCACGTAGCGGTAGTTCGGCTCGCCGCCGAGACCCTCGATCGGAAAGCGCTCCTCGCCGGCGCGACGACGGTTCAGTTCCTCGAGCCGTTCGTCGACGAACGTCTCGAAGGCGTCGAGGTCGTCCTCGAAGAAGGCCTGCCCGCGAACGCGGGCCAGTTGTCGCATCGCCTGCTTACAGCCCTGCTCGACGTACTTGTAGTCGCCCACGCAGTCCTTCATCCGTGCGGTCAGCGTCCGTCCGAATTCCGAGTCGATGAGTTCGTCGCTGTCGGTCGTCTCCGGGAGGTCGGTCTCGACGAACGCGGTGGCATAGTCCTCGTACTCGACCTGGGAGAGCGTCTTCCGGCACTTGTTCGAGCCGTCCTCGACCAGTTCGTCGAAGAACGCCTCCGAACTGGCGTACTCCTCGAACGGCATCGGGTGGTAGGTGATCGTCGTCAGCGTGTCGTCGAGGTCGGCCTCGCCCGCGACGACGTCGTCGAGCGTCTCGAGGAAGTGGAAGAACGTGAACTCGAGCTCCTGGCCCGGGTGCTGGGAGCGCCAGTGCGTGAGATACAGCAATGCTTGGAAGTTCGGCGCGTCGCTGGGGGGATCGAGCGCGGAGTTCGTGACGATCCGAGACGCGCTCTTGCGACGCCCGCTCTTGTGGTCGACGAGCCGCGACGGCGAGTGAACCAGATCGATCTTTCCTTTGAGACCGAGTTCGTCGTTCTCGAACCACCGTTCGGTGATGGGCGAATCGACGGGTCGGTCGAAACGCTCGGCGAAGACGTTGCTGCCCCAGCCGCTTGTGGCAGTGAGGAACTCACCGTCGACCGGCCCGTTCTCCTCGAAGAACGCGACGATGGTCTCCAGGCCCGCGCGATACTTCGTTCGACGCGTCGCCTCGTCGACCGACCGGACGAACGGCCGCGTCTCGTCGAGCACGTGCTCGACGACGTCGTCGATGACGTCCTCGTCGACGAAGTCCGGATGGGTGACGTAGAACTCGGCGAAGTCGTGGAAGAGGTTCCCCTCCTTGAAGTAGTCCTCGTCCGGGCTGTCGACGAGGCGGCCGAAGAAGTGGTCGCGTGGCGAGTTGACGTAGGTGCCGAGGCTCGACTGGCTGATGGTCGACACCTCGTTTGTGGTGGCGTCGACCGGCTCGTTCTCGAAACCTTCGCCGGTGCGGTCGAACCGTCGGGTGTGGGTCTGCGATGTGAGATCGCTGAAGCGCTCGAAC
This sequence comes from Halopenitus persicus, assembly GCF_002355635.1. Classification (GTDB taxonomy): domain Archaea; phylum Halobacteriota; class Halobacteria; order Halobacteriales; family Haloferacaceae; genus Halopenitus; species Halopenitus persicus_A. The sequence continues at coordinate 2,855,135 of NZ_AP017558.1, read as the reverse complement.
TCCTCGTCGAGGAGTTCCTCGAAGTAGAGACACGGCGTCACCGGCGAGCCGCCCTTTGCGTCTTGGACGAGGTAGTATTGGGTCGCGCCGCTCTGGAGGAGGAGCTGGAACTGCTGGACGTTGCGTGTGTACTGGGCGTCGCGGTCGACCCACGGCCGTCGCGGGGCCGAATGCGTCCAGTCCTCGTCCAGGCCCAGGTAGAACACCACGGGTCGGTCGACGTAGGCAGCCGACTTCGCGTCGGCCAACAGCACGCCCTCGTTCTCGCGGTCGATCGGGACCTCGTAGCTCTGGAGATAGAACACGAGCTGGTCGACGGCGGACTCGGTCGCACGCGCGTCGGCGATGCCGAGCGTCTCGAGCTCGTCACGGAACGCGCCCAGCCGGCGGTCAGTCCTGTCCTCGAAGCGATCGAGCGCCTCGCCGAAGGTGCGGTCCTCGATGCGCTCACGGAAGTCGACGATCCAGTCGAGTTCCCGGTCGTCGAGTGCGTACAGTCGCTTCTCGTCGTGTTCGACGTCCACCGAGATACCCACCCGTTCGAGGAGCGGTCGTATCTCGCCGACGCGCGTGTCTGTGCCGCCGTGTGCGGCCCGAAGCAACTGGACGAACGCGCGGTGGTCGGGGTCGTCGATGAACCCGGGGCCGCCGTAGAACGGGATGTCGGCCGCTTCGAGTGCCGATTCGACGAGCGTCGAGAACTCGCTTCCCTGGTCGAGCACCACGGCGACGTCGGCGGCGGTCTCCTCGGTCACGGCGTCGACGACGGCGTCGACGATCGCCGTCGAAGAGTCGAAGACGTGGAACGGCGGGTGATCGAACTCCCGGTCGTCGAACGTGTCGTACGTATCGTACTCGTCGGGCAGGATCGAGCGTTCCAGCCGAGTGAGCTGGTCGTAGCCGACGACTGCGACGTCCCGCTCGTCGCCGATGCGGTACTCGGTGAGGCGGCTCGAGGTCGTGTCGAGGGCGTCGACGTGCTCGATGGCTTGGCGCGTGACGTCGTCCACGTATGCATCGTAGTCACGGATCGCGTCGAGGCGACCCTGATGTTCCCAGCACTGGAGAACGTTGCCGATGGCGTAGGCGCCACGCTTCCAGTCCATATCGGTCCGTTCGGCGAGTTCGAGGAAGGCAATCCGGTCCTCGGCTTCTTCGCGACGTCCCGCCGCGAGGCGACGGGGCGTGGTCGCGAACGATCCCAATCGTGGCCGGTCAATGCGGCGGTTCAACGCACCGGCCAACGGCGCATCCGGTACCACGACGAGGTCGTAGCTCGCGACGTCTTCATAAAGGGCGTCGATCGGTTTGGCCCGGGGAAATGACACGACCGAAAGAGGCGCCCATCGAGTAATAAATGTTGACGGGGTGGTCTCCGTCCGCTCCCGTGCCGATCGTCAGCAAGGGCGGACGTGACGCCTGATTGACGTCGTGACGGTGCTTGACGTCCGACGGGGTCACCCGGGAGGTATCAGACCTCCACGCGGTGCTCCAGGAGCCGCCCGGCCTGCAGGACGGTCGCGTCGTCGAAGCGCTCGCCGACGAACATCAACCCGACCGGCAGACCCTCGCTGGTGCCCGCGGGAACCGAGATCGCCGGATGGCCGGTCACGTCGAACGGCGCGGTGTTCGGGAGCATGTTCACCGCGCGTTCGAGGATCTGGAGCCGGCTGGGCTCGGGAATGCGCTCGTGGGCCGTCTGGGGCGTCGTCGGCATCGCGAGGACGTCCACGTCCGCCAGCGTCTCGTCGTAGGCGTCCGCCAGGTCCAACGAGAGGTTTTGCGCCTTCGCGTAGTAGTGGCTGTGGTACTCCTCGGCGAGGTACTCCCCGAGCGTGGCGACCAGCTTGATCGTCGGCGGATACCGGTCCGCGTTCTCCCGACGGGCCTCGGCGAAGGCCGCCATCAGGTCGGCGTCGTAGTAGCCGTTCCCGAAGTGGCCGATTCCCTCGCCGTTGATCGTCGCAGTCGTGCCCTCGTTGGCGATCCCGTTCCAGATCGGAAGCCCGTCCAGATGCATCGGCACCGAGACCTCGGTGACGGTCGCGCCAGCGTCCGCGAGGTCGTCGAGCGCTGCCTCGACCGTCCCGTCGACGCCCGACTCGCTTTGCTCGTGGCCGAACCCTTCCTCGAGCACGCCGACGGTGAGGTCCGCCGGGTCCGGGTCGGACGCGACGGCGTCGGCGTACGACTGCGTCGGCACGGCTCCCTGTCGGGGATCGAGCGGGTCCTTTCCGGCGATGGCCTCGAGGACGCGCGCGCAATCGCGGACGGTCCGGGCGAGCGGCCCGGTGTGGTCGAACGAGCAGCCGAGCCCGAGGATCCCGGTGTACGGGACGAGCCCGTGGGTCGGCTTGTGGCCGACGACGCCGCACCAGGCGGCCGGGATGCGGATCGATCCGGCCTGGTCGCCGCCGATCGAGACGTCGACGGTGCCGTCCGCGACCGCGGCCGTGGAGCCGCTCGAGGAGCCGCCGGCGAGGTGGTCCCGGTCGTGGGGGTTCAACGCGTGGCCGTACGCGGACATCTCGCCGCTGCCGGAGAACGCGAGGTTCTCCATGTTCAACTTGCTCGTGATCCGGGCGCCCTCGTCGAGCATCCGGGTGACGATCGTCGCGTCGATCTCCGGCACGTAGCCCGGAATCACGTCCGAGCCGAAGGTCATCTCGACGCCGGCCAGCGAGACGTTGTCCTTCAGCCCGACGTCGTACCCCTCCAGGACCCCCGAGTCCGATCCCTCGACGGTACACGTCCGAATGACCGCGTTCAGTGGATCCTCGTCGGCGGTCGGCTCCGACCCTTGCTCCCGGTCGGGATATCGGACCGGCGGCTTCGAGGCGGACAGCTCGTCGAGCCGCTCGTAGGCGCCGAGCAGGTCCGGAATGACGGCCGCCAACTCCTCGACCTCCTCCTCGGAGAGGTCCATGTGGTGGGCTGCGGCGTAGCGTTCGATCTCGTCGGTCGTCGGTGGACGTATAGTAGTCACTAGAAATAGTTACTCACATTTGGGATCGAGATCTGATCAAGAGCGGTGTCGATCGCTGTTGTCAGTTCGTCGAGTGAGTCAAAGAACCGGTTGCTGAGGGCTGCTTGGAGCTGTCTCCAGCATTCCTCGACTGGGTTCAACTCCGGTGAGTACGGGGGAAGCGTCACGAAGGCGAGGTCGTCACGGGCCGCCAGCTCCGTGACGGCCGACGCCTGGAAATACGGTGCACCATCGAGAACGATAATCAGATCATCTTCAAATTCTTCACAGAGTGCTAAAATGAAATGTTTTGCGTGATCTGCGGTGATGTACTCTGTACATCGGGAGAAGAACCGATCACCATCCTCGGTGATCGCGCCGAGCAAGCACGTCCAGTCCCGCTACCCGGACAATTCGACGGAGGGCCGCGTGCCACGCGGAAATCACGCGGCACGCGGCTCGACCTGGACTGATTTCTTGGTTTGATCGATACACACTACTGTGGCGTCCATTTCCCGCCGCTTTTTTTGATCTCGTCGTAGAACTCGTCTTGGTCGGATTCCTCAGATTCAGCGGCTGTACGTCGAGGTTTTTGATAGCTGAGTCCAGCTTCTTTCAGTAACCGCCGACAACTCGGGGCAGAGTACTCAACGCCGTAGGTTTCTTCGAGAAAATCTTGGACGAGCGCCGGTGTCCACGCCGGCGCGTCGATCCCGACTTCCTCGGGTGGTTCATAAACAGTTCGTTCGAACTCTTTTTGCTGTGATTCTGAGAGCTTTCGTTTTCTCCCAGATCGATGAGCATCGGAAACAGCTTGCTCAAGCGGTTCGTCTGTATCAAGTCGCATCAACCAGCTGTAGATCGTTCTTCGCCCGGTGTCATGCCACTCTGCAAGTTCGGTCTGCGTCACACCGTTTTTGTACGCGATCGCCGCTAACAACCGTTGAATCGGCTTGTTTCCGTCAATATTGTTGAGGGCGTCTTGGAGTTCTTCGACGGAGATCTCGTCGAGATGATCCATTGAGTATAGTAACAACCTTTGAGCGGAAAGTTCTAACGATTACTATAGGTCGCTCACGGTTCGTCCAATGGTACGACACCACACGACATATAAGTTGGCGGGGCGTCGGCAGGTGCAGACACTCACTCGACGCCGGCGGGGTCGGTCGATCGCCGGCGGGGTCAGTCGATCGCCGGCGGGGTCGGTCGATCGCCGGCGAACCGTGGTCGTTCCGACCCGGCTACTGCAGATACGTCGGATCCTCCCCCTCACAGGACCGTTCGTGCTGGGTCGCGTCCTCGCGGTCGTCGAAGAGCATTCCGCACACCTCGCACGCGAACCACGTCGCGCCGTCCCGTTCGGTAGTCGTGACCATACCCCGTGATTCGTGGGCGAGCGACTTTTAGGTTGCCCCGCCGACGTCCGTCACTCGAACACGCGGTCGTCGAACGCGTCGCCGGCGATCCCCGGTCCCTCGGGGACGTCGATCGCTCCGCGCTCGACCGGCGCGGGGTCGGCGACGAGGTCGGTCCGAAGCAGCGACCCGGTCGCCAGTCCACAGGGACGAACCTCGGGGATCGCGGCCGCCGCATGCACCGCAGCGGTGCGCGCGACCGCGCCGTCGATCGTCGTCGTGACGATCGGCTCGACGCCCGCGTCCCGGGCCCGTCGAGCCGCCTCGACCGTTCGGTCGACGCCGCCCAAGACCATCGGCTTATAAATGATCACGTCCGCGGCGCCGGACTCCAGGACCCGATCGACGCCGAACTCGCGGACGGACTCGTCGAGCGCCACGTCGATCGGGAGCTCGTTCCGGAGATCGACGTGCCCCTTCAGGTCGCTCGCCGGAAGCGGCTGTTCGACGTAACTCACGCCGATGTCGGCCATCGCGTCGAGCGCTCGCCGAGCAGTTCCGCGATCCCAGGCGCCGTTGGCGTCGACCCGGATCTCGACGGCGGGACCGACCTCGCGACGGACCGCCCGCACCCGGTCCAGGTCGTCCGCGAGCGGTCGCGACCCGGCCTTCAGCTTCAATGCCTCGTAGCCGTCCTCGACCGCTCGGCTGGCCGCTCGCGTGGCCGCCGCCGTCGAGCCCTCACCCACGGTGGCGTTGACCGGCACGCTCGTCGCCGGGGACGGCGCCGGGAACCCGACCGATTCGGCGAGGTGGTCGGTCAGTCGTCGGTCGTCGGCACGGGCGATCGCGTCCGCCCGCGCCAGCGTGACTCCGTGGCGTGCGGCGGGGGTGTCCGCGTCCGGGATCCGAGCGTCGGATGCGGCGCCGCTCCCGGCGTCGAAGCCGTCGTCGTCCGCGGTCGTCAGCGCGGCCTCACACGTCGCGGCCGATTCGGTCCAGCCGGGCAGCGGCATCGCCTCGCCGACGCCGCGGGCGGGGACGTCGTCGGCGTCAGGCTCGAGGCCGACGAGCCAGCCCTCCCGCTCGAGGATCTCGGCGCTGGCGGTCCGCAGCGGGCTGTCGAGTTCGAGCGAGACGGCGGTCAGGCGCATCCGTGGTTCCTCCCGGTCACACCGCCAGCCCGAGCCCGAACAGGGCGGCGTAGGCTGCGAGCCACTTGCCGGTCCGCTCGAGGGCGGGGTTGAGCGCCTCGCCGGACGTCTCGGTGCGGATCGTGTCCACGATCGACGCGGCACGCGGCAGGGTGGCCAGCGGGGCGAGGGCCGCGAGACCGTATCCGGTCGGTCCGACCGCGAACCAGACGGGGACGACGTACGCGAGCGCGGTCAGCGCGACGAACTGCAGGCGTGAGAAGCGATAGCCGAACCGCACCGCGAGCGTCCGCTTGCCGGTTCGGACGTCCTCCTCGCGGTCCCGGACGTTGTTGACCACGAGGACGTTCGTCGCGATGGCGGCGATCGGCAGGCTCGCGATCAGGGCGTCGACCGACAGGCCCGCGGCGACGAGTTCGGTCGGGAACGCCGACGCGACCAGCGCCGCGGCCTGGACGTAGTAGGTCCCCGTCACGGCGACGACCCCGAAGAAGACGAAGACGAAGAGGTCTCCCAGCCCGTGGTACCCCAGCGGATACGGGCCGCCGGTGTAGGCGATCCCGGCGGCGATCGAGGCGAGCCCGACCAGAAGGATCGCGACGCCGCCGACGGAGACGAGATAGAGCCCCACGAGGATCGCCAGCGCGAACGTGATCCACATCGCCCGCTTGACCGCCGGCGGCTCGATGATCCCCGATGCGGTCACCCGGGTGAACCCCTCCCGGTCGGCGGTGTCGGCTCCCTGGAGGGCGTCGTAGTAGTCGTTCGCGAAGTTCGTGCCGATCTGGATCAGTGCGCCCCCGACGAACGCGGCCAACGCCGGCAGCGGCGCGAAGACGCCGTCGTGGATGGCCAGGCCGACCCCGACGAGCACCGGCGCGGCCGCCACCGGCAGCGTCTGCGGCCGCGCGGCGAGGACCCACGCCTTCGTCCGCGAGACCTCCGTTGCACTCATTGTCGAGCGTTGGCTGCCGGCCTCCCTGAAGGTTGCCATCCCCGATCGAGTTGCCGTCGACGGTCCTCAGTAGTGCCAGGGGTACTCCCGGAACTCGGGCTCGCGCCCCTCGAGGAACGCGTCGCGACCCTCCCGGGCTTCCGGAGTCATGTACGCCAGCCGGGTCGCCTCCCCGGCGAAGACCTGCTGGCCGACGAGCCCGTCGTCGGCCATGTTGAACGCGTACTTCAGCATCCGCATTGCGGTCGGGCTCTTCCGGGTCATCTCGTCGGCCCACTCCAGCGCGACCGTCTCGAGATCCTCGTGGGGGACGGCCTCGTTGACCATCCCCATCTCCTCGGCCTCGTCGGCGGAGTAGGTCTTCCCGCGGAAGAAGACCTCGCGCGCCTTCTTCTGGCCGATCTGTTTGGCGAGATACGCCGAACCGAAGCCGCCGTCGAAGGAGGCGACGTCGGGATCGGTCTGGAGGAACTTGGCCTCCGACTCGCTGGCGAGCGTGAGGTCACAGACCACGTGCAGGGAGTGGCCGCCGCCCACGGCCCAGCCCGGAACGACGGCGACGACCGGTTTGGGCATGAAGCGGATGAGCCGCTGCACCTCGAGGATGTGGAGCCGGCCGGCCTTCGCCTCCCGGACGAGTTCGTCCTCCTCGTCGGCCGCCTCGTCGTCGTCGCGGTACTCGTAGCCGGAGCCGCCCCGAACCGACTGGTCGCCGCCCGCACAGAAGGCCCAGCCGCCGTCCTTCGGGGAGGGTCCGTTCCCGGTCAGGAGCACGCAGCCGACGTCGGCCTGCTTGCGCGCGTGGTCGAGGGCCGCGTACAGCTCGTCGACCGTTCCCGGCCGGAACGCGTTTCTGACGCCGGGCCGGTCGAAGGCGATCCGAACCGCGGGAACGTCGACGCCGCGGTGGTAGGTGATGTCCTCGAACTCGTCGGTCACCGGCTCCCAGGCGTCCGCATCGAAGATCGGCGAAACCATACGGTCGATCGGCGCGCGGCCGTATAAAAAGCGACGAGTCGCACGGCGGCGTAGCCGCTCGTGGCTGGTCGAATCGGCCACACGGCTGCACCGTCGGGGTCCGAGCGGGCGGGGGCGGGGCTACCGTCCGTCCTCCCCGTTCGCGGCCGCCTCGCGGAGCGTTTCGACGTGGTCACGAACAACCGACAGCGTCGCGTCGGCGTCGGCGTATCCCTGGTCGTACTCGGCGATCGCCGTGTCGGTCTCGTCGAGGAAGCGCTCGACGGCCTCCGGAAGGTCCTCGCTCATATCGTCGGTTCGGCGCGGCACCTTATAAGGTCCGCGTCGAGCGGACGTTCCGCTACTCGATCTTGACGTGCTCGGACTCCTCGTTGAGGGCGAGGTTGGCGGCGATCTCGGCGTTCCGCATCGCGTACTCGGCGGTGTGCTGGAGGCTGACGAGCACCTCCCGGACCCTGAGTAGGTCCTCGTTGTCCATCTCGGAGAGGTCGTCCAGGATCTCCGACTCGCGGTCGCTGATGTCCCGGAACAGGTGCCGGCACTCGACGGTGAGGTCGTAATCCCGCTCGACGACCGACCGGACCGCAAGCTCCGTGAGCTCGTCGACCTGGTCGGTGAACTCTCGGATCCGCCGCATCGTCGACTGCTCGACGGCGAGCGATTCGCCGTCGGTCTCCAAGGCGATCTCCGCGATGTCCTCGGCGTTGTCCGCGGTGAGCTCCAGGTTCTTCGCGACCGACCGGTAGCCGATGAGCGGGAACCCCGAATCGAGCCCGACGGCCTGGGTCAACGCCGGGTTCTGATAGGAGGTGAAGATCAGCCGGAGCAGCAACACGAAAATCTTGTTCGCCTGTCGCTCCCGGTTGAGCGCGCGCTGGGCGAGGTCGGTGTCCCCGTGGGCCAGGGCCTTGATCGCCTCGCCGCGCATCGTCGAGCCGGTGTTCTCGAGCCGCTGCAGCAGGTTGTTCAGGGTGAAGTCCTCCGGATCGACCGAACAGCGGATCGCGATGCTCTCGGGCGTCTCCTCGATGACGCCGAGACCCATCAGCTGGGTCTCCGCGCGATAGACGGCGTTGATGTGGTCGCTGCCGAGCGGGCCGTCGCTCTCGACGTGGATCACCCGCCGCCCGAGCACGTACTGGGCCACGATTGCCCGCTCGACCGCGCCCGAGTCGAGGTCGTCCGCGTAGATCGTCGCCTCCGACTCCTCGGTGTTGGCCGACTCGGGGAGTACCGTCAGCGTCCCCGTGCCGCCCATCCGGATCGAGACCTCGTCGCCCTTGTCGACGTCGTGCTCGCTCGCCCATTCGGCCGGCAGCGTCATCGCCAGCGTCGAGGGACCGAGCCGCTGAACCTTCCGCGTTTCCATACCCGTCGGTATCGCGTCAGCGACCTTAACCCTATCCCTATGACAATTATACACGCCTCGAAAAATACAAGGGATAATTCGGGATCCGGAACGCGAAGGTACCGATCGGGACGAACCGGGCGGTTCGGACACGAAATCGGACCGGTATATAAACGCAGCCGGGAAAGTAGAGAAATTGAGCCGCGAAGGTATATAAACGCAGCCGCGAGAGTATATAAATGGAGTCGGGCGGGATCCGGAGCGGGGCGCCTAAAGCGACGGACTCTCAAACGATCTCGATCATCCGCGTCTCGAAGGCGCCGATCCGCACGCGGGTCCAGCCGCGAAGCGCCGCGTCGAGCTCCGGATCGTCGGTGTCGACCCGGAGGACGGACAGCTCGTCGAGCTTGCTCCGGGAGGCGACGATCGAGACGTCACACCGTCGGATCACCGCCGGCGACAGCTGCGGGTTCCCGCGCCCGAAGACGAACCCCTGGCCGCCGATCGGCGAGACGACGATGACGTTCTCCTCGCCGAGCGCCTCGAGGATCTGCGACTCGGTCGCGTCGCGGACGAGCACCTCGCCGTCGCGCCAGACGTCGACGCCGATGGGCGTCGGATCGAAGCCGAGCTCGGCCTTGATCGCGCCGACGGTCGACCCCGGGCCGAGAACGTAGGTCACGCCCGGCTCGACGTCGCGGGCAACGCCCTCCGCGAGCGCCTCGACCGTGCCGCCCCCGAGCTGTTTGGACGACTGGAGCGCGTCGGCGACCGGCACGGACGCGACCGCCCGCAGCTCCGGGGACACCTCCCCCTCGCGGTAGTCGTCCTCGTCGATGTCCATCACCTCCCGACGCTCGGTGCGGTCGAAGGTGACCGCGACGTCGGCGGCGTCCTCCGGCGAGACCGCGAACACCGACGAGTAGACCTTGACGCCGGCCGGAACGCCGAGCATCGGCGTCTCCGTTCCCTGGAGGGCGGTCGCGACGTCGGCGGCCGTCCCGTCGCCGCCGACGAAGAGGACGAGATCGACGCCGGCCGCCGCGAACGCCTCGACCGCGGCGGTCGTGTCGGCAGCGCTCGTCGACGCGTTCGCGTACCGGTCGTCGCTGGACGTGGCAGCTTCGTCGTCCTCGCCTCCCTCCGGCAGGCCCACGTCCGCCGGCAACCCCGAGTCCGGATCGTACACGACCTCGGGGTCGAACCCCGCATCCCGGACGATCGACGCGCCCATCGGCTCCCCGGCGGTCGAGATCCGGATCGACGCGTCGTGTTCGGCGAGCCGCGTCAGCATCCGGCGGGCACGGTCCGGCGACCGCGGCTCCGCGCCGCGCTCGCGCGCCTCCGCGACCTTGTCGTCGGTTCCCTTCAGCCCGACGCGACCGCCCATCCCCGCGATCGGGTTCATCACGACGCCGATGTGCATACCGGGTCTGGGGCCGGCGCGGTCCTAAAGGACCCGGAGTCGCCTCATCCGTTCACCGACGAGATGTGTTCCCCCATCGACGAGATGAGCTTCCTCACCGACGGACACCGAGCGCCAGTCCGGCGACCACGACGACCGCGATCTGGACCCCGACGCCGACGCTCGATCCGACGAGCACCGCGGCGGTGACGATCCACGATTGCGCCAGCTCGACGACAAGCAGGATCGCGCCGGCCGTGAGCAGATGGGCGAGCGCGGCGATGCCGCCCGCGGAGAGGACGCGATCGGTTCGGAGGATGGTCCCGGCTTCGGCCTTCCGGGTTTCGCCCTTCCGGGTTTCGCCCTTCCGGGTTTCGCCCCTCCTCGATTCGTCCCGCCGACCGACCAGATACGCCGTCCCGAGGACGAGGCCGTACACGGCGAGGAACGAGACGAACCGACCGCCGAGGGTGGTCAGCGCCAGCAGCCGGGGTGCGAGGGTCGCGCCGTCGAGCTCGATCAGGAGCATCGACAGCCGGCGCGTCACGCCGATGGCGACCGCGGCGATCCCGGCGACGATCGGGAGGAGGGCAGCGACGTTCACGCGGTGATCGTTTCGGAGTCGGCCCGTGAACGTTTCGGTCGAAAAACCAGCTCCGAGCCGATTCGGCAGCCAGCGACCGATCCGGCCGTCACTCCCCCTTCCGAAGTCGGCTCCCGGTCCGTTCGGGGAGCCCGACGTCAGCGATCCGGTCGACGACGCGGTCGACGTCGTACTCGACGCGGTGCAGGTCGACCGTCATCGGCTCGGGGGGTGATTCGTCCCCCGAGTTCGATCCCTCCGCGTTCGCATCGGTCTCGAGGACCGCGTAGGCGGCTCGGGGGTCCCCGTCCCGGGGCTGGCCGACGCTGCCGGGATTGACGATGACCCTCCCGTCGACGGTCTCCCGATGTTGCACGTGCGTGTGCCCGAGGACGAGCCCCCGGTAGTCGTCCAGATGGCGGCGCAGGGCCGGGAACTCGGACGGATAGACGTATTTGTCCTGGATGGTGGGGTGGTCGTGGACCACGAGCAGGTCGCCGTCGGCGACCGTCACCGACCGCGGGCGGTCGGCGAGCCACTCGCGCTGTGCGTCGGTTAGCTCCCGGTTGGCGTGTTCGAGGCCGGCCTCGGCCATCCGGTTGGCCGCGTACTCGTGCGGGCGTTCGACGGTGCGGTCGTGGTTACCGACCACCACCGCGTCGGCGATCTCCCGAACCCGCTCGACGCACTCGGCCGGCCACGGGTTGTACCCGACGACGTCGCCGGCACAGACGACCGAATCGACCGCCGGCATATCCGCCCACACCGACTCCAGCGCCGGGAGGTTGGCGTGGACGTCGGCGATCAGTCCGACTCGCATACGTCCGGATCGATCCCCATCCGGCTTAAAAGGTGACCTGACCGGCTCGCTGCGATCGCCGCTGATGCCGGTCGCCCCTCGGGGGTCGCAGTCGAGAACGAACCGGTGAGTGCATCAAGACGTCGTTTCCACGCCCGCGATCTCGAGCCCGTGCACCCCGGTCGTCCTCCGTTACCACGCTACTGTGCCGGCCGTGGACCTCGGCGCACCCTTTTAAGCACGCCGCCCATACGCCCGACGATGAGCGGCAAGCCCACCGTCGGGGAGTACATGACGCGCGAGGTCAAGACCGTCGCGCCCGACGACACGGTCGCCGAGGTCGCACAACGGATCATCGATTCCGACGGCCACAACGGATTCCCCGTCACCCAGGGGCGAACGGTACAGGGGTTCGTGTCGGCACGGGACCTCCTGCTGGCCGACGAGAACGCGCAAATATTCACCGTGATGTCCGAGGACCTGGTGGTGTCCCATCCGGACATGAAGATCACCGACGTCGCCCGGGTGATCCTCCGGTCGGGCATCCAGAAGCTGCCGGTCGTCGACGACGCCGGCAACCTCGTCGGCATCATCTCGAACACGGACGTCGTCCGGTCGCAGATCGAGCGGGCCACCCCCCAGAAGGTGGGGAAGCTGATGCGAACTCTCGAGCAGATCCACGGGGTGGGCGTCGAGGAGGAGCGCCGCACCGTTCGGCTCGATCGACTGACGCCGACGCAGGCGCGCGTGTACGCCGACGAGCTCGAGGGACGCGAGTACGAGCTGGAGAACGGGCTCGCCGAGCCGCTCGTGGTCATCGACAACGACGGCGACCTCTACCTCGCCGACGGCCACCACCGCGTGATGGCCGCCCAGGAGATCGGGCTGGCGGAGATGGACGCCTACGTGGTCGTCCTCGACGAGCCGGTCGAACTCGGCATGGCCCAGACCGCCCGTCAGGAGGGACTCGACTCGCTGTCGGACATCGAGGTCGTCGACTACGCGCGCCACCCGCTCGTGGAGGCGACGAAACGGCTGCAGTAACGGCCGCACCGGCGAGACCGCTCGCGGGGGTCGCCTAGGCCTCGGACCGTTCGAACGCCGCCTTCCATTCGTCGACGAGCGCGTCGGCGGCGGCCGCATCCGCGACCGACTCGCGGCGGTAGGTCCGGCCCGCCGGCGCCTGTTCGAGCCGATCGATCCGGACGACGTAGCCTTCTCCGTCGCCGCGCTCGCGTTTGCGGATCGACGCGAGGCCGTCGGATCGTTCCCACTCGGTGATGCCGTCCCGGTCGCGCCGAACGCGCCAGCTCATACGCGACTGGCCGGGCGGCAGGCGCTAAAGGACCCCGATCGCGGGTCGAGCCGAACCCCGAACGACCGCGGATCCACGTGCTTTTAGGGTCGCCCTTTTAACGTGGTCGTATGAGCTTCGAGAAGGACGACGCCGTCGTGCTGAGCGACAAACACAGCGAGTACGACGGGGAGGTCGGCACGATCACCCAGAAGATGGACACGATGTTCGGCGACGCCACGTACACCGTGAGCTTCGAGGACGGTCAGGAGACCGGCGTCCCCGCGGAGGCGCTCGAGGCGGCCGACGAGGAGGCTGCCGACGCCGACGACGCTGCCGACGAAGCCGACGAGGAGTAACGCGACGTCACGATGGCCCGGGTTCCGCTGCATTACGTCGAGCTCCGAACGTTCTGCTACGCAACCGAGGACGAGAAACGCGTCACCGCGGCGCTGGAGACGTTTCTCCCCGAGGATGCCGCGATCGAGCGCGTCGAGAACGTCGGACACCACGGCGACCGGATCGTGGTCCTGTCCGCCCGGGTCGAGACGGCCGACGAGATGCGCCACGTTCTCGACGCGCTCGGCGACCTCGAGCGTCTCGATCGGGTGATCGGCGAACTCGACGAGCGCGTCGACGAGAACTGTTCGCTGTTCCTCCGGCTCGACAAACAGGCGGCGTTCCGCGGCGACGTCCGACTCGGCGACGGGATCACCCTCCGCGCGAAGGTCGAGGCCTACCCGGCCAAGCAGGAGACGGCGGTCGAGAACGCCCGCGAACTGCTCGAGCGCCACCGCGGCGACGAGAACTGAGCGACCACCTTCCGCTCGGTCGACTCATTGATCCCGCTCGGTACCCATCGTCCCCGACCGGCCCCCATCCTCGCCACCCTGTACCGCTCGTCTGAGCGTTCGCACGCCGAGGAACCGCGGGACGCGTTCGGCGTAGCGGTCGTACGTCTCGCCGAACGAGACCCGCAGGTGCGGCTCCTCCGCCCGCGGTAGGAGCAGCACCCAGCCGACGTGCACCGCGGCGAGTACCGCGACCGGCGCCGCGTCCGCGGCCACGGCGAACCCCGTCACGCCGACGATCATCCCGACGTATTGCGGGTTGCGCGTGTACGCGTACGGGCCGCCGGTGTAGAGGTCGCCGGTGACGCCCATCGTCTCCGCCGAACGCATCGTTCGCGCGCCCCACGCGAAGACCGCGGTCCCACAGAGCGCGAGCACGACGCCCGTAACCGTCACGGCGCGGGGCAGCCCCCACGTCCCCCACTCGAGGACCGCGGTGGCGAGGAACGAGGCGTCGAAGACCGCCACGAACGTCCAGTGACAGTAGTACGCCGGCGTGCGGTCGCCGGGGGGCCACCACTCCCGATCGGTCAGCAGCGTTCCCAGCACGATCACGTACACGCCCAGAGCCGACGCCAGGCCGGCCCCGAACGCGAGTTCCGTCGGCGTCGTACCGAACTCCGCCAGCGTCGTACCGAACTCCGCCAGCGTCGTACCGAACTCCGCCAGCGTCGTACCGAGATTCGTCGGCATCATACGATCGATCGATGGCGTTCCGAAGGGGCGAGGCTGCTGCCTCACTGCTGCGGGACTTATTTATATGTCTGCCGAAGATGCGGGATCGAGATGCGCTACGCTCGCGTTCGGATCAGCCACGACCCGGGAACGCGCCATCCGATGCACGCCTTCGAGATGGCCCACGACCGGATCGAGCGCGCGGAGCTCCGGTACTGGAACGCAGTGCTCGACGGGACGAACGCGTTCGTCTTTCGGATCGTCGGCGATCCGGAACCGTTCCGAGCGAAGCTCGTAGCCCGCGAGTCGACGATCGACTACGCCCTCACTCCGGCCACGAACGGCGTGTTCCACTGCTGCGTCCGCGACGAGGCGACGCCGGCCGACGAGAGCTACATCGCGGCGTTCGCACGGGGGACCCTCGTCATCGTCCCGCCGATCCGCTTCAACCCCGACGGCACGACGGATCTGACGCTCGTCGGGACTGTGGAGGACGTGGCCGCCGCAGTCGAGGACCTGCCCGAGGGCCTGTCAGCGACCGTCCGGTCCGTCGGCCCCTACGATCGATACGCGGATCCCGTGACCGCGGGACTCGTGGAGCCCGACGCGGCGGCGCCCGCGGAGCAGGCGACGACGCTCACGGAGCGACAGCGTGCAGCCGTGACGGCCGCGGTCGAACACGGGTACTACGACTCGCCGCGGGCCGGGACGGTGTCCGAGGTCGCCGACGAGCTCGGCGTCTCGACGGGCACGGCCGCGGAACACCTCAGAAAGGCCGAAGCGACCGTAATGGGTCACCTCGTGGGTCGATAGCAGGGAGGCGATACGAACGGCGTCGTCAACCGCGGATCAGTAGCCGAGCTCGTCCCGCACCAGCACGACGGTCGTCCGTCCCTCGGCCATCTCCCGGCGGAAGATCAGCTGCTTCGCGATCGCGGATCCGACGCCGTAGGCCTCGTTCGCGCGCTCGTTTTCGAGGGGATACGCGACCGACTCGAGCCGGTCGAGGGCGTCATCGAGCGTCGGAACGACCTTGTTCACGCCGCTGACGATGAGCACGTTCCCGGCGGCGAAGGGGTAGGCGCCGATGCGGCTGCCGGACTGGTCGGCTGCGACCAGTTCGCCGCTGGCGGCGACCGCGTTGATGCCGCCGAGGAAGTAGTCGGCGGTCTGCGCCTTCCGACGGGCAGTCTGCCGTTCCGCCTCGTCGTCGATGCTCCCGATCTCCTCGGGCAGGCTCTCCCAGCCGTGGTCGCCCTCGGAGAGGTACTCCATGAAGCCGATCTCCTCGAGCGTCGTCGAATGGCCGTTCATCACCGACGCGCCCGCCGGGATTCGATCCTGGAGGGTCTCGAGGGCTTCGTCGGCGGAGTCGACCACGACGACCTCGAACCCGTTCGCCTCCAGGTTCGAGACCGCCTCGGAGAGCGTCTCCTCGTCGGGCTGCTGGTCGAGCGATGCGTCGATCTCGGCGTCGTCAACGTAGTCAGTCTTGGTTTGTGACATCGAGTGGTGGTTACTAGCGCCTCCATCCACTTAACGAGGCGCGGACGCGAGGATCAGCCGGTGACGTCGGTGTTACCGAACGTTCGAGCAGAACGCCTCGTCCATCAGGACGGGGAGGCCGTCACTCCTCGGGCCACTTGATCGAGCAGCCGCGCGAGGGACGGTCCGGAATCGAGACGTCCTCGCCCGCCAGAACCGACTCGATCGCCCGTCTGACGTACGACTCGGTGGGCTCCTCGTCCGGGTTGAGGGCGTCGTCCAGCCGGCCGTGATACGCCAGCCGCCAGGTGTCGTCCGCCTCGTCCCGCCGAAACAGGAAGGGGTCGGGAGTACAGACCGCGCCGTAGGCGGCCGCGACCGACGCGTCCGCGTCCCGAAGGTACGCGTCGTAGGCGATCGTGCCGTCGGCGACGAGCTCCCGCATTCGATCCGGGGAGTCATCCGGGTACTCCTCGTCGTCGTTCGGGTTGATCCCCACGACCGCGACGTCGTCGTAGTCGGCGGCGATCGCGTTCAGTGGCTCGAACTTCGCCTGCGCGTACGGACAGTGGTTACACGTGAACACGACCAGCAGCGCGTCGACGTCGAAGTCCGCGAGCCGGTAGCGGTCGCCGTCTGCGCCCGGAAGATCGAAGGCCGGTGCGGCGTCGCCACGCTCCAGCTCGGAGTCGGATTCCATCGCGACCATACCCGTTCGTTGGCCCGCGAGGCCGATAAGGGACCGGGTCCCGACGGTCGACGACCGGCGCTTCACGAGTCGTCGTCTTTATCAGTGTCGTGGCGTCACCAACGTGCAGGTTGTCCGGGTGAACGCGGACGAGACGACGCCGGAAGGACACGATCAACACATGAGTGACCCAACCGACGCGACGACGAACGGTGACGCGACGACCGACGGTGGAACGAGCGCGACGCCGGAAGGAGGACGGGCGAGCCAGCGCGAGGCCGCCTCCTTCGTGGAGTACGGGATCGAGGACAGACCGCCCGCGGGGGAGTCGTTCCTCCTCGGGGTCCAGCATTACCTGACGATGGTCGGCGCGAACATCGCCGTCCCGCTGGTGCTCATCAACGCGATGGGCCCGAGCGAGGCGCAGGCGACGACGCTCATCGGGACGTTCTTCGTCGTCTCGGGGATCGCCACCCTTCTCCAGACCACGGTCGGGAACCGGTACCCGCTCGTGCAGGGCGCCTCCTTCGCGCTGCTGGCGCCGGCGCTCACCATCGTCGGCGCCGTCGGCGGCCCCTTCGACCTGGCGATACGGGAACTGCAGGGCGCGATCATCGCCGCAGCGACGGTACAGGTCCTGATCGGCTACTCGGGACTGATGGGCCGACTCAAGCGGTACCTCTCGCCGGTTGTCGTCGCTCCGGTGATCGCGCTCATCGGCCTCTCGCTGTTCGGCACGTCGCAGATCGTGACGCCCGGACAGAACTGGTGGCTGCTCGGACTCACGCTCGTCTGCATCGTCGGCTTCTCGCAGTATCTCGACACCTATAGCCGCTACGCGCGGCTGTTCCCCGTCCTGCTGGGCGTCGTGACGGCGTATCTGGTCGCCGTGGCGCTCTCGCTGGCCGGGATCTACGGCCCCGAACAGGTCGGCTACGTCGCTCCCTCGTCGGCGCTCGAGGCGCCGCTCGTCCTGTCGATCACTCCCTTCCAGTGGGGGCTCCCGCTGTTCACGCCCGCCTACATCGTCGGCATGTTCGCGGGCGTCGTCGCCTCGATGATCGAGAGCTACGGCGACTACTTCGCGGTGGCCCGACTCGCCGGGGTCGGAGCCCCGTCGCGGAAACGGATCGACCACGGCATCGGGATGGAGGGCATCGGCAACGTCTTCGCGGGGATCATGGGCACGGGTAACGGCTCGACGTCCTACTCCGAGAACATCGGCGCGATCGGCATCACCGGCGTGGCCTCCCGGTACGTCGTGCAGGTCGGCGCGGTCGTGATGCTCGTCGTCGGTTTCTTCGGCCCGTTCAGCCAACTCATCGTGACGATCCCCGACCCGATCATCGGCGGCCTGTTCATCGCGATGTTCGGCCAGATCGCGGCGGTGGGCCTCTCGAACCTCAAGTACGTCGACCTCGACGCCCAGCGGAACGTCTTCACGATCGGCCTCGCGCTGTTCGCGGGGCTGGCGATCCCCGCGTACTTCGGCGGGCTCGAGAGCGTCCCGGCCTTCCGCGAGGGGATGCGCCAGGTCGCGGTTCTCGGCCCGGTCCTCGGCACGCGGATCGTCGCCGACACGGTCTTCGTGATCGGCTCGACGGGGATGGCGGTCGGCGGCATCGTCGCCCTGCTGCTCGACAACACTATCCCGGGCACCCGCGAGGAGCGCGGCCTCGACCAGTGGGAGGCGATCTCCGAGGAGGAACACGAGTTCCAGACCGCTCTCGAGCGCTACACGGAGTGACCTCCCGATGGTCGCCCCGGACACGACCGGCGGCGACCGCACTGTAGCCACTGACGCGGCCGCTGACGCAACCACGGGTAACGACCGCGTTCGGTACCGCGGAACGGACCGGTTCGGCGGCGCCCTGCGCGTGACCGGCCGGCGGATCATATTATACGATGACGTCGATGATGGGAATGGCGGCGACGATGGGAATGGCGGTGACGATGGGAATGGCGGCGATGGGAATGGCGGCGACGATGGGGAGGGCGACGACGGCGACCCCCAAGACGATGCCGCCGAGGGCCGTGCGATCCCCCTCACCGTCGTCGACGAACTCACCTATCGGAGCGTCGACTGGTTCACGCTGCTTTTGGGGATCGGGATCGTCGCGTTCGGGCTGGTCTCGATCCCGCGAAATCGGCTCGGTGCGGCGGCGTTCGTCCTCGTCGGGGTCGGCAGCCTCGCGGTCACGTGGCGGCGGCGCGGGCGCGTCCGGATCCACACCCACGGTCGCCCGAAGCCGGTTACGGCGTATCCGTCCGACCCGGAAGGATTTCTGGCCGCGGTCGACGGGGCACTCGCGGACGTTCGTTCGGAGCGGTCGAACGGGATCGAAACGGCGGACGCGGTCGGCGAACCGACCGAAACCGGGAGCGACGACGCACGACGGGATTGACATCCTCCCCGCGCTGAAGCGCGAGGCTTTCTCCTTGATTCTCCGTAACCGCCGCGCCACGCCTCACGCGTCCACCGGGGAGAGTTCGGCCGCCTTCGCACGGGCCTGCGACACGATCTCGGGTTTGGCCGCGAACGCGACGGTGACGTGGTCGTCGCCGTAGGACTCCTCCTCGACGTGGCCGTGGTCGTGGATCCAGGAGACGACGCTCATCGTGTCGTCGGTCATCGGAAGCAGCAATCGCTCGTGTTTCCAGTCCGGGAGTTCGTCCTCGACGCGGTCGCGGAGGGCCGCGACTCCGTCGCCCTCCCGGGCGGAGACGACGACGGGGTTCGGCGCCAGCCCCGACAGCGCGGCGCGTTTCTCGGCGATGGCCTCCTCGTCGAGGCGGTCGGCCTTGTTGAAGACGGTCACGATCGGCGCCTCGTTGCGCTCGCGGAGCGTGTCGTGGCAGGTGACGAGCTTCTCGCGCATCTCCCGGACCGGCTCGCTGGCGTCGACGACCAGCAGGACGAGGTCGGCCCGGTAGACCGAATCGAGCGTCGATTCGAACGACTCCACCAGCCAGTGTGGGAGATCCGAGATGAACCCGACGGTGTCGGTGAGCAGGACGTCCCGTTTATCCAGCGTGGCCCGCCGCGTGGTCGTTCCGAGCGTGGTGAAGAGCATGTCCTCCGACTCGGCGGTCGTCTCCAGGTCCGGGTGCCGGTCGACGTTCTCCTCGACGTCGAGGTCGGCCGCGAGTTGCCGCATCAGCGTCGACTTGCCGGCGTTGGTGTAGCCGGCCAGCGCGACCAGGTCGAACCCGGAGGCCCGGCGCTCCTCACGGCGGGTCTGTTCCTTCTCGGCGATCGACGCCAGCTCGTCGCGAATGTCCGAGATGCGGCGTTTGATGTCACGCTCGACGCTCTCGTCGTACTCGCCGAGCCCCATGAATCCGGGTCGCTCGTCGCGCTTGGCGAGGCTGGCCTTCGCCTCGGCCCGCGGGAGCTCGTAGCGCAGCTCCGCGAGCTCGACCTGGAGCTGGGCCTTTCGAGTCCGTGCACGCTCGCCGAAGATCTCGAGGATGAGCGTGAACCGGTCGATGACCGCGACGTCCTCGGGAAGCTTCCCGCCGATGTTGAACGTCTGATACGGACCGAGGTCGTTGTCGACGATCACGCAGTCGGCGTCCGTCTCGGCGACCAGCGCCGCCAGCTCCTCGACTTTCCCCTCGCCGAACATGTAGGCCGCGTCCTCCTCCCGGGTCTGCGTGAGCCGGCCAACCACCTCGTAGTCGACGGCGTTCGCGAGCCGCTCGATCTCGGAGAGGTCGGCGGCCCCGGAATCGACGCGTTTGGCGACGACGGTCCGTCTGCCGGCCCCGCCGGTCGCCGATGGCTCGCCGCTCATCGGTCGCGATCGCGGACGGCGGACGCGGCGTGGTGTGTTACCTGCACTGTTTCGGGCTCAGTTACGTCCTCGACGTATTTAAAACACGGCTGGCTTCGCCCGCTGACGAGTCCGGGAGTTGCGGTCGGTCGAGGACGCCACCCGAATGAACGGGCGGGTCGACGAGATCGGTCACAGGTCATACGCCTCGATGAGAACGTCGCTGCCGATCGCCGCCAACACCGCGACGAGGACGCCCGCGAGGAGCGCGAGCCTGAGGTCGCCGTTCCACAGCAGGACGGCGACGAACGCGACCATCCCGACCGCGTTGCCGAGCAGCAACCGAAGCGTTCTCGAGCCGCCCGTCGGAGACGTCCGGTCGTTCACGTCGCGGGAGTCGGGATCCATCTCGAGACGTCGTTTCCTCCCGTGGAGCAAAGCCGCTTCGCTTGCGGTCACGTCGAGGTGCCGTTCCCCCCGGGGTTCGCCTCGGCGTTCCGGCGGTGCAAGTCATCGAGGTCGTTCGACGGTCGGTATCAACGGGCAAAAGACCCCGGCCCTCCTTGAGACGTATATGAAACCCAACCAGATCGACTTCACCGTCGATTTCGCCTACGGGGTGCTGCTCTTTCTCGCGATCGTACTCATCGCCACGGTCGGGACCGGCGTCGGCATCGCGTTCGGCCTCGGCGCGCTCGTCTCCTACGTGATCCACGTCGGGTGGAAGATGTCACGGTTCGACCCCGAGTGGATGACCGAGGAGGTGACCGAACAGATCGAGGAGACGATCACCGAGGAGGTAACCGAGAGCGTCGGCGAAAAGGTCTCCGAGGACGTTTCGGAGAACGTCGAGCAGACGGTCGCCGAGAAGGTCAGCGAGGACGTCGGGGAGCAGGTGACCGCGGAAGTGACCGAGGAGGTCACCCAGAGCGTCGAGCAGAAGGTGACCAAGGAGGTGACCGAGAACGTCGAGGAGGCCCTCTCCGGGGAGATCGACTCGATCATCGACCAGCTCGAGGAGGTCAACGACCGGATCGAACGACGCCCAAGCCGAACCGAATTGGACGGCGAAACGGCGCCGGACGCGGGCGATCGTGGTCGATACGAGACGGTTGATCCCGCCGAGACGGACGACGACACGGAGGACGCGGCGGACGACACGGAAGACGAGACGGACGACGACACCGAGGACGAGACGGACGACACGGAGGACGAGACAAGCGGCGACACGGAGGACGACGCGGCGAACGAGGAGTCCAGTGCATCGCAACCGACGATGAACGCCCGGGACGGCGCGGAATGACCGTCTCCGTTGCTGCCGATTCTCGGAACATCGGGCGGCACGTGCACGACGGCCGAGGCACCGGTACGGCGGGTATACGGGGGGGAACCGACTGATGGCGGCCGATCCGTTGATCGTGCTCGGCCTGGTCGTTGCCCTGTTCGTCGGGTTCAACATCGGCGGCTCGACGACCGGCCCCGCCTTCGGACCCGCGGTGGGTGCTGGCGTGATCTCGAAGATCCTCGCCGGCGCGTTGATGTCGGTCTTCTTCTTCGGCGGCGCGTGGACGATCGGGCGGCGCGTGGTCGACACGCTCGGCCGGGACCTCCTGTTCGATGCCGGCGTGTTCACCATCGAGACCAGCATCGTAGTGCTGTTCTTCATCGGCGGCGCGCTGTTCGTCGGGAACTACACCGGGGTTCCGGCCTCGACGTCGATGACCGCCGTCGGCGCGATCGCCGGCCTGGGCGTGGCGACGGGCGAGTTGAACTGGGCCGTGATGGGCGAGATCGCCGTCTGGTGGATCGTCGCGCCCCTCGTGGGGTTCTGGGTGTCGGTGATGATCGGGCGGTACGTGTATCCGACGATCAACCGCTGGGTCGCGATCACGACGAGCGACGGGTCCCTGATAGTACTGGATCGGTCGGGGACGATTCCGGTCCCCCGTCCCGGCCCGAACACCACGCGGCGCGAGTTCGTGGGGACGATCGTCCTCGTGGCCATCAGCTGTCTGATGGCGTTCTCCTCGGGTACCTCCAACATCGCGAACGCGATCGCCCCGCTGTACGGGGCCGGCGTCGAGATGAACCTGCTGATACTGCTCGGTTCGGCAGCGGTCGCCCTGGGCGCGCTCACGATCGCGCGCCGCACGCTCGACACGCTCGGCAACAACCTCACCGACCTGCCGCTCACGGCCGCGATCGTCGTCGCGATCGTCTCCTCGGGGATCGTCATCGGCCTGTCGGCGATCGGCATTCCGGCCTCGTTCGTGATCATCGCGACGATGTCGATCGTGGGACTGGGATGGGGCCGCGCCACCCGAACGACGACGCTGTCCGACGGCATTCGCGGCGAGGAGGAGACCACGGTGTCCGTTGGCGCGCTCGCAGCCGAGGAGCCCGGCGAGGAGGCGCCGACCCTCGGCGAGGAGAGCCCCGAGGACATTCCCAGCGCGGCCGACCTCTTCGACCCGACCACCACCGGCCGCGTCATCCTGATGCAGAACCTCGTCCCGGTCCTCTCGACCGGCGGCGCGTATCTGACGTTCTGGCTGCTCTTTCGGTACGCCTGGTGATCCGGCTGCACCGTCGGTTTCGTTTCCCGTTCCGTCGATTCGTTTCCCGTTCCGTCGCCCGTTCCGCTATTCGTCGCGGTCGGATCGCAGCCGCCAGAGCGCGTGCGTGACCGCCGGCAGGGAATGGTCGGTCTCCGCGGCGATCTCCAGACACGTGGAGCGATAGCAGCGGTAGGCATCGACGTCGGGCGGATCCGGATACGGCTCCGCGAGCGCGCCGCGGTCCCGAAGCGCCGTCCACTCGCGCTCGCTCACGACCGGATACGACTCCGGGGCGAGAAACGCGAGGAACGCCGAGGCGACGCCCACGTCGACGCCTGCGAGCACGGTGAGTGTCGCGATCGCGTCCGCCACGGCGCCGGTATCCGTCCCGTCGTCCTCCGTCCCATCGTCTCCACCGACATCGTCCCCACCGGCATCGTCCCCCTCATCATCCACGCGGTCGGCCGCGCTCGTGATGGCCGCGATCACGTCGTCGAAGGGGTTGGATTCGAACCGTTCCTCGACCGCACGGCGTTCACGGTCCGGGTACGCGCCGAGATGGCGCCGGAAGTACCACCGGACCACCCACTCCGCGTCCCGCCGGCCGAACTCGCCGGCGCGGAACGCGTCGGGTAGCGTCTCGCGCTGTTCCTGCTCGACCGCGTAGAGCGGTTCCTCCCCCCGATACGCGGCGGAGAGCTCCGCGATCGTGTCGGCCGTGAGGTCGATTTCGTTCGAGGCGTCGGTCATCTCGCGTGACGGTTCGTCGCCGGGCTCCCTGAACGTTTCTCGACGCGACCCGGTCACCGTTTCGAGGCGGCCTCCCCTCGCTTGCGAGGCGATCCGACCGCCGTTCGGCGTTTCGACCCCGGCCTTCCGTGATCGACCAACACACTCATACCCCGAGAGTGCGATGATTACGACATATGCACGTACACGCGGAGGGATGCCATTATGTCCAGTGAGGAATCGGAACCGGTCAAGACGATCTGTCCGTACTGCGGCGTTGGCTGCGGGATCCAGGTCGACCAGGGTGAGGATCCCGGCGACGTTCAGTTCCGTCCGTGGGGCGACGCGCCGGTCAACGAGGGGCGGATCTGCATCAAGGGCGGCGCGGCCACGCAGGTCGTGAACCACGAGGACCGCCTGACCGACCCGCTGATCAAGGAGGACGGCGAGTTCCGCGAGGCGAGTTGGGAGGAGGCGTACGGTCGCGTCGTCGACGAGCTCGAGCGCATCCACGGGGAGTACGGCTCCGACGCGATGGGCTTTTTCGGCTCCTCGAAGACGATGAACGAGGAGAACTACCTCCTCCAGAAGCTCGCCCGCCGATACGGCACCAACAACGTCGACAACTGCACGCGAATGTGCCACGCCTCGACGGTCTACGCGCTGCGGACCAGCCTCGGCGCGGGCGCGATGACGAACAGCATGGCCGACCTCGAGGAGGCAGCCGACGTCTTCTGGATCCAGGGCGCCAACCCCGGCGAGCAGCATCCGATCGCCAACAGCCAGTACTTCCGGCAGGCGGTGCTTGAGGGGGCGACCGTCATCCAGGTCGACCCCCACGCGAACAAGACCACGCGGTCGTTCCAGATCGACGAGACCGACCGCCATATGCACCTCCAGGTCGAGCCCGGGACCGACATTCCGCTTCTGAACATCGTCCTCAAGACCGTCCTCGAGAACGGCTGGGTCGACGAGGAGTTCATCGAGTCGCGGACGGAGGGCTTCGAGCACCTGCAGGAGACCCTCGAGGACTTCGACAAGGAGGCCGCCGCCGAGGAGTGCGGCGTCCCGCTCGAGGACATCGAGCTCGCGGCGGAGAAGTACGCGAACGCGAACAACGCCGCCATCTTCACCGGGATGGGGATGAGCCAGCACACCTGCGGCGTCGACAACGTCCAAAACGAGATCAACCTCGCGTTGATCACGGGGAACCTCGGCCGACCCGGAACCGGCGTCAACCCGCTGCGCGGCCAGAACAACGTCCAGGGAACCTCCGACGTCGGCGCGATGCCGAACGTCCTCCCGGGCTACCAGCTCGTCGACGACGACGAGGCCCGCGAGAGCGTCGAGGAGGTCTGGGGCTTCGAGGTGCCCGACGAGCCCGGCCTGACGAACGTCGAGATCTCCCACGAGGCGGGCGACTCGATCAAGGGGCTCTACATCATGGGCGAGAACCCGATAATGTCCGAACCGGACTCGAACCGCGTGGCAGAGCGGATCGACCAGCTCGAGTTCACCGTCGTGCAGGACATCTTCATGACCGAGACCGCGGAGTACGCCGACGTGATCCTCCCGGCGACGACGTGGGCCGAACGCGGCGGCACCGTCACCAACACCGACCGACGCGTCCAGCGGATGCGGGGCGTCGAGAAGGTCCACGAGAACACGAAACACGACCTCGAGATCGTCTCGGAGGTCGGCACGCGCCTGTTCGGCGAGGGCAGCGGCTTCGAGTTCGAGGACCCCGAGGAGGTCTTCGAGGAGCTGCGCGAGGTCTGTCCGATCTACCACGGAATGACCTACGACGGCCTCGGCGAGGTGGGGCTCCACTGGCCCTGTTATGAGGAGGGCGACGAGGGCGACCCGTTCCTCTACGAGGACACCTTCGACACCGAGAGCGGACTCGGCCAGATCGAGGGCGTGCGCCACCAGCCCCCCAAGGAAACGCCGGACGACGAGTACCCGCTGATCCTCACCACGGCCCGGCTCGAGGAACACTACAACACGGGAACGATGAGCCGGCGCTCGCCGCGGCTCAACAGCCAGCACCCCGAGAACTTCGTCGACATTCACCCGAACGACGCCGAGCGGTACGGCGTCGAGGACGGCGACTACGTGCGGATCACCTCGCGCCGCGGCGAGATCGAGGTGAAGGCACAGGTCACCGAGGACATCAAGGAGGGCGTCATCTGGACGACGCCGCACTTCGCGGCCGCCTCCGGTAACGTCCTCACGAACGACGTGCTCGACGAGCGCGCGAAGATCCCCGAGTACAAGGCGGCCGCAGCGGAGATCGAGGTCACCGTCGACGCCGGCGCCGGCGACCCCGACGACGCGCCCGCCGACGACTGATCGGCGCGCTCATCGGTACGCAGGCCGTCAGTACGTCGCTTACTCGATCGCGCGTTTCTCCTTCTCGAGGACTTCGACGTCCGCGATCCGCGTGTCTGGATAGGTACCGTCGGCGGTCTTCTCGGCCGCCTTCACCATGTCCCAGACGACGTTCAGCCCGGTGGTGACGCCCTCGAGCGCCTCCATCTCGCAGCCCGTCTTCCCGGTCGTTTCGACGGCGACGGTGAGGACGACGCGGTCGGACTCGACGGCGAAGTCGGTCTCGACGTTCGTGATCGGTATCTGGTGGCACATCGGGATCGTCTCCCAGGTGTGTTTGACCGCCTGCACGGCGCCGATCCGCGCGGTCGCGAGCACGTCGCCCTTCCCGATCGCGTCGGCCTCGATCGCCTCGATCGTCGACGGCGTGAGGCGGATCGTTCCGCGGGCGACCGCCCGGCGGGCGGTGTCGGGCTTGTCGCCCACGTCGACCATCTGGACGTCGCCGTCGTCCGTGGTGTGGGTCAGATCCTCCGTACCGCTCGGGCCGGAGCTAGTAGTGGGGTCGGAGCCGGAGTCACCCTCGGAACCGGCGTCGCCCGCACGCTCGGAACCGGCGTCGTCCTCACGCATCGGTACGCACCGCCTCCGGGATCCGCTCGATCAGGTCGGTCGCGACCAGTCCGTATCCGTGGTCCTCGACGACCAGATCGCCGGCTCGCCCGTTCGCGTACGCGCCGATCGCGGCGGCCTGGAATGGGCGCTGGGTGCACGCGATCGCCCCGACGGTGCCCGCGAGCACGTCGCCGGTCCCGCCGACGGTCATTCCGGGATTCCCCGTCCTGTTCACCCGGAGGTCATCGCCGTCGGAGACCACGTCGTAGGCGCCCTTCACCAGCATCGTGTGGCCGATTTCGCTCGCGAACTCGCGGACGAGCTCGGCGCGGTCGCGCCACTCCTCTGCGCGTGGGCCGCCCATCGCCCGCAGCTCGCCCTGGTGGGGCGTACACACGAGCGTGGCGTCGGTCTCCACGTTCGGGACGACCTGCAGCGCGTCCGCGTCGACCACGGCGCGTCCGTCGTAGCTCTCGAGGAAGCGCTCGACGGCCGACAGCGTCGGCTCGGCGTCGCCGAGACCCGGACCGAACACGACGACGTCCCGGTCGGCCGCGAGGTCACGGATCCGGTCGAGGTGATGGGGTTCGAGGATCTCGCCCGGGAACCCGTGGACGATCAGGTTCTCCGAGAATCCCTGCACCTCGCGGGCGACCGACTCCGGACAGGCCACCCGGACGAGGTCGGCGCCGGCACGCAACGCCGCCCGCGCCGCGAGCGTCGGCGCGCCCGTGTACGGACCGCCGCCGACCACCAACACCTCGCCGTGGTCGCCCTTGTGGCTCTCCGGGTCCCGATCCAGCCCGAGAAGGTCGCCGGGACCGGTGAACAGCTCGGCGGCGTCCGGGATCCCGATGTCGGCGACCGTGACGGCCACGCTCGTGTCGTTTCCCTCGAAGGCGTCCGCAAGCCCCGGCTTGGCGTCGTGAAACGTCACGATCCGGTCAGCCGGGACCGCGACCCGGTCCCCGTCCGAGCCCGCCGCGACCTCCCCGGTATCGGCGTCGACGCCGGAGGGAACGTCGACGGCGATCACGGTCGCGTCAGCGTCGGCGGACGAGTCGGTGGTCTCGGCGATGCGTCTCGCAACCGTCCGTTCGGGCTCCCGGAGCGGACCGGATACCCCGGTGCCCAGCATCGCGTCGACGACGACGTCCGCGTCCGCGAGGGCCAGTCGGTCCGGTTCGGCGACGGGATCGGCGACCGACTCGGCGTCGATCTCCGCCGCCGCGAGCGCGTCCCAGTTCTCCCTGGCGATCGTCGTCGAGATCGACTCGGGACGTCCGAGCAGGCGAACGCGAACGTCGTAGCCGGACAGGAATCGGGCCGCGGCGAAGGCGTCGCCGCCGTTGTTCCCGCGCCCACACACGAGCGTCACCGTCGCACCCGGGTCGACGGTCGTCCGGACCTCACGGGCGATCGCGTTGCCCGCGGACTCCATCAGCTGCTTGCGGGGGACGCCCAGCGCCGCCGCGTTGGCGTCGACCGCCGCCATACGATCCGCTGTGATCATTCACCGTCCGCTTCGGTCGGACCGGGATTAAACGTGCGGGGATCGGGAGCCGGAACCGGTCCTCGGCGCTATGCAGCGTGTCGGTCGATCACCGATCGGAGTCGCTCCTCGTTTTGGGCGCCGACGAGACGCTCGACGGGCTCGCCGTCGCGGAACAGCAACATCGTCGGGAGTCCCCGGACCCCGTACTGGCTCGTCAGGGACTGATACACGTCGGCGTCGACCTTCAGCACCGTCGCGGCGGTCGTGGCAGCGACGTCCTCCAGGATCGGCTCGAGCATCTTGCAGGGGCCACACCAATCCGCGTAGAAGTCGACGAGGACGAGGTCGTGGCCAGCCAGCGCGTCCTCGAAGGACCCGCCCTCGTACTGGATCGGATCGTCGGGCGATCCGGCGGACGTCTCGCCGCCGTCGGCGGGCTCGCCCGCGTCCGCGCCCAGCGTTCCGTTCGCGGCCTTCTCCTGCAGCTCCTCCAGCTTTCGCTCCCGGATCGCCTCGAGGTCGTCATCGCCGGCCGGGTCGGCCGTCGACGAATCGTTCGATGGGACGTCACTCGAGGGTGACGAGACGTCGCTCGGTGATGAATCGCTCATATTCGGAGTAGCCGCTGCACCGTTGTAAGGGATCCGTTGGAAATGCGTCGATCGCACACGACAGCCACGTCGGAGCCGGCGACGCTGCCTCCCCGACGACAATCCTTTCCGCGCTCGAGCGAACAGTCGCCCGTATGTCTGACTCGTCCGCCCCGACGCCGTGGTTTCGCAAGTACTGGAGATGGACGGGGGCGGCCCTCTTCCTGCTGATCACCGTCGACCTCCTGACGTCGATGTACGCGGTCGCGGCCGTCGGGATCGAACACGAGTCGAATCCGGTGATGGCGTGGCTGCTCGCGCGGCCGCTGTGGGTGATCGCCGGCGTGCATCTGGTCGCGGTCGGACTGCTCATCTTCCTGTTCTACGGGCTCGCGCAGCTGGTCCGCGAGACGCCCCCGGCCTATCGCGGGCCGTTCAAGCGACTGATCGAGGCCTTCCTCGGACTCCTGCTTGCGGCCGGGTTGTTCGTGTTCGCGAACAACCTCGCGGTGATCGTCTACGGGCGCAGCCTGCTGTGACCGGGACGTCGACGAACGAGGTCAACCGGCCAACCGAAGGGACGGGTACCCGCCGCCGGCTCGACGAACGAACCTTTAACCGGAAAACCGAACTATCCCGTGGCAGTGAGTTCCCAGCCACCCTGGTCGGACGTGTTCGGTCATCCGGAGCCGTATCCCGAACAGGCCGAGGGGATCGACGCGGCGATCGAGGCCGCCGACGAGGGCGGCTTCCTCGCGCTGGAGGGCGCCTGCGGAACCGGAAAGACGATGCTCGCGCTGACTGCCGGGATCGACCGCGTTCGCGACCCGGACTCGCCGTTCGAGCGCGTGTTCGTCCTGACGAGCGTGAAACAGCAGCTCCGCCAGTTCGAGGAGGACCTGCAGACGATCAACGAGAACCTTCCCGAGGACCACCGACGGGTTTCGGGGATCACCCTCGTCGGCAAGGCGGACGTCTGTCCGTATGCCCGCGAGAACCGCGGCGGGATCGACGTCGAGAACGTTTACGAACGGTGTGAGGGACTCCGCGACCGAACCCGGTCGCTCGTCGGGGATGGCGGCTCGACGACCGCCGAATCGCTCGCCGCGTCCGCCCGCAGCCAGCAGGTCGGCCTCGCGGATTCGGGCGGCTCGACCGGGACGGGCGGTACGAGCGGTGCGGACTTCCTCTCGGTCGACGGCGAGCCCACCCCCTATCGTCCGGACACCGAGGAACACGAGGGGGTCGAGTACTGTCCGTTCTACGCCGGCTTCCTCGCGGACCTTCCGGAGGACGGCGAGCCCGCCGAGGCCGTCCCCTTCGACGCGACCGACCGCGGTCACGTCGACGCCGCGGAACTGGTCCGGCTGGCGGCGGGAGCCGGTTCCTGTCCGCATTCCGTGATGGGCGCGCTCGTTCCCGAACTCGAGGTCGTGATCGGGAACTATTATCACGCGTTCGACCCGACGACGACCGGATCGTTCACCGGCGCACTGCTCGACGAGTCGACCTTCGTGGTCTGCGACGAGGCCCATATGCTCGAACCGCGCGTGCGGGACCTGGTGAGCGACGGGGTCGCGGACCGAAGCCTCCGGGACGCGGTCGCCGAGCTGACCCGCGTGGTCCAACCGGTTCGGTTCGACGACGAGGGACAGTACACCGACGACGCCGACGTCGTCCGGGGCGAGCTTGCCGACAGCGACGTCTCGATCGAGGACGTCGAGCGGGTCCGGGAGTTCTACGAGGCGCTGCGGGGGGAACTCGACCGGCGCATCACCGAGCATCTCGACCGTGAGCTGCCCGACTGGCGTGCGGATCCCGATCGTCTCGAGGACGCGGAGCTCCCGCTTCGGGATCCCGACTCGCCCGGCATCGACGCGATCTCGGAGTGGGCGGACGCGAACGGCTACGGGGACCGCGTGTGGGCGCTTGCACCGGCGGTCGGCGCGGTCGTCGAGCGGATCCTCCGGGAGCTCGAGGGCGAGGACGCCCAGCGCGCTGCGCCGGGGGTCGGACGGACGCTGAACGCGTGGTATCGGGAGGACCACGAGACGTTCTTTCGAGCGATCGGCCTCGAGCGCACCTGGGATGAGACCGAGCCGCCCGACGACTGGCGGCGCGTCTACAACGCGCGGTTCGCCCTGTTCAACTGCCTGCCGAGTCGCGCCATCGGCGATCGGCTCGCCGAGTTCGGCGGCGGCGTCCTGATGAGCGCGACGCTCGAGCCGATGGACGTCTTTCGGGAGGTGACCGGCCTCGACCACCTTGCCGAGTCGGGCCGGCCGGTCCTCGAGCGCACCCACGGGCTCACGTTCCCGCCCGAGAACCGCGAGAGCCTCGCCGTCGACGTGCCGAAGTACACCCACGACAACCGCGGCGCGCCGGGCGAGGAAACCGAGACCCGCCTCGCACACCTGGATGCAACCCTCGAGGTCGCCCGCCGGCCGGGGAACGTGCTCGTCGGGATGCCGAACTACGCCGAGGCCGAGTGGATGGCCGGCGAGCTCGAGGACCGTCTCGAGAAGCCCGTCCTGATCGACGAGTCCTCCGGCGACCACGTGACCGAGTCGCTCAAGGACGACTTCTTCGCCGGCGGCGGAAAGGTGCTCGTGACGAGCCTCCGCGGCACGCTCACCGAGGGCGTCGACTACCGCGGTGACCGGCTCCGCGCGGCGGTCGTCTGCGGGGTGCCGATCATCAATACCGCTCGCCCGCGAACCAGGGCGGTCGTCGCCGCCTACGACGAGCGCTTCGGCGACGGCTTCGAGACGGCCCTGACGGTTCCGGCGGTTCGAAAGGCCAGACAGGCCATCGGTCGCGTGATCCGCGGCGCCGACGAGCGGGGCGTTCGCGTGCTCCTCGATGCCCGCTACGCCCGCGACTCCTGGAACGGCGTCCGCGAGTACCTCCCCGAGCACGAACGCGAGGAGTTCCAGCCGGTCAGTCCGGACATGCTCGATGTCGCGTTGGACCGGTTCGATCACGCCGAGTAGACGGTGACGGGGTCGGACGATCGGTTAGTCGACGTCGTAGGAGAGCACGATCCCGTCGTCGAGCCGCTCGGTCCCCGTGAGCGTCAGCGACGGGAACGAGCCGGTGAAGCCGTCGCCGTCGGCCAGGGTCGGCGCGTCCCGGCCGCCGATCACCATCGAACCGACGTAGACCGACAGCTCGTCGACCAGTCCGGCCGCGAACAGCGAGAAGATCACCTCGCCGCCCCCCTCGACGAGGATCCGGTCGAGTCCCCGCTCCGCGAGCGCGTCGAGGGCCGCCGTGAGGTCGACGCGGCCATCCGGGGACCTGTCGTCGTCCGTAGCGGCATCACTCCCCTCCACGGCGATCACCGTCGCGCCGGCGGCCTCGAGCGTGGCGCGTCGGTCGTCGGGAACGTCAGCGCCGACGAGCAGGTACGTCGTCGCCGCGTCGTCGAGGATCCGTGCGTCGGTCGGGGTTCGACCGCGCGAGTCGACGACGATCCGGGCGGGGTTCCCGGGACGGCCGTTTCGCAGCCGGCCGACGCGGCGGTCCTCCTCGGTGAGCGTGAGGTGCGGGTCGTCGGCCAGCACGGTGCCGACGCCCACGAGGACGGCGTCGGCCGCGGCACGGATCCGGTCGACGCGGTCGAAATCCTCGGGGCCGGAGATCCGGAGCTGTTCACGCCGGCGCGTCGCGAGCTTCCCGTCGACGCTTTGAGCGGCGTTGACGACGACGTGCATATCCCTGAATCCTCCCGCGGCGGCATTGTCGTTTCGGTGTACTGGCCGGGGGCAGTGGGGGAGTCCGCTCCGGCTGCGTGTCCGCGAGCAATCCTTTTGTGCGGTGGCGCCGAATCCCGTTCCGATGGACGTAGATGCACACGCCGAGGAGCTCGCCTCCACCCTTGGCATTGATAAAGCGGAGGTCAAAGCGGACCTGGAGAACCTGCTGGAGTACAGCGTGCCGATCGACGAGGCCAAACAGAGCGTTCGCCGGAAACACGGCGGGGGAAGCGGCGGATCCTCGCCGTCCCCGTCGACCGTCGACCTCGCGGAGATCACGACGGATCACGGCAACGTCACCGTCACCGTCCGCGTGCTCACGACCGGAACGCGAACGATCCGGTACCAGGGCGACGACATCACGATCCGGGAGGGCGAGATCGCCGACGGGACCGGAACGATCTCCTACACCGCCTGGCAGGACTTCGGGTTCGAGCCGGGCGACTCGGTGACGATCGGCAACGCCGGCGTCCGGGAGTGGGAGGGCGAGCCGGAGCTCAACCTCGGCGACGCGACGACGGTCGCGATCGCCGACGAGACGGTCGCGGTCGACGCCCCGATCGGCGGGGACCGGGACCTGATCGACCTCGAGCCCGGCGACCGCGGGCGGAACATCGAGGTTCGCGTCCTCGAGGCCGACTCGAAGACGATCTCGGGACGCGACGGCGAGACGCCGATCCTCGAGGGGGTCGTCGGCGACGACACGGCTCGGCTCCCCTTCACCGACTGGGATCCCCGATCGGCGGTCGAGGTCGGCGCCGACCTCCGGATCGAGGACGTGTACGTCCGGGAGTTCCGCGGGGTCCCTTCGATCAACCTCACCGAGTTCTCGACGGTCACGCCGCTTCCCGATCCCGTGTCCGTCAACGAGGACGCGCCGCGGCTGTCGATCGCCGACGCCATCGACACCGGCGGGATGTTCGACGTCGAGGTCGTCGGCACCGTGCTCGACCTGCGCGACGGTTCGGGGTTCATCGAGCGCTGCCCCGACTGTGGCCGCGTGCTCCAGAGCGGCCAGTGCCGGAGCCACGGCGACGTCGAGGGCGAGGACGACCTCCGGGTGAAGGCGATCCTCGACGACGGCACCGCCACGACCACGGTGGTCCTCGATACCGAGTTGACCGCGGCCGTCTACGGCGGCGGCCTCGAGGACGCCCGCGAGGCAGCCCGCGACGCGATGGACAAGTCGGTCGTCGCCGAGTCGATCGCCGACGAACTCGTCGGTCGGGCCTTCCGCGTCCGGGGGAACCTCTCCGTGGACGACTACGGCGCGAACCTCGACGCGGAGGAGTTCGCGGCCGCGGACGACGACCCGGCCGAGACGGCTCGAGGCGTGCTCTCGACGGTCCGGTCGCGGGCCGCGACCGACGGGGGTCCTGAGAGCGCCACCGCGAGCGCTCGCGAGGGAACCACGGCGACGGCCTCGGAGGACGCCACGGCGACGGCCTCGGAGGACGCCACGGCGGCGGATCGCGACGAAAGCACGGGGGTGGACCGATGAGCGGCTCGGATTCGGGTCCCGGCACGCGCGAGGTCGCGTACCGGCTCTTCGCGAGCGAGTTCGACGACGCGACGCTATCCTACTCCGAGAGCGACGAGGAGCGCGCCCCGAACTACGTTCTCACGCCGCTGGGCGCGCGGGTCAACCGCCTGTTCGCCGTCGGCGTCCTGACCGAGGTCGAGCGCGTCAACGAGGAGACGCGCCGCGGGCGGGTCGTCGACCCCTCCGGCGCGTTCGTCACCTACGCCGGCCAGTACCAGCCGGACGAGCAGGCGTTCCTTGAGCGCGCCGACCCGCCGACGTTCGTCGCCCTGACCGGAAAGGCGCGGACCTTCCAGCCGGAGGACTCCGACCGCGTGTTCACCTCGGTCCGTCCCGAGAGCCTCAACGAGGTCGACGCCGACACCCGCGACCGCTGGGTCGTTCGAGCGGCCGAAACCACGCTCGACCGGCTGGCGACGTTCGACGCGGCGCTCGTGTCGGACCTCCGCGGCGAGGACCTGCGAACGGCCCTCGAGGCGGGCGGCGCCCCGACCGCCCTAGCCGAGGGGATCCCACGGGCGATCGACCACTACGGCACCTCCCGGGCGTACCTCGAGGCGACTCGCCGGATGGCGATCGACGCGCTCGAGCTGATCGCCGGCGAGCGCGACGACGTTCGCGTCCCGGAGATCGCGCCGGACGGGGGCGGTCCGGCCGACGTGGGGCCGCTTCCCGAAACGGACGTCTCGATCGACGCGACCGCCGTCCACGAGGCCGCAGCGAGCGGCGCGGAGGACGACGAACGCGTGGAGACTGACGCACCAACCGGCGACGAACGCGTGGAGACTGACGCACCAGCCGGCGACGACGAGGGCACCGCTGCCGAGCCAGTGACGGAGCCGTCGTCGGACGACGGGACCGACGCCGACGAGCGCGCGACCGAATCGGTTGCGACCACGGACGACACCCCCGACGCGAACGAGGCCGCCGACCGACTCGGGGACTTCGATGCGGAGGGGGGTGCTGCGGACGAGACGACGGGCACGGTCGAGGACTCCGACGCCGAGTCGACGGACGTGGAATCGGCGGACGCCGATCCGACTGACCCCGACGGAATGTACGAGCTGGACGAGGAGGAGCGGGCGGAAATCGAGGACGAGTTCGGCACCGACTTCTCGACCGGAACGGAGGTCGACGACCCGGGATCGGCGGACATCGACGTTCCGAGCGCCGACGACCTGGCTGCGGACGACGGCGCCGGCGCTGCGGCGTCCGACGACGGTGCCGGATCGGAGACGGCGTCGGACGTCGACCTCGGCGAGCCGGTCGGGTCCACCGACACCGGCGGGTCGAAGGGCGACACGACTGCCGACTTGGGAAGCGACGCGGCCACGGGCGGTGACGACGCAGCCGGCGATGGGGAGTCGGACGCACCGACCGCCGACGCGGATCTCGACCTCACCGGCGCGGCGATCGAAGCGATGGACGATCTCGACGACGGCGACGGGGCGGCCCGTCAGGCGGTCATCGACGCGGTCGTCGAGGAGCTCGGCGCGGATCCCGATGCGGTCGCCGACGCGATCGACGACGCGCTGATGAGCGGCAAGTGCTACGAGCCGAGCGACGACCGGCTGAAGGCCATCTGAACCGTGGCCGTCGTCGAGCCGGTCGTGAACGAGCCCGCGGCCGTTGCCGACCTCCCCGACGAACGCGCGCTGTTGATCGCCGACTACCACGCGGGGATCGAGGTCGGGCTCCGGTACGAGCTCGGCGTCGAACTGGACAGCGCCGCGGAGACGCGCCGCGAGCACGTTCTGTCGCTGCTCGACCGGACGGACGCCGACCGGCTGGTCGTCCTCGGCGACCTCGCCCACCGGATCCCCGAGCCGGAGGGTCCCGAACGGAAGGAGATCGCCGACCTGATCGCGGCCGTGACCGACCGCGTGCCGATGACGCTCGTGACCGGCAACCACGACGCCGGCGTCGCGGCGGCGTTCGCGGATCGACTGGACGTGCTGCCGCCGGCCGGCGGCCGGATCGGATCCGAGGGCGGGCCGGCGAGCACGTCGGTCGGGGTCGTCCACGGCCACACCTGGCCCGACCCCGACGTGCTCGCGGCCGACGTCGTGTGTCTGGGTCACGAGCATCCGCAGGTTCGGCTCTCGGATGCGGTCGGCGGAAGCCGGATCGAGCGCGTGTGGCTCCGCGGGTCGCTCCACCCCGAGGCATTCGTCGACGAATTGGAGGCGACCGCCGTCGACGCTGCCGGGACCGACCCCGACGTCGTCGTCTTCCCCGCGTTCAACGACCGGTCGGGCGGGACCTGGGTGAACGTCGCAGGGAACGAGTTCCTCTCGCCGTTCCTCCCGACGGCGATCGCGTCGGCGGAGGCGTACCTCCTCGACGGAACGCGCCTCGGCCCGTACCGGGACGTCTAGCGGCCATTGGGGACGCCTCGACGGCCGAACTGTAGGGACCGTGCGACGCGTTTAATCGGATCGATCCCGTAACTCGGCCGATGTCCGATCCCTCGTTGTCCGGCGGTGCGCAGGGTGTCGACGCCGATTCCGGTGACGACGTCGACGCGGTTCGGGACGGCGATGCCGATTCGAACGCCGACGCGGTTCGGGACGCCGACGGCGAGGGACTGGACGCGTTCGCTCGGCTCGGCCCCGCGGTCCGAGAGGCGCTCTCGGATCGAGGATTCACCAAGCCCACCGAGCCGCAGCGGAAGGCGATCCCGCCGATCGCGGCGGGGCGGAACGCGCTCGTGCTCGCGCCCACCGGAACCGGAAAGACCGAGACGGCGATGTTGCCGGTCTTCGACCGGATCGTTCGCGATCGCGCTGCGAGCGCGGACGAGGCAGCCGGCGATGGGACGGTCGGCGACGACGGGGCGACGGAGGGGATCGCGGCGCTGTACATCACGCCGCTGCGGGCGCTCAACCGCGACATGATGGACCGGCTGGAGTGGTGGGGCGAGGCGCTCGGCCTCGAGATCGCCGTCCGGCACGGTGACACGACCCAGTATGAACGGTCGAAACAGGCCGACGACCCGCCGGACGTGCTCATCACGACGCCGGAGAGCCTTCAGGCGATCCTCACCGGATCGAAGATGCGCCAGGCGCTCGCGGACGTGGGGCACGTGGTCGTCGACGAGGTCCACGAGCTCGCCTCGGCCAAGCGCGGCGCCCAGCTCACCATCGGGCTCGAGCGCCTCCGGGCGCTCGCGGGACCGGTACAGCGGATCGGCCTCTCGGCGACGGTCGGATCTCCCGAGGAGGTGGGCCGGTTCCTCGTCGGCTGCGGGACCCGTGATCCGAACCGGACCGGCGACCGGGAGTTCGCGGTCGTCGAGGTCGAGGCCGGGACGCGCGTCGACTTCGAGGTCGTCAGCCCGGAGATCACCGCGGAGGACGAGCGCCTCGCCGGCGCGTTGGCGACGACCGAGGAGATCGCGAGCCACGTTCGAGCGATCCGTGACGTCGTGGCGGCGAACCGGTCCACGTTGGTCTTCGTCAACACTCGACAGACGGCGGAGGCGCTCGGGTCTCGATTCAAGGCGCTGTCAGCGTCGGACGGCGATGGAAACGGAACCGGGACCGACGGCGGATCGGCGACCGACGTCTCGGTCGAGGTCCACCACGGATCGCTCTCGAGCGACGTCCGGGTCGACGTCGAGGACCGGTTCAAGGCGGGCGACATCGACGCGCTGATCTGCACCTCCTCGATGGAGCTGGGGATCGACGTCGGGCGCGTCGACCACGTGGTCCAGTACGGGAGTCCCCGCGAGGTGGCCCGGCTGCTCCAGCGCGTCGGCCGCGCCGGCCACCGGAGCGACCGGGTCTCGCGGGGCACGGTCGTGACGAGCGACGCCGACGACGCCCTCGAGGCGCTGGCGATCGCCCGCCGCGGCTCCGTCGGCGCGGTCGAACCCGCGAACATCCAGTACGGGAGCCTCGACACGGTCGCCAACCAGGTCGTCGGGATCGTGATGGACCTCGGCGAGGTCCACGCCCGGCGGGCCTACCGGATCGTCACGAGCGCGTATCCGTTTCGGGAGCTGGACGAGGCGACGTTCCGGGCGGTGGTCCGCGAGCTCGACGGGAACCGCGTCCTCTGGCTCGAGGAGGAGACGGACGCGATCGAGAAGTCCGGCGGCTCCTGGCAGTACTTCTACGCGAACCTCTCGATGATCCCCGACGAGGCGACCTTCGAGGTGTACGACCTCTCCTCGCGGCGGCAGATCGGAACCCTCGACGAGCGGTTCGTGCTGGATTTCGCCGGGCCAGGGGAGACGTTCATCCAGCGCGGCGAGATGTGGCGGATCACCGACGTCGACGAGGAGGAGGAGCGCGTCAACGTCTCGCCGATCGAGGATCCCGGCGGGGAGGTTCCCGCCTGGGTCGGCTCCGAGATCCCCGTCCCGAAGCCGGTGGCGGCCGAGGTCGGCCGGATCCGCGCCGAGGCCGCGAACCGGCTCGCGAACGGCGCGCCCCCGGCGGCCGTGGCACGGGGCTTGTCGGAACGGTACCCGGCCGGCGAGTCGACGATCCTGGACGCACTCGAGCCGATCGTCGACCACGTCGAGGCCGACGATCCGGTCCCGACGGACGACCGGATCGTCGTCGAGGGGCTCGGTCGCTCGGTCGTCGTCAACGCGGCGTTCGGCCACCGGATAAACGAGACGCTCGCGCGGCTCCTCTCGGCGCTGATCGGCCAGCGGACCGGCTCCTCGGTCGGGATGGACGTCGACCCCTACCGGATCGAGCTGGAGGTTCCCTCGTCGATCGATCCCGGAACGGTGATCGAGATCCTCGAGGAGACCGACCCGGACCACCTGGCGTCGTACCTCGAGCTCGCGCTGAAGAACGCCGACACGCTGGCGTTCACCCTCGCGCAGGTCGCGGCGAAGTTCGGCACCGTCAAGCGATATCAGGAGGGCTCCGGCCGGTTCGGCGGCGGTCGTCTCTTGGCAGCTCTCGAGGGGACGCCCGTCTACGAGGAGGCGGTCCGCGAGGTGTTCCACCAGGACCTCGACGTCGAGGGGGCCGCGACCACCCTCGACCGGATTCGGGACGGCGAGATCGAACTCGTCGCGGCGCGGGAACGGACCCCGATCGGCTCGGCCGGGGAGTCCTCCGGGCGGGAGTTCCTCGTGCCCGAGAACGCCGACGCCGACGTCATCGAGACGGTCCGCGAGCGCATTCGGGACGACCGAATGCTCCTGTGTTGTCTCCACTGCCGGAACTGGACCCGACGGACGCCGGTCAGGCGGATCCGGGACCAGCCGAGCTGTCCCGAGTGCGGGTCGACCCGCGTCGCCGCACTCAACCCGTGGGATGAAGAAACCGTCGCCGCGGTCCGGGCGGACGAGAAGGACGACGAGCAGGAGCGACTCACCGAGCGCGCCTACCGGTCCGCGAGCCTGGTACAGAGCCACGGCAAGCGAGCCGTAATCGCGATGGCCGCCCGCGGCGTCGGACCGCACAACGCCGCCCGGATCATCTCGAAGCTCCGCGAGGACGAGGACGAGTTCTACCGCGACATCCTGAAACAGGAGCGCGAGTACGCTCGGACGCAGTCGTTCTGGGAGTAATCGTAGCGGGACGGCTACCATCAGCGGAACCGACTCACGCCGGCCGTCGGTCGCGGATCGGCGACTACCGTCGGATCTCGAACCCCTCGATCCCGGCCGGATCCTCGTACGTGACGGCGACGTCCTCGACGGTCGCGCGCGGGCTGCCCTCGTGACACCACTCGATCATCGACTCGACGGCCGATCGGGGTCCTTCGAAGACGGCTTCGACGCGCCCGTCAGGCAGGTTCTTCACCCACCCGTCGACCCCGTGCTCGCGTGCGGTATCCCTGGTGGTCGCGCGGTAGTAGACGCCCTGCACGTGGCCGGAGACGTGGACGTGCGCGCGAACGCGGTCGTCGTCGCTTCGCTCGGTCATCGTCGGAGCGACGACCAGCGGAGTCTTATAAGTGGCGCCGTGAAACCCCGGTATGGACCTGTTCGGAACCGCGGGGATCCGCGGCGACGTCGATTCGCACGTCACGCCCGAACTCGCGCTCGCGGTCGGCGGCGCGGTCGCCGACGCGATCGCGGACGACGCACTGGCCGCCGAGGGAACGCTGACGCCGGAGATCGTGGTGGCTCGTGACGGTCGCGTGACGGGTCCGGCGCTCGCCGACGCGATCGCTGCCGGTGCCGCCGCCGGCGGCGCGCGGATTCGGCGCGCCGGGATGCTCCCGACGCCGGCGCTCGCGTTCGCCTCCCGGGGCCGGTACGGGATCGCCGTGACGGCGTCCCACAACCCGCCACACGACAACGGGATCAAGCTCTTTCGGGACGGCGTCGAGTTCGACCGCGACGCGGAGGACGCGGTGGGAACCCGCGTCGCCGACGGCGTCGGATCGGCCGACTGGGACCGCTGGACCGATCCGGAATCGGTCGCCGTGCTCGCGGAGTACCGCGAGGCCGTCGCCGCCTACGCTCGGCAGTTCGGCGCGCCGCTCGACGGGCTTCGGATCGCTGTCGACTGCGGGAACGGGATGGCCTCGCTGGCGACGCCGGCCGTGCTCGCCGATCTCGGCGCCGAGGTCGTCACGCTCAACGGGAACGTCGACGGGCACTTCCCCGGCCGCGGGAGCAAGCCGACGCCCGAGACGCTGTCCGACCTCCGCGCGTTCGTCGCCGACGCCAACCAGGGTGTCGAGGACCCCGGTCGCCCGGACGTAGACGGCGGATTCGCGTTCGGGATCGGACACGACGGGGACGCCGACCGGATCGTGATCGTCGATGCCGACGGGGCGATCGTCCACGAGGACACCGTCCTCGCGATCCTCGCCGAGCGGTACACGCGCACCAGCGAGGCCGCGGATCCAGTCGTGGTGACGACGCCGAACGCCTCCGGCCGGATCGACGAGCGCGTTCGAGAGGCCGGCGGGCGCGTCGAGCGCGTCCGCCTCGGCGCGCTCCACGAGGGGATCGCCGCGGTGCGCGAGGCTGCCGAGCGAACGGCCGCCGACCGCGAGGCAACCGACCGGGACGAAATCGACGACACTGAGGTCGCCTTCGCCGCGGAGCCGTGGAAGCACACCCACACCCGGTTCGGCGGGTGGATCGACGGGGTCTGCTCGGCGGCGGTGCTCGCCCGGCTCGTCGCCGCGGAGGGGCTCGACGCGCTTCGTGCGCCCGTGACCGAACGCCCCTACCGGAAGGTGAACGTCGACTGTCCGGACGAGCGGAAGGCGTCGACGATGTCCCGTCTCGAGACCGCCCTGCCGGAGGCGTTCCCGGAGGCGGACGTCTCCACCGCCCACGGCGTCCGCCTGGAGTTCCCCGACGCCTCCTGGGTGCTCGTCCGTCCGTCCGGAACCGAGCCCTACGTCCGGCTGTACGCCGAAAGCGACGACGTCGACGCGCTCGTCGCGGAGGCCCGATCGGTCGTTCGGACCGCCGTCGAGAGCGTGTGAGGCGGCTCGCGTTCCACACAGCGGGTTCGTGTCCCAAACGTTTATTTGCCGGTTGTGCGTCTATGCGAACGCGATGGCGACAGGTACAGTGGCCTTCTTCAACGACACCGGAGGCTACGGATTCATCGAGAGCGAGGACGCGGACGAGGACGTTTTCTTCCACATGGAGGACGTCGGCGGCCCGGACCTCGAAGAGGGACAGGAAGTCGAATTCGAGATCGAGGAAGCTGAAAAAGGGCCGCGGGCGACGAACCTCACCCGTCTCTGAGGCCGACCAGCGACGTCGATCGAACTCGCGTTTTTACGAGTGTGCACCCCCGGAGAGTGACTCTCCTGCCGTGACGGTCGCGTGGTCCGATCCCTCGGATCTTATAAACACATCACGCCGGAATCAGCCGACTGCGCGGCGGTCGCGGTCGCCCTCCAGCGTCGCGGCGTCGATCGGTCGCGAGGAACAACGTTTTTCGGACGGGCTCCCGAAGCCCGCCTATGGCAGACGATTCCACTGACGCTGACGAACCGGCGGACCCGGACGCCGACGGCGCCGACGGCGCCGACGGTGACGACGAGGAGAAGTCGTTCCGCGAGCGAGTCGAGGAGATCCGCGAGCGACGCGAACAGGAACGCGAGGAGGGTGAGGGCGACCGTCCGAGCCCCGAGGAGATGATGGGCGGCGGTGGCCCCGGCGGGATGGGCGGCGGCGGCGGCAACCCGTTCGCGCAGATGATGTCCGGAATGATGGGCGGCGGCGGTCCCGGCGGGATGGGCGGCGGTCCGGGTGGCGCCCCCGGCGGTCCCGGCGGTCGTCCCGGCGAGGGCGGCGGCAGCGAGGAGGTCGGCAACGAGGAGCTCGTCCGTGAGGTCCGCCAGCTTCGCGACGAGGTCCGGGACGCGACCCGGCAGCTCCAGCGCATCGCGCAGGCGCTCGAGGACGACTAGGCCGTCGCAAGCGGGTCGGCTCGCACGGTGGCGGGACCGAACGGATCGACCGGCTTCGCAATACCTTTTTCCGGCCGACACCGCGGATTCGAGTATGGGGATCCCCGAGGAGCGCATCGAACGACTGTTGCCGCTGGCCCGCGAGGCGGTCGTCGCCGGCGAGTACGACCGCGCCCGCACGTACGTCCGCCGCGCGAAGCGGATCGCGGAGCGCAACCGGGCCCGCCTCCCGCGGTCGTTCGCACGCAAGACGTGTTCCGACTGCGACGTCTATTTACGTCCCGGGGTGACCGCTCGCGTTCGCACGCGGGCGGGCCGCGTCGTCGTTCGGTGTCTCGAGTGCGGCGCGACGCACCGGTATCCGTTCTCCTAGGCACGGCCAGCCTCCGACGTCGACCGTTCGTTGCCGACACCCTGGACACCCGTCCCGTGTGTCGCGGTGACGATCGGACCGCGAAGCCTCAAGATTCAACTGGTGGCGGCGTCTGAGTGGGTGTATGACGGATCATCAGCTCCGAAAGCAGGCACACGACCTCGACGTGACGGTCTGGGTCGGAAAGGACGGGATCGACGCCGTCGTGGACGAACTCGCTGACCAGCTCGACGACCGAACGCTCGTGAAGGTGAAGTTCCTCCGGTCGGCACGCGGCGGGACCGACGCTGCG
Source organism: Halopenitus persicus (assembly GCF_002355635.1). Taxonomy (GTDB): domain Archaea; phylum Halobacteriota; class Halobacteria; order Halobacteriales; family Haloferacaceae; genus Halopenitus; species Halopenitus persicus_A. The sequence goes on along the minus strand of NZ_AP017558.1, from coordinate 2,812,179 downwards.
GACCTGGCGGACGACCTTGCCGCCGCCGTCGACGCCGAGCTGATCGAGACCCGCGGAAACACGGCGGTGTTCCACTGATGCCGCTCCCCGCCCAGGTGGACCCGATCGCCAACGCCATCGCGCCCGTCCTGGGCGACGCGCTCGCGGAGACGATCGCGGCGGCGATCGTCTTTCTCGGCGTGATCGTGCTCGTCGTTCTCGCCAATCGCGCGCTCATCTCGCCGATCGTCGGGCGGGTCCTCGACGAACGCGGCCTCGAACCGCACGCGCGACGTCCCCTGGCCAAGATCGCCTCGATCATCGTGCTCTTTGCGGGAGTGGCCGTGGCGTTCGGCCTCGCCGGCTACGGGAGCTTCCTTCGGTCGCTGGCGACGATCGCCGCCGCGGCCACGCTCGCCATCGGCTTCGCGCTCCAGGAGGTCATTCGAAACTTCGTCGCCGGCATCTTCATCTACACCGACCGCCCGTTCCGCATCGGCGACTGGATCGAGTGGGATAACGGCACTCACTCCGGCGTCGTCGAGGACATCTCCTTCCGGGTCACGCGGGTCCGAACCTTCGACAACGAGCTGCTCACCGTCCCGAACTACGAGCTGACCAAGGGCGTCGTGAAGAACCCGGTCGCCAAGGACACCCTCCGGCTGAAGTTCCTCTTCGGGATCGACTACGAGGACGACATCGACCGCGCGACGACCATCATCGTCGAGGAGGCGGAGAAACGGGACGACGTCCTCGCGGATCCCGCACCGTCCGTTCGACTCACCGAACTGTCCGACTCCTACGTCGGACTCCAGTCCAGGATCTGGATCGAGAACCCCTCGCGGGCCGACTTCGTCAAGACCCGCGGCGAGTACGTCACGGCCGTGAAACAGCGGTTCGACGAGGAGGACATCACCATTCCGTTCCCGCAGCGCACCGTCTCCGGACGGGACGCGTGGGAGGAACCGGCCGCCTTCGGGGACGTTTGAGGAAGGATCTCCGCCCCGAGAGAAGGTTACAGTATGCCGAAATCGACCGGGGAGCGGAAGCCGATGGACGGGGTTCCCGTCCGGTCCCGCGCGTTCTTAGCCGTCGTCCAGTTCCTCGAACGCTCCGTCGTCGGGCGTTCCGTCGCCGAAGCCGCGGAACAGCGTCTCGAAGTCAGTGTGTGAGTCCATGCTGGTGACGGTGTCGTCGAGATCCTCCTTGAGTGCCTCGAGGTCCGCGGTGAGCTGGCGGTACTCCTCGCTCTCCTCGAGGGCCGCCTGGCTCTTTTCGGACTCCAACAGCGCCTTCTTCGAGGCCAGCGAGAAGAACTCCTGGACGCCGGCGTCGTACTGGCTGCGCTCGTAGAGCTCGTCGACCGTCTCGCGGAGGGCGTCCTTGGTGACCGGCTTGACGAGATAGTCGTCGAACCCCATCGCGACGATGTCGAAGTCAGGCTCGACGGCGGTGACCATCGCAACGCGACAGTCGATCCCGCGGTCGCGGACCGCCACGAGCACCTCGTCGCCCGACAGTCCCGGCATCCGCCTGTCCAACAGGATCACGTCGACTTCGTCGTCGAGGGCGTCGAGCGCTTCCCGACCGCCGTACGCCGTTCGGACGCGATACTCATCGCCCAGCCATGCGGCGTACAGGTCTGCCAGGTCAGGCTCGTCCTCCACGACGAGGACGAGAGGGGGTTCCTCACTCATGTGTCATCGAGATCGCGACTGAGTCGCTCGTTCGGGTGTTCTATCGCCCCGCTATATCAAAATACCCCTTGTCGTTCGCGTTCGCCGCTCGTCGATCGGCCGCTTCCGCCGGCGGTGCTCACTCGTTCGGGCTGTAGTTCGGCGCCTCGTCGGTGATCATCACGTCGTGGGGATGCCCTTCAGTCTGGCCGGCAGCGGAGACGCGCACGAACTCGGCGCGCGATTTGACCTCCGGGATCGTTCCGGCGCCGACGTAGCCCATTCCGGACCGCATGCCGCCGACGAGCTGATAGAGTTCCGAGGCGAGCGAACCCTTATACGGGGTTGCGGCCTCGACGCCCTCCGGAACGAAGTCCTCGTCCTCGTCGGCGTCCTTGAGGTAGCGGTCGCCGCCGCCCGACTGCATCGCGCCGACCGAGCCCATCCCGCGGTACTGCTTGTACTTTTTGCCGTTCATCGTGATGACGCGGCCGGGTGCCTCGTCCGTCCCGGCGAAGTAGGATCCGAGCATCACCGCGTCCGCGCCGGCCGCGATCGCCTTGATCGCGTCGCCGGAGTACCGGATCCCGCCGTCGGCGATCACGGGCACGTCGGCGGCCGAGGCGACGTCCGCGACCTCGGAGACGGCGGTGATCTGGGGCATCCCCGCGCCGGAGACCACGCGGGTCGTACAGATCGAACCCGGTCCGATCCCGACCTTGAGCCCGTCGGCGAATTCGACGGCCGCCTCGGCCGCCTCGCGGGTGCCGACGTTCCCGACGACGACGTCGGCGTCGACGGTCCCCTTGATCGCCTCGGCGGACTCGAGGACGTTCAGGTTATGGGCGTGTGCACAGTCGATGAAGAGCACGTCGGCACCCGCCTCGTCGGCGGCGACCGCGCGCTCCTCCTCGAAGGGCCCGACCGCGACGCCGGCCAGCAGCCGGCCGTCCTCGTCACGAGCGGCCTGCTCGTGTTCGCGTCGCTGGAGGATGCCCTGCATCGTCACGAGCCCAACGAGGCGATCCTCCGCGTCGACGACCGGAACGCGCTCGATCTTGTGGTCGTACATCAGCTCGAGCGCCTCCCGGGCGGTCACGTCCTCGCCGGCGGTGATGACCTCGTCGGTCATCGCCTCCCGGACCGCGTCCTCGTCGCCGACCTCGAGGTACGGCCGGATGTCCGTCCCGGAGATGATCCCGAGGACGACGTCGTCGTCGTCGTCGACGACCGGTGCACCCGAGACGCCCTCGCCCTCCATCGTGGCGTCGGCCTCGCTGACGGTCATCCCCGGCGTCACGGTCACGACGTCCTCACGCCGGATGACGAGCTCGTGGGCGCGCTTGATGCGCTCGACCTCCTCGGCGGTCTCCTCGACGGTCATGTTTCGATGGAGCACGCCGAGGCCGCCCTCGCGGGCCATCGCGATCGCCAGGTCGGATTCCGTCACGGTGTCCATCGCGGCCGAGAGCACGGGGACGTTGATCTCGACGGTCCGCGAGACGCGCGTCGAGACGTCGGCCTCGTCGGGTTCGACGCGGCTCTCCTTCGGTCGCAACAGCACGTCGTCGAAGGTCAACGCCTCGGGTACACGAAGCTTCTCGGAGAAGGGTCCGGTTGCCGGATCGTCTGTCGCCATATAAACCGTCATCGCGTCGTCCGCAAAAACGTTGCGAGTCCGCATCGACGTGCAACTGCGTCACACTCACGCTCGTGATCTGTACACACTGACGGATCGATCGAGGACGGTCGGAAACGACCGGGAACGGTGGGGCCGGCCGGAAACGCGTGGGAACGGTGAGGTCGGCCGGAAGCGCGTGGGAACGGTGGGGTCGGCCGGAAGCGCGTGGGAACGGTGGGGTCGGCGGCGGACGGGAAACCGGCGAGAGCGGCCGACGACGGCGAACGGGGGGGATCGGTCGCCCCGGTCGTCCGAAGGGGTCTCGTTCCTTCGTCGCGCAACCTCACCCATAACGCTACGTTCGATCAAAAATAGTGGCATAATATGCGATCGTAACGTACTATCGGCGCCGTATGCGAACGCTCCTCGCACAACGCTTATGTCCCTCTGTTCAGTAGATGTACGTATGGACTCCGACAGTTCCGCCAGTATGAGTGTTGCCGGCCAGCCGAGCGTCGCCCTCGACGCGAAAGCGAATTCCGGCACATTCACATTTGCTGGCGGCTGCTCGGAACGGTTCGGATTCGAATCCACGATCCGGCGGCTCGGCTATCGTGGTTCGTCCGGCTACTGCCGTTTGCCCCACGGTCAGGGCCTGCCAGCCTGAATGAGCGTCTCCCAACACCCGGTTGCGCTCCGGCTGGAACGCCACGTGGGCGGTGCAACCAAGCTGTTAGCCACGGTGATGGCGCTCCCGCTCATCGACGGGATCTTCCCCGCGCTCGTGTTGGCCGGCGCGCTCTCGACGCCGATCGGGATCCTCGAGACGGGCCTGCTGATCTTCGGCGGCTCCGCGACGATGGCGGTCATCCTCGCGGAGATGGACGGCACCCGGCGCGAGCAGGTGGCGTCGGTGCTGCTCATCGGCGCACTCGTGGTGCCGCTGGCCGCGCTCCAGGCCGCGATCGCGCCGACGCTGGCCGGCCTGCTCGACCTCGAGATCTTCCAGCGGTTCGCGGGGCTGGTCATCCTGACGATCGCCGCCAAGACGGCCTCCGCGAAGATCGGCGACGTGCTGCCCAGACCCAGCATCATCATTGCCCTCGGGCTGGTCGCGAGCGTCTCGCCGGCCGGCGCGGAGCTGGCGTTCTCGAGCGACCCGACGATCGTCGCCCGCGGTGCGGCCGCGGCGGCGGTCGGCGTCGGCTTCGCGCTGTTCGTCGCCATCGCGGCCCCGCAGCTCCGCGGCCACGTCAACATCGACCGCTTCCGGTTCGGCTCCGCAGTCGCGCTGGGCGTCCTCGCGCTGCCCATCCTGGGGATCCTGCGGACGGACGCGCCGATCGCCCTGGCCGTCCTCATCGTCACGGGCCTGTTCGCCTACGACCCCGACGCGGACCCCTCGGTGACCGCCAGCGGTCGCCGCGGCGGGCTCGGCGGCGACTCCGACGACGACCCCGACGGCGGCGCGGGCGACCGCGGCGACGACGGTGGAGCGGACGGCCGGGACGTCGAGGGACGCAAGGAACCCCGCGGCGATCCGGAGCCGCTGCCGATCGACGTTCCCGAGGCGCCGGACCGGATCGCGGGGGTGGACCCCTCGCTCGTCGCCGTCGACGTGAACGCCCACGGTGCCGTCCCGCGGCCCGCTCCCAACGGCGGATCTGCGGGCGTCCGCGCCGACCGTGACCCGGCGAACACGCCGCGTGCACCCGCGGCGTTCGGACTCTCGGAGTCGGACGACTCCGATTCCGAGGCGACCGAGGACCGGAACCGCGAGGAGCCCGACGTCGACCCGGCCGACTGCGGCGAGGTGGACGACCCGGCGCGTGCCGATGCTGGCGCGACCCGCGCCCCGTGGCTGTGACCGCCGCCCTTTAGGTATCGCCACGCCAGTGGGGCGTATGAGCAATCGCGTCGTGCAGGGGCGGATGGTGACTCCCGAGACGTTGGCGGAACTCATCGAGGGCGAGTCGATCCTGGAGGCGGAGTCGATCGAGGACGCCGACTGCGACTGTCCGGAGTGTGGCGGGGACGTGATCCGGGTCGGCTATATGCCCTCGGTGACCGAGTTCGTCGTCGGCCGGAAGTGCCAGGAGTGCGACTGGGCCGACGACGACCGGTGAGTGACCGCCCGCGGCCGATCGGAGCGGATCGAAACCCCTTTAGCGAAACCTCGGTAACGGACGAACACGAGATCACGACGGGGCTGTGGCCAAGCCAGGCATGGCGACTGACTCCAGAGGTGACGCCCGGTGACGAACTCCAGACTGATATACCGAGCGGGCGACTGATCATCGGCCGCGTTGACGACGTTCTGGAGTACCGAGGCAAACCGGAGATATCAGTCGATCGGGGGTTCAAATCCCTCCGGCCCCATACCCTTGCTTTCGATGCACTACATCGAACGACGAGAGCGGAGTGCAGGCATCTGTCACCCGCCCTCGATGCGGTTTTGCACAGGAGTTGTATCTCCTTTGATGTGATGTGTATCTCGCCGTGCAAGATGTAGGGCGCGCATCTTGCAGAGCAAGTCTTGTTACCACTCAGCCCGCTACAACTGCGAGTGGCCTGGAGTCATTCGAGTGATTTCGCGCGGTTATGGAAATCGCCGCCACAGTCACAGATGCCGGGATGGGTGTCCGATTCGACAATGGTGCCACATTCCAAGCACTCGTAGCTGGAGGGGCTTGTCGGGTCATTCTCGTCCTCAACATCTTGTCCGTGAGGCATACAACAAGTTATTCGCGCGCCACCCTGAAATAGTAATGGCCGGTGGAATACGTCGTGTTTCGTTACGGGTGAAACGTGAGGCGTGATGATCCCTGCGTGCTCTCTGCCCGACGACCTGACGAGTGCGCCCTTCAGGACGGCGTGAGGAGATCATCCATCTTTGCAAGATTCCACAACGACCAGTGTTCGTCGAGATGGTCTTCGAGTCCCTCAACGAACCCGCTCTTTGAGAACAGCGCGAAGCACTCCTTCCGCTCATCTGACCCCCATCTAACGTTCCCTGCTTTTGCCTGCAGATCCTCGACGAGCGCGGTCCCGACTGGATCCGTTGTCCACTTGCACTCGGCGAACAGGATCCGGTCGTCGTTCGGTGCAAGCCCAACAATATCGATCTCATCTTCCCCGTACCACCAGCGGCCGACCTCCGAGTACGGCTCAAACTCACCGCGTTGAATCCCTTCCCACACGGCTTCCTGACACACGTCCTCGAACGCGGTGGCAACGTGCATCGGGAGATCAGGGGCGATCGTTCCGTCGTAGACGATGTCCGGTGCTTCTTCGATACTGGAGCGGTTCGGCTCAACGTACCGGAACCAGAACCGAAGGAACTCGTCAGCGACGCGGTACCGCGATCGCTTCGACTTCTTCCCCGATGCGGTCACAGGGACTTCCCGATCGATCAGTCGGAGCTGCCGCAACGTCTGCAAATACTTTGATAGCGGACCGGCATCGATTCCCGTTGCTCCCGAGATCTCGTTCGGCGTCGTGTGCCCCAGCGCAACCGCTTCGAGAATACTCAGATACCGCGCTGGATTCCGAAGCTCCGTGCGAAGCAAGAACTCCGGCTCGTTGTACAGTACGGCTGATGGCGACAACACCTGCGACCGGATGTTGTCCGCGAGCGATCTTCCGTAATCGAACAGCGTGAGATACATCGGCGTCCCACCAGTAATTGCGTACGATCGAATCGCGTCCGCCATCTCATAGTCGATGACCTCACGGGCCTGCTGAAATGAGAACGGCTGCACGTCGAGTTGTCCCGTGCGACGACCGTACAATGGGCTCTCGTGGCCGAGTACTTCCGATTCCATCGTACTCACGCTTGACCCACAGAGAACCAGCATCGAATCGGTCTCTTGGAGCTGTTCGTCGACGAATCCCTGCACGTACGATGGAACCGAGTCATTCTCCGCGACGAGATACGGGAACTCGTCGATCACAACCACAACCGCCTCGGAACGAAGTTTCTCCCCGAGGTAGTCGAAGGCCTCGTCCAACCCGTCGATCCGTGGGGTGCGATCGTCAAAGAACGCTGCAACCTGGTCGATGAACTTCTCGCGCTGTCGATGCTCGGCTTCCTGCGCCGCGAGAAAGTAAATATGCGGCCGATCAGCACAGAACTCCTTCAACAATTCCGTCTTGCCGACACGCCGACGCCCGTAGACGACGAATACGTCCGATCCGGGCGACTCAAACGCAGACGAAAGCGCATCCAGCTCCTCTCCCCGGTCATAAAACATCATACTTTGAATAATGATTACTGCGATAATGACTTATGCGTTTTGGCGCGGCATTTCAACTCGCGGTAGCGCGGAGTCCCCGTCCTCAAGAAGCAACGCAGGCCGTAGGCCAAGTAGCGCAGTAGGGTGGGGAAGAGCGCGTCACGCACACACCAGTCGAGCACCAACTATAGTAGTCACTAGAAATAGTTACACACATTTGGGATCGAGATCTGATCAAGAGCGGTGTCGATCGCGGTTGTCAGTTCGTCGAGTGAGTCGAAGAACCGGTTGCTAAGAGCTCCTTGGAGCTGTCTCCAGCATTCTTCGACTGGGTTCAACTCCGGTGAGTACGAGGGGAGCGTCACGAAGGCGAGGTCGTCACGGGCCGCCAGCTCCGTGACGGCCGACGCCTGAAAGTCCGGTGCGCCATCGAGAACGACGATCAGATCGTCTTCACATTCTTCACAGAGTGCTAAAATGAACAGTTTTGTATGAGCTGCGGTGATATACTCTGAGAATCGAGAGAAGAAGCGATCACCGTTCTCGGTGATCGCGCCGAGCAAGCACGTCCAGTCGCGTTAACCCGATAATTCGACGGAGGGCCGCGTGCCGCGTGGTTTCCGCGCGGCACGCGGCTCGGCTTGGACGGATTTCGTGGTTTGATCGATACACACTACTGTGGCGTCCATCTCCCGTCGCTTTTTTTGATCTCGTCGTAGAACTCGTCTTGGTCGTCTTCGTCAGATTCAGCGGCTGAACGGCGTGGTTTTTGATAACTCAATCCCGCCTCTTTCAACAACCGCCGACAGCTCGCGGGTGAGTAGTCGACGCCGTACGCTTCTTTAAGATAGTCTTGCGCGAGCGCCGGCGTCCACGCTGGCGCGTCAACGCCGATCGCTTGGGGTGATTCGTGGACTGTTTGCTCAAATTCTTCTTGCTGTGTTTCTGAGAGCTTTCGTTTTCGACCAGATCGGTGAGCATCAGTAGCAGCTTGTTCAAGTGGGTCGTCAGTATCGAGTCGGGTGAGCCAGTTATAGATCGTTTTTCGTTCTGTATCGTACCACTCGGCAAGTTCAGTTTGTGTGACGCCGTTTTTGTACGCGATCGCAGCTAACAACCGTTGTGTCGGCTTGTTTCCGTCAACGTTGTCAAGCGCCTCTTGGAGTTCTTCGACCGAGATCTCGTTGAGGTGATCCATTACAGACAGCATAGTTTCCGAGTAAAAAATTCTATCGACTACTATCGTACGGAGATGCGGTTTCGACGGTCGGCCGAAACACTGGACCGGAGTCGACATCGACGTTGCGACCGATAGTGGAGATCCCGCGACGACAACACGACTGTTTTCGAACTAGGATACGTACACGCAATATTTTCCTATATATCACAAATATTTATGTACGTTTGGGTGGTACTTACGGGTCACAAAAATGACAGTGGAAAACTATGAGAACGGTAAACAAGTCAGTAAGAATTGGGATAGGATATTCAAAGCGCTCTCGGCTGAGCCACGCCGTCAACTCATTGTCTCTTTGTTGGACACTCCACCGAATCAATCGGTTCCATTACCCGAGAGCGCCGTAATGCCGAACCTCCCGACGGATCCTGAAGTGCTGCGGATGGAACTGTACCACGTTCATCTGCCGATGTTAGCGGATAACGATTTCATTACGTGGGAGACGGATCCGTTAACCGCCTCTCGTGGCCCGCAGTTCGATGAAATCGGGGTGGTTTTCGAAGCGCTCCACTCGGAAGCAGTCAATATGCCTGACTCATTAGTTATCGGGTGTCAACGGCTTGAACAGGAGCGGCAGGCGAGTACAGGTTGCACATAGGAGTTTTTCCTATTGGATTTGCAATGTCGTATGATTATTACCCAGACTCTATCAAACGCATTGGATTGTGAAGTACCGCGGGGTCAAGCCCCGAGACACTCCGCCTGCTCAGCCTGTAGAAAAGAACCGATCGATAGGTGTGGGTGGTGAGTGGTGGAGTTATCGATCGGCTGCAACCATCCGTCGATGATGTCCTGAGAAAACGGTTGGTGAACTACTCCCCGTCGTCGGCACCGGGTTTGCCAGCGCGGCCGTTGAAGTACTGCTCGGAATCGTCGTCTTCGCGCGTTTGACCTCCTCCCACCCCTGAAGGGGTGGGCTTCCGCTCGCTACGTGTCACCGAGATCTTCAGCAAGTGCTTCGCGGAGTTTCTCGCCGGGTCTATACTCCGTTTCGCTCAGTCCAGGTTAGTCTATGAGTGACCGTCCCTCCTCGAAGTTGGGACCTTTCACTACGACCTCATTCTCTTTGTCAATTTTGACCAACCCGTGTTCTATTAATGCTGATAAGGGCTTGTGGTTCAGTATGAGGCGGAGTTTAGCCACCTCTTCGTTGTCAGAGGGCACGTCGTCGCGGGGCCTATGTGGTGACGATGACTGCTTCACCATAGAGGAGCAACAAGAAATGTATATTAATTAACCCTTCACTTATTCACTCTAACTATACCTTTGAGTGAACGGTAATCAGCAGTCATTCGTACATGCGCTCTGGTGGCTCATCCACGGGATTGACATCCTCCCGCGCCTGAAGACGCGGGAATCCCACGGTACCGCACCGCTGGGTTGGGATATTAGGGTTTGGAGTCTACCACTTGTGCCTGCGGTTGGAATCCGCTGGACAAGTCGTACAGGTAGACTTCGGGCTGTGCCAACCAGCCGGTACTCCTATCCTCGTCCACACTGGCCGAAGACTCGGAGTTACTTTCGTCGTTGATGTTGAGACGGATGTTCTCCGCCCCATTCACGTCAGCGTTGAACGCCGCATCACACACCTCACACACGTACAGGCCGCGTTCGACACGCTGACTCTCGTCTTTCCTACCGCAGACGCAACACGTCTTACTCGTGTCGCGCTCATCCACTTCTACGACTTCGATGCCCTTGACCTTCGCCTTGTATTCGAGGATGTTCGAGAACCTGTCGAACGCCCAGCCGTGTAAATCGAGGTTCCCGTGCCGCCCCCAGTTCTTCGACTCGCCATTCTCGTCCTCACGAACACCAGCGAGTTTCCCAACGTTGATTCGTCCAACATTCTCCTCAACACACCGCTCAACGATGTGCTTAGCGAGGCTGTGGAAGAAGTGACTGCGGCGCTCCGACCACTTGGCGTGCAACCGAGTGGCTTTTTCGCCACCCGAGTCATCGCACTTGGCGAGTTCTTTCGGGAAGTAGTACCCGTCCTGCTTCAAGCGGTTACCGGGGTACAAGTCGGCTTGCTCGGTGCTGTACGCGACGGCGGCGAAGTTACAGATGCCGAGGTCAACACCCGCCGTCTCCTCGCCGGGAGCATCGGGAGTCACGATTTCGTCTTTGCAGACGAGGTGAAGTTCCCAGCGTCCCTTTGCTTTGTCGTAGACGGCACGAACTTGTTGTAGGTTCTCGACGGTGACGCCGGGGCGAGTTTCGTATTCGACAAGGATGTATTCCCACGCTTTCGGGTGTTCCTTGTGATTCGCGCCCTTTGAGAGCCTAACACGGTTGTGTTTGGTGTCGTGTCGAATGCCGTTTTGCTTCCACGTCACCGTACTTCGCGGGTGTTCTTCGTGGACTCGACGGCCTTGGTTGTCGTAGTAGTTTTTCTTGCGGTAGCCGGGCGGATTCGCACGGTCGTCGAATTTCCTCTTTTCTTTCCACGAGTTGAAGGCTTCAGCGAGTTCCTCCAGAACGCGCTGACTGGACTGCGAATGCAGTCCCTTGTAGTTGGTGTGAGTCTTCAACTCGTCTTTGAGGTCGCCGTGGTCGGGGATCTCGCCCGTGTCATCCCACACTTGGCGGGAGTGATGGTTAGCGACGTTCCAGAGTTTACTGGCACTCCACCCGTGCCGGTCGAGTATCTCAGCCACTTGGCTGTGGTTGAGGATTTTCGCTCGGTGGGTCCGATGGATTTCCAGCATTCTGAACGTCTGTATAAGCACTTATACACACTCTCTTGTAATGGTTCTGATTGAGACCGGTGGAATATCCGGGCCTATTATTGACGGTGGACTGTGGAATGGGTTGTCGGATTCATCCTGACCCTAAAGGGTCAGGTATTCTCCTTGATTCTGTATAAACGTGAGATCAACGTAATCGAATCGCTCGCGACCGTTTGCAGGATGCTAATTTTTCAGACGCGGTGATTGACTCAACTGCGGGAAGACGGAAGCCTCGGGCTTGACCCCGAGGCGGTTCACAGCTTTGCGTACACTGACGACGCAAAGACGTTCCCGCCGGTGATCTCGAAAGCGGACGGTGTCGCGCTTGGATGGAAAACGAAGGCAACGCGTGGCTCATTTCTCTGTGGATACCCGATCGAGACACGCTGGCCGATATGTGGGACTACGCTCAAGCCAACAGTATCGACATCGAGTTCCGACAGGTAAGCGACTATGCGAGTCTCGGGAAGACAACTGCGGGATTGACTGAAACGCAGCGTGAGGCGTTACTCGTCGCATTCGAAGCAGAGTACTTCAAGGATCCACGCGACGTAACGCTCAGCGAGGTTGCGGACACGCTCGACGTTTCGAAGCCGGCCGCCAGTGGTCTGCTGCGACGTGGGATCCAGCGATTGATCATTTCCAGCCTCGTTGAAGACAGCTGAGGGTGATCCGTGGCCGATGCGTTCGACTCGTCGTGGGACTGATCTCTCAGGCGGAAGAACGACCGCCACGCTCCGCTGTTTTTGCGTTTATGCCATCGATAGGATCACCCGTTGGGCGGTGGACGCACCGAGAACGCCTTTGTACCGGCCTTCGAGTTGGCCTGTATGGGCGTCCCATACGTCTTCACCCTCGAACCCGTCTTCGTCGTTGTACCGTATGAGGCGCTGGGAGTTGGGTTGGTTTCAGAGAGCAGCGGGCGCGTCCAACAAGTCCCGTAGCAGTTGCTCTCCGGTATGTACGTCAACCGAGTTACGCTATTCACGCCTGCGGTCAAGGGCGGGAGATCCGACCCATTAGTTTAGGCTCATCTAAAGTTTAGACACGTCTAATTTATATATTTGCTGGGCCAACTAGCACATATGACTGTTCGAAGGCACACCCAGTGGAGGAAATCATGCCATCGATAGATTACGACAGTGCAGCGGAGATCACAGAACGACTCGAACAGCGATTGGTCGGCTCACTCACCGGCGAAACAAGCGTCAGTCGTCGTACGGTACTCGGTAGTCTCGGTGTCGCCGGGAGTGCAGCAGTCGGACTCGGGAGTTCCCGAGCAAGCGCTTCATCCGACCAGAAGCACGAGAATGAACACGGTAACTTCGGTGCGGTGGGCGAATACCGGGATTTGGATTTCGATCCTCACGAGTTCCTCACTGCCTTCAATACTGGAGATAGCGGCCAGGATAACGTTCCGCAGCAGGTCTACGAGGAGAATGGCCGAACCGTCCGGGAGTTCGAGTTCACTGCTGTCGACACGACGATTACCATCGCACCAGGCATCGAGTTCCAGGCGTGGGCATTCAACGGCCAGGTTCCGGGTCCGACGATCCGCGTCGTTGAAGGAGATCTGATCCGCGTCAACTTCACGAACCTCGGACGGCACGCTCACACGATCCATCCACACCTGAAGAATCTCAACCCGAGAATGGACGGGACCCCGCAGAACGGGCCTGGCGTGCTCGATACGGGTGAATCCTTCACCTACGAGTGGATCGCCCAGCCCGCCGGCACGCACTTCTATCACTGCCACTCGCTCCCACTAAAAGAGCACATCCACCGCGGACTCTACGGGACGATCATCGTCGATCCGGACCCCGAGCGCGTCAGGGAGAACCCACGCGACTACGTCAACTACCCCGGTCCGATCACTGACGACCTCCGGACGCTGCTCGTCGAAGCGGCGAAGAGCCGGAACCACGAGTACGCCGAAAACAACGCGGTCAACGAGATGGTGATGGTAATGAACTCGTTCGACACCAATTTCGACGGCGGCAACGAGGTCTACGCGGTGAACACGCGGGCGTTCGGCTACGGGGTCGGTAGCACCGACGGTGACGGCAACTGGACGGCGGGCGAGACGAAACGTCCCATCCAGATCGACAAGAACGAACGCCAGCGCGTGTATCTCGCCAACGCCACGGAGTTCGACCTCATCAATTCGTTCCACACGCACTCGCAATTCTTCGACTACTACGACCACGGGACGACGCTGACGCCGACGCGCAAGACCGTGGACACGATCATGCAAACGCAGGCCCAGCGCGGCATCATCGAGATCGACTACTCGGATCACGAACTGGGGCTGTATATGTTCCACGCGCATCAGTCGGAGTTCGCCGAACTCGGCTGGATGAGCTTCTTCGAGGTGGTCTAAATGACGGATTCCCCACAGGATACGACGACGGACGGCGGTGTAACGACTGACGAAGAGATCGCACAACCGCTCGGACTACCGCGATGGGTCAGTGCGCTCCTCCCGATTGTGTTGCTCGTGCTTGTCCTGGGCGTGTTCGCGTTCACGTCACCGCTCGCCGGCGTTCAGAGCGGCGAACCGCTTCCGGACGTAACGGTCACGCACACGACGCTTCCGACCGACGAAACGGTCGTACTGCACGTGACGAACAACGGGCCCGAATCCGTGACGATATCACAGGTTCTCGTCAATGAGGCCTACTGGAATTTCCGGGTCGAAGGAGCCGGTGGTGACCAGACGCTCGCCCCGATGGAAAGCGCACAGATCGTGGTCCCGTACCACTGGAATCCAGGATGGGATCTCGAAGTCGCTCTCGTCCTCTCTGACGGAGCGACGTTCCACAACACCATCGTCGCGCCGAGTCAGTCACCCGGATTTAGCCTCAGTCTTCTCGGGACGCTTGCAGTCATCGGGCTGTTCGTCGGCGTCATTCCGGTCGCACTCGGGATGCTGTGGTTCCCCTACATCAAGGCGATGAGCGACCGGTGGCTGCACGTCGTGCTGGTGTTCGCGGCCGGTGTCTTGGGATTCCTCGCGTTCGATGCTGGGTTCGAGGCGTTCGAACTCGCCGAGCGAATTCCAGGTGCCTACGAAGGCAACCTCTTAGTCGTCTTCGGGATCTTCGGCACACTCCTCTTGGTACAGGCGATCAGTGCGTGGCGTGAGGGCCGTGTCGCCGCTGGTGATAGTCGGGCGAGCAGCGGTCTTTGGATCGCCTATTTGGTCGCGATCGGAATCGGCCTGCACAATCTCGCCGAGGGGTTGGCGATCGGGAGTTCATTCGCACTCGGGCGTGTGTCGCTCGGCGCGTTCCTCGTGATCGGGTTTATGCTCCATAACGTGACGGAAGGCCCGGCAATCGTCGCGCCGGTCGCTCGCGGAGAGCGCCCATCGATCAAACACTTCGCCGCGCTCGGCGTCATCGCCGGCGCACCCGTCATCCTCGGTGGATGGATCGGGAGTCTGGCGTACTCGCCGACGATCGGTGCCTTCTTCCTCGCTATCGGAGTGGGGGCCATCCTGCAGGTCAACTGGGAGATCGCGCGAATGGTTCGGGACGCAGGCGGTCGTGTGACCAGCGCCCCGAACCTGCTCGCGTTCCTGCTCGGTCTCGGTGTTATGTACGTGACCGACCTCTTCGTGGTACTCTAATAGGCACCGCCCGATCCTGGTATAATGTCACGTGAGATCTACAACCGGCGAACGTTGATACGACGCGGCGCTGCGACCCTGGCGACGCTCAGCACCGTTGGCTGTTTGGGCGGGCAGGCATCGTCGATCCAGACCGTCACGATGCCCGACACCCACACGTTCGAACCGAAGACCGCGACGATCGAGTCAGGAGAGACGGTCAGGTGGACGAACGAGAGCGACGTTCAGCATACGGTCACAGCGTATACAGACGGGATTCCGGACGAATCCACATACTTCGCAAGTGGAGGCTTCAGGTCAGAGCGTGCTTCGAGGAACCGGATCAGCGACGGGCTCACCGCTCCCGGTGAGTACTACGAGCACACGTTCGATCACCCCGGAACGTACGAATACTATTGTATCCCACATGAAAGCTCGGGGATGGTCGGGACGATTCGAGTGGGGTAATATTGCGACTTCGGGTTCAGAACGAATCATTGCTCCGATGGATGAACGGTCCCATCCACGTCGGCGAGCGCTTTAGTCGCAATGTCACCGAGGTCACCAGCCTCGGTATGCGAATAGCGCTCTCGAACCAGCTCCTCAGAATCGTCTAGATACCGGGCTGCAACCGTGTATCCGAACGAGAACTTCACCCATCCCTCCGACGACCGCGGTGGGGTGTGAGATAGTCGTGCTTGGGATGCTCGACGTCTCGGACTACCGCCACGTTGCTGTCGAGAAAGGAGTCGAACCCTGATTCTGCCGACGAATCGACCGAGAACGGAGTGATTCTCGGCGGCGATGTGAACGTGAATGGGTACCTCGCCGTCACCAGTACAGGAGCGTTCCTCGGTAACGCAGACTACCTCAACCACAAACGCGACGAATACGAACGCCGTCGTGGAATCCTGCAACAGACGGGTTGACGGAGGTGGGTGTAGGCGCTGTACTAGACGTCCGTGCTCCTCGACTGAGATACGTCAGCGGCGGAGTCCGCTCGGTTGAACAGCACATATTCGAGTGAAAGTGATCCAGGACCACTCAACACGAGCGCGACTGCGAGCAAAGCCAGCGCGAGCGTCAATTCGATACCGCCACTCGTGGCCGGATACCCATTCGGAAGGTGGTAGAGAACCGTCGCGACGAGCATATCGATCGCGATCAATGCGCTCGTGATTCGGACAGCTAAGCCGGCCAGTAACAAGATACCGCCGACTAGTTCGAGGAGACCGACACCCCACGCCGCGATCGAGGGAAATGGCACGCTAAGACTCGCCAAGAAGCCTGCGAACCCCTCGGGACCCAGCGGTTTCGGACCGATTCCGAAGACTTTGCCGACTCCTCCAACAAGCATCGGAATCCCGAGAGCGAGGCGAAGAAAGATCAGACTCAACTGCGAAGCTGCCTCGGGTGAGTCTCGACGTGACACGGTCTCGGCCATTACTCCGCCACCTCTGACTGCCCGCCCGTCATCGGGACGATCTGGCCCGTAACACCCTCGTTCGAAAGCAAGTGGAGCACCTCGTCGACGATGGCCTCCGGGGCCGTCCACTCCGAGAAGTCGGCGTCGGGCATCGCCTCGCGGTTCCCCGGCACGTCGATGAGGAACGGGGCAACGGCGTTGACCCGGGCGTCGAGTTCGGCGTCGAGCGACTCGGTCAGCGTCCGGACTGCACCCTTGCCGACGTCGTACGCGAGCGTGCCGCCGACGGGGTTGATGGCACGGTCGGAACTGAACAGGACGACACTGCTCCGGTCGTCGAGGTGGTCCACGAAGGCCTTGACCGTCAGAAACGCCGTCGTCGCGTGGCGATTCAGTGCAGCCTGGAAGGCTTCGGCGTCGGTGTCGTTGACGCTGCCCATCGAGAAACCGCCGGCGAGTCCGACGATGTGATCGATCGATCCGTGGTCGTCGACGATCGTCTCGGTGAAGTCTTCGACGGCTGCCTGATCGGTCAGGTCGACCTGGTAGTACGATACTGCATCGGCGTTTTCGACGCGGTTTTCGACGTCATCTCTCGCGGTTTCGGTGACGTAGGTACCGATGACAGTGGCGCCACTGTCGACGAGCGAATCCGTCACGTACGGGCCCATGTTGCCGGTTGCACCGGTTACGAGCACCGTCGAGTTTTGTAGTTCCATTACATTACCTAGTTTGTTCCCAAACCTATATATAGATCAGGCAACAATAGTGTGACCAAGTAATGGCGACCAAACCACCCGAGGCTGACGCTGACGACGACACCGAGGTCGAACTGCGGAATGCGGACGTCTGCAACGTCGTCGGAGCCGTCGAAGAGATGGGGGCGAAGTGGAAGCTCATCGTCCTGAACGACCTGCGTGACGGTGAAAAGCGGTTCAACGAACTCAAGCGCTCGACGGGTGCGAGTTCCTACACGCTTTCGCGGGTGCTCGACGACTTAGAGGAAGAGGAGTTCATCGAGAACCGTAAGGAGTTCGAGTCGCCCGTCGCGAGTTACTACACGCTGACTGAGAAGGGAGATGCCCTCTGTCCCGTGTTCGAGTCGCTCGACGCCTGGGGTGCGGACTGGCTGTGAGTGTCGCCAGATCGACGGTAGTCCGTCGGTGCTGATCGAGCTGCTCCGTGTTAACTCGTTCCTCGAAGGTCAGAAACGGGTGAGGGGCATCTTCGAAGTCGTTCCCTCACGGGGTTTGAAAAACCGACGGCAACGATCTCGGATAGATCGAATAGACGGAGGTCATCACGCTCGTCTGCAGCTTCCTCGACGGAGCGTTTGAACCCGGAGCGGCCGAACAAGGCGAATTCATACGTCGGCTCACCACCTCCGGTGGGTGTCCAGTCGATGTGCTCCACGTCGTCTTCGAGACCCGAAAGCACGTCATAGCCGAGGGGGGCGCTGGTGAATTTCGCCTCGCCGGCGATCCGCGTCGAGCCGTCGCTGGGGGCGACGACGTCTTGCACGAACGGGAGCGGGGAGTGCTAGATCTCCTCGAAGCCGTCGAAGGTGTCCCGGATCGCCCAGTAGGTCGACTGGGAGACGATGAGGTCGCCACGCCGAACCGCGATCTGCAGGAGCCGGTTCGTTCGGCGGGGGTCGATCCCCTCCGCGGCCACGAGCTCGGCGAGCTCCACGGCCGTACAGCCGGGGTTGTCGAGCACGATCCGAACGATCGTCCCGACCTCGTCCGGTTCGGTGACGGCCATACGCGGAGAGAGCGGCCCGGACGGCGTAGTTATGAGGCGACTACCATCCGCTCGGCGCCGCCGACTGCATGGGCCGGTCGGTCGCGACCACGGTGACGAGGACGGAGGATTTTTGAAAAGGTGGCGGCCCCGATCGAGACGAATCGGATGGGTGGGGGGGTGGTGTGGGGGGTGCGACGTCCGGATCGGTGCCGCCCGTCGGATCGCTCCGACACCGGTATTTCGGGGGCTTACCACAAAGGTACTCGCCGCCTACCGGTTGCACACGGCGCTCAAACCGCGATGTGACCGACTCTCGTTCGGTTCGGAAAAAGAAACCCGTGCGTCGGTACGCAGCACGGGCAGACAAACCTGCTGTGAGTCCCCAGCCGACGTCATCCCCGGAGCGCCATCAGCGGCACGTTCCGGAATCCGGATGAGCAAGCGGATCCATTACGGACCGGCACGGAACTCGCCGTATTTCATCCCGAGGAAGAACGCGATGACCGAGAAAACGATCATCGACGGAAGGACCATCATAAAGACCGTCGAGGGAGCCATCATAGACGTCAGCGCGACCGTTGCGACGGCGACGATCACGACGAGTGGCGCCACCGACCGTCCGAAATCGAATTCCATACCTGCCCTTGTAGCCAGCCAGCCAAAATCGTTCGGAATGTCTGCTTTTGCTGACGGCCATTTCGGTTACTCGTGTCTGAGAGAAACGCCTTGTAAGGTCGCTAAAACACGGGTCGGCGACGCGTTTGATCGTCGCTGTGACTGGGTGGCTCATCCACCTCGTCGAAACCGATGTGCGGAAGGTGCGGCGTCGAATCCGACGCCGCGAACGTCAGCGGGGCTGGAGGGATTCGGGTGGACCGGATCAGGGCGCGGTCTGGGATGCGAGCTGCGCCGAGGAGCTACCGTCGGCCGACTCCCAGTTCACCGAGACCGTTTCACCGCTCCACTCAGCATTGCTGGTTCCCCCATCGTCTTCGTAAAGGTAGAGCGTCTGTGAACTACCTGCACCAACTCCACCGGTAGTGTCCCAGCTATAAGGATCGCCGATGTCGCTCCAAGTACCGCCGTCCTCACTATCGCTAGCGTTGAGACGTTTGGCGGATGTCACGGAGACGGTCAGACTATCATCTTCCGAGATGGTGTCACCGCCGGCGTGAGAGATCGTCACCGCGTTTGGGTCCGGAGTCGTATCGAAGTCCATATTGAAGCTGGCGGTCGGCTGGGTGTTCTGGAGGTCGTCGCCCATTCCGAGGACGAAGGTCCCGATGACGGCGGCGAGGATGACGGTGATCGCCACCATCAGGATCACGCCGATCACGGGGCTGACTGCACGATCGTCGGCAAAGAGCTGTTTCAGGTTCATGGGTTGTCTCACACCAACCATCGCCGGAGCGTCCCCGCGTGATGGTTGTTGAATGAAACAACCGAAATTAGACACTTAATAGTTCTCCCGAAATTATCGGACTTGATATTCCTGGCGGGAGTTCGTGTTCCGGTCGGTCCGGGCCCTCGCGTGCGCTCCAAGAAGTTCGGATTCACCGCCGGATGCACTTCTGGACGTGCGGTTAGATTCATAGGCCTCACGACCGTGGTAATTGGTATGACTTCCCAGAGTATCCGCGCCCTCACGTGTGCCGTCATCGTCCTCTGTGTGCTCGGCGGCTGGGGACTGGCGGTCGACGACGTGGCGACCTCGCCGGGAACGGCGAGCCCGATCGGCGAGGCGGCAGCACAGTCATCCGGCTTCGAGACGGCGGCCCCACGCGGTCGATGGGACCCGACGACGGGATCCGGCGAGATCGTGCTCGATAACGGGAGCTATTATACCGTCTTCCAGGGCGAACGGGATATCGCGACGTGGTACGACACGACCGGTCGCGACGTCACCGACACCGTACTCGAGGGGGTCGCCGGGCGGAGCGAGGGTGAACCGTTCCGGCTGTCGAACGCGATCCCGGCCGACCAGCCGGCCGGCCGATACGCCGGCGACGACCTCACGGTGCGCGTCCAGCAACCACGAATCCGGACGGTCACCCTCTACAACAGCGTCGGAAGCGAGCTCGAGGACCCCTCGGAGCTGCAGCGAGACGAGTCCCTGCTCGTGGTCGTCGACTGGAACTACGCCGCGGCCGAGGACCTCCAGGTCGACCTGATCGACCACGACGGCGACCTCTCGATCGAGCGCGAGGTCCTCTCGACGGACCCGACCCAGGCCCAATCCGACCGGCTTCCCGACGACGTCGACGCGGACACTCTCGCACGGGAGGAACAGGGGATCGGGGCGACGAACGCCAGCACCGCCTACTGGCTGTTCGACCTCGGCGCCGTCGACGACGGAACGTACACGCTCCGCGTCGAGGGGGTCGACGATCTGACCACCGGCGACGCGGTCGAAACGATCCGGTTCACCGTCGGCACCGATGACACGTCGACCCCCGCCGCCTCACCGACGCCCACCACGTCACCACCACCCACTGCGTCACCGACTGCGACGCCCGCTGCATCCCCGACCGAGACCTCATCACCGCACCCGACTACGGCACCGGGAACGTCCGAACGACCCCCGACCACGCAGCCACCTACGGCGACCGACACCGTGACGGGACCGACGACGCAGCCGACCACGACGGAGGAACCCGGCTTCGGGGTCACGGCGGCGCTCGCGGCGCTCGTGGTCATGTTGTTGAAAGCGCTTCGGGTCAACCGGCGCTGACCATCACCACCGGTCAGGTGGCCGAGGGCGGCTCGTGTCCACCGCCGCCGACGTCGCGCACGCTCTCACGCTGCTAGCCGTCTATCGCTGCTAGCCGTCTATCCCCTCGGGCTCGTTCTCGGCGTCACGGACGACCCAGTAGGTCGATCGGGATTCGATGAGTGCGTCGCGGCGGACGGCGGCCTGCAGGAGCCGGTTCGTCCGGCGGGGATCGATCCCCGCATCGGCGACGTGCTCAGTGAGCTCGGTGGCCGTACTGCCGGGGTGTTCGGAAACGAGACGGACGATCGCCTCGACGTCGTCCGTGTCAATGGAGGGCATACCTCACCTATGACGTCGACGAAGTAGTGTCTGACGGCGGATCCTCCAGGGTCAACCGCCACGCGGCCGATCCCGCGCGTGCCACGTGGCTCCGTCACCGCAGACGCTCGTGTTCGACCTTCATACAGCGGTCCTGCACGACGGCGACCCCTGCGGCTTCGGCCCGTGCCGCCGCCTCGCCGTTGCGGATCCCCAGCTGGAGCCAGAGGCCGCCGACGTCTCCCGCGAGATCCCGACGTTCGAGAACGTCGTCGACCACGCCCGGGACGTCCTCGCTCGGGCGGAACACGTCGACCACGTCGATCGTGACCTCGCGCGGGACCTCGGTCACGGCGTCGTAGGCCGGCTCGCCGAGGACGGTCTCGGCGTACGGATTCACCGGGACGATCCGATAGCCGTGCTCCTGGAGGTACTTCGGGATCCGGTGGGCCGCCTTTTCGGGCGTGGTCGAGCAGCCGACGACGGCCACCGTCTCCGCGTCGAGGAGCTCGTCGATGCGTCCCTCGACGTCGGTCGACTCGCCGGACGTGGTCGGGTCGTCCGCGGACATAGACGTGTATCTACACGGAGACGGCGTAAAAATGACGCGGCCGGCCGAGGACCCGGTCGCGATCAACCAACCCGTGGTCAGATCTACCAATGTACACGTTATATCCGGAACCTATTCCAGGATAAACGAGTCATTCGTTCATTCAAATACCCTCATATAGTATGTAACAAGTAACTATATATGTCTCGGTTGGCATTTTTAATAAGGTATGTCATCCCAACGAACACGACGGCGATTCCTCGAAGTGACCGGCGCAGCGGGTATCGTCGCGCTGGCCGGCTGTAGCGGCAATGGTAACGGCGGCAACGGAAACGGCGGCGGCAACGGAAACGGCGGCGGCAACGGAAACGGCGGCGGCAACGGAAACGGTGGCGGTAACGGAAACGGCAACGGAAACGGCGGCGGCAACGGCGGGACGCAGAACCGACTGAGCTGGCACGCCGGCGGAACCGGCGGGACCTACTACCCGCTTTCGAACGAGTTCAAGACGGTGGTCGAGGCCAACACCGACTTCTCGCTGAACGTCCAATCGACGGGGGCGAGCGTCGAGAACGTCGGCAGCCTCGCGGACGGGTCGGCCGACTTCGCGCTGATCCAGAACGACATCGCCTCGTTCGCGAAGAACGGCACGGGCATCGACGCCTTCCAGGACAACCCGATCGAGACGCT
Source organism: Halopenitus persicus (assembly GCF_002355635.1). Taxonomy (GTDB): domain Archaea; phylum Halobacteriota; class Halobacteria; order Halobacteriales; family Haloferacaceae; genus Halopenitus; species Halopenitus persicus_A. The sequence continues at coordinate 2,789,646 of NZ_AP017558.1, read as the reverse complement.
CCAGGGCGTCGCGACGCTGTACCCCGAAACGATCACGCTCGTCACGCTGGCGGAGAACGACATCTCCACGGTCGACGACCTCAGCGGCGCGACGATCAACACCGGCGACCTCGGATCGGGTACGCAGGTCAACGCGCAGCAGATCCTGGAGTCGCTCGGCATCACCGACTACAACGAGCAGAACGCCGGCTTCTCGCAGGCGTCCGAACAGCTCGCGAACGGCGACATCGACGCGGCCTTCGTCGTCGGCGGCTGGCCGGTCGGCGCGATCGAGGACCTCGCGAACACCAACGACGTCGAGATCATCCCGATCGCCGGCGAGAACCGCGAGGCGGTCAAGGCGGACGCCTCCTGGTTCGCGAACGACACCATCCCCGGCGGCACCTACAGCGGCGTCGAGGAGGACGTCGAGACCGTCGCCGTGCAGGCGATGATCGCGACCCACTCCGACGTGCCCGCCGACACCGTCGAGACGGTCACCGCGGCCATCTTCGACAACCTCGACGAGCTCTCGATCAAGACCGACTTCATCACCGTCGACAGCGCACAGGACGGGATGTCCATCGAGCTGCACGAGGGCGCGGCGGCCTACTTCGACGCGTAGACGCCACGGGACGGTCCGGGGGTGCGACCCCGGTCCAACCATCTACAACCCGACCGATCCACGGACGATCCGGCCCGCCCCACTCACCCGTTGAGTCGAACGGCCAACTGACCCCACGGGGGCGGTCGCCGCGGGTTCACGGTGCGTAAGCCGCGTTTCAAAAACGTTTCAAGGGCGATACCCCGAGTGATACCCGGAAATATGGGCCGCTTTTCCCGACCGAACGTTCGTGCCGCGGTCCTGCTCGCGGCGGTCGTCGCCCTCGTCGCCCTGGCGGCGACCGCGCCAGTCGAGGCCGTCCTCGTCGTCGAGGACGTGGAGACGGGCGAGCGCTACCTCACGGCGCCGGTCAACGACGGGAGCACGGTGGCCCTCGAGTACACCCACAGCGTCGAGAAATCACGCGTCTACGACGAGTACCGCGTGGACGGGACGACGCTCGTGAACACTCGGATGGAGTTCGAGTCCTACGGCTGGGGACTCCCGGCACGCGTCGACGTTACGAACGTCAACGGGACCCTCGTTTACGACCCCGAGGAACCGATCACCGAACTCGAGACCCTCTCCGTCTCGCCGGGGCGGATCGCCGACCACACGCTGATCGTCGACGGACGGCGACACGACCTCGTCGCGGTGACCCGGGGGAACGACGTCAGACTGCACATCGAACGACGGTCGCTTCTCGAGATGATCTCATGACCACGAACCATCGAACGGACGGCGGCATCGACGATTCGAACGACCGCGGCTCGCGAGCGCCCGATCCCGGCGACGATCCCGGGGACGGTCCCGGAGGCCCCGATTCGATCCCGCCGAGTGACGAAACGACCGACGAGATCTCCCGCGAGGAGGCCGAGGAGCTGATCGAGGAGATCGAGCGCCGCCGGTCGCTGCGGGGGATCGCCGCGGTGGCGGTCGCGGTGATCGGGATCCTCTTTTCGGTCTTCCAACTGTTCCTCGCCGCCCGGAGCTTCTCGTTCACGATCTGGCTCCCCACCATCGAGATCGCCGGACTCTCGATCGCGCCGATACCGGTCTCGCTGCAGCTCCTCCAAGCGAACGCGATCCACGTTGCCTTCGCGCTCGTGCTCACGTTCCTGCTGTTCCCGGGCAGCATGGGTGACGGCATCGTTTCCCGGAACCTCGGCCGGATCGTTCCGGCCTTCGCGGACCGGCTCGGCGACCGAAACCCGCTCACGCGGCTGTTCGCGAGGATTCGGTCGGCGGTCCGCTGGGCGTTCATCGACCCCGACCGCGACCGGGTGACGCCGTTCGATCTGGTCTGCATCGTGGCGGCGATCCTGTCGGCGATCTACTTCCTGACGGAGTTCTCGGAGATCCAGAACATGCGCGTCTTCGGGATCGACTCGGGACGTCCGGTCACCGAGGTGTACGCGTTCCTCCAGCCGATCCTCGGCGGCGTCCCGTTCGTGAGCGAGTACTCCTACGCGATGGCGCTGGGCGTGATCGGCGTCCTGCTGGTGCTGGAGGCGACTCGTCGGACGCTGGGCCTCCCGTTGATGATCATCGTCGCCACGTTCATCGTCTACGCCCGCTGGGGGTTCCTCATCAGCGGGAACACGCCGTTCCTCGGGTTGCTCGCGATTCCGGAACTCACCTGGCCGGACATCATTCAGAACCTCTGGTACAACACCGAGAACGGCGTCTTCGGGATTCCGGTGACGGTCTCGGTGAGCTTCATCTACATCTTCATCCTCTTCGGCGCATTCCTCGAGATGAGCGGGGCCGGCCAGTGGTTCATCGACCTCGCGTACGCGGCGACCGGCAGCCGGAAGGGCGGTCCGGCGAAGGCGAGCATCCTCGCCAGCGGATTCATGGGAACCATCTCGGGGTCGTCGATCGCCAACACGGTCACGACCGGCGCGTTCACCATCCCGCTGATGAAGCGGTCGGGCTACTCGCCGGAGTTCGCCGGTGCCGTCGAGTCGTCGGCCTCCTCGGGCGGGCAGATCCTGCCGCCCGTGATGGGGGCGGCCGCGTTCCTGATGGTCCAGTACACCGCGACGCCGTTCGCCGACATCATCATCATCTCGACGATTCCGGCGATCGTCTTCTTCTTCGGCGTCTGGGTGATGGTCCACCTCAAGGCGGTCCAGGAGGGCATCGGCGGCGTGTCCGACGCGGACACCGTCTCCATGTGGAGCCACCTCAAGCGCGGCTGGTTCTACCTCGTTCCGATCGGCCTGCTGTTGTACTACCTCATCATCGAGCGGCTCTCGGTCTCGCGGTCCGCGTGGTTCACTCTCGTGGCGCTCGTCGCGCTGATCGCGCTCGTCTCGGCGTACAGCGAGGAGACGCGGCTGCGGCTGCTCGGCGTGTTCGCCGCCGTCGTCGGCGTCGAGCTGGCAAGCCACACCATCGCGGGCGTGCCGGTCACCGGCCTCCTTACGGGGGCCGGCGGCGCGGGAATCCCGCTCGGCGAGGCGGCCGGCGTCGTGCTCTCGCGGATCGAGTGGTACGCGATGCTTGCGGGGACGCTGACGCTGCTCTCGAAGCCGGACCTCGATGCGTCGTTGCTCGATCTCAACCCCTCGGTCCGGGAAACCGCCGAATCGATCGGCGACCGAACCGGTCGGGACCTGGGCGAGAGCCAGCCGTTCAAGCTCGGCACCTTCGTGGTCACGTCGATGGAGCAGGGCGCACGCACCGCGGTCCCGGTCGTCGTCGCGGTCGCGGCCGCCGGGATCATCCCCGGCGTCATCAGCGTCTCCGGGCTCGGTCCGAACCTGACCTCGCTGTTGCTCGCGCTCTCCGGCGGCTCGATCGTGGTCATGTTGCTCGTGACGGCCGTCTCGAGCATCATTCTCGGGATGGGGATGCCGACGACGGTCACCTACATCATCCTCATCTCGATGCTGGCGACGCCGCTCGTCGAGTTCGGCATCCCGCTTCTGGCCGCCCACCTGTTCATCCTCTATTTCGGCGTCATCGCCGACATCACGCCGCCAGTGGCCGTCGCGGCGTACGCGGCCAGCGGGGTCGCCAAGTCGGACCCCTTCGAAACCGGCGTGAAGGCGTTCTCGCTGTCGTTGAACAAGGCGATCGTCCCCTTCGCGTTCGTGCTCGCGCCGGGGATCGTCCTGCTGCGCGAGAAGGCGAACGCCGCGGAGCTGCAGCTCCGAGAGCGCTACCGCGTGGTCGGCTTCGAGGACCTCGCCGAGCTCTCGTACTCGATCCCCGAGATCCTCGTGCCGGTCATCGGGGTCTTCCTCGGCGTGATCGCGCTCGGCGCGACCGTCATCGGAACGCTGTACACGCGCGTCGACCGCGCCGGACGGGTCGGATTCGCGGTCAGCTCCCTGCTGTTGATGGCGCCGCGGTTGCTCTCCGAGGCCGTCTTCGACACGCTCGGGCTCGTCGGGATCTCCGTCTCGGTCGACGCGCTCCTGCTCGATCTCACCCTCCGTGGCGTCGGATTCGTCCTGTTCGCCCTGCTCACGGTCCGTAACCGTCGAAAGGCGGACGGCGAGAGTGATGGCCCTGGTGCGGATCCGGAGGCGGGAGCCGGATCGACCGGGGCTGTCGCCGGTTCCGGCTCCGCCTGAGCCGCGCGTCCCCGATCGGCGTTTCGGGATTCGGCTTCGCCAGAACACCCATTATCCTCGGGGCGAAACGATACATCGTATGTCGAACGACCGCGTCATCGAGCTGCTCCGGAAGGCGTATAGCGACGAGATCGAGACGGTCATGAACTACCAGACGAACGCGATCGTCCTCGACGGCGTTCGCGCCGAGGAGATCAAGGAAAGCCTCCAGACCGACATCCAGGAGGAACTGGCGCACGCCGAACAGCTGGGCCAGCGACTCAAGCAGCTGGACGCTCGACCGCCGGGGTCGGCCGAGTTCACCGCCCGACAGGACTCCCTGCAGCCGCCGGCTGACTCGACGGACGTCCTCTCGGTCATTCGCGGGGTGCTCGACGCCGAGGAGGACGCGATCGCCACCTACCGCGACCTCATCGACGCGGCCGAGGACGCGAACGACCCGGTCACCGAGGACCTCGCCGTCACGGTCCTCGCCGAGGAGGAGGCCCACCGCACCGAGTTCCGCGGCTTCGAGAAGGAGTACCAGTCCGACTAGGCGTCGTCGGAGACGAACTCGACGTTCCTGAACTCGAACCGAGCCCCGTTCGCGTCCGACGACTCTCCGTCGGTCCCGCTCCCGGCTCCGTCGGTCCCGCTCCCGGCTCCGTCGGTCCCGCTCCCGGCTCCGCCGGATGCCGATGCGATCGACACGTCCCAGCCGTGCGCCTCGGCGATGCCGTGAACGATCGCGAGGCCATATCCGGTCCCCCCGTCCTGCGTCGAGTAGCCGCGGTCGAAGATCTCGGCCCGGCTGGCCGACGGGATTCCGGGGCCGTCGTCGGCCACGTAGAACCCGTCCGGCGTCCCCGCGTCCGAGTCGGCCTCGTGGGCAAGGAGTCCGACCGTGACCGTGACGTCCGCGCTACCGTGCTCGACCGCGTTCCGGAGGAGGTTTCCGAAGAGGTCACGCAGCCGGCTTCGATCGGCCTCGATCGTTCCAAGCGGCGCCTCGATCCGAAGTTCGGCGTCGCGGGCATCGACGCCGTCCCACGACTCTCGAACGCAGTCGGCGAGGGAGACGGGAGCGGTCTCGCCGATTCGGGCGCCTTCCTTCGAGAGCGCCAGCAGGTCGTCGATCAGTTCCTCGATGCGGCCGAGGGCGTCCGCGACGCGGTCGAGATCCGGCGCGTCGTGGTCCTCGCGGGCCAGCTCGGTGTAGCCCTGCGCGACCGACAGCGGATTGCGGATGTCGTGGGCGAGGACGTCGGCGAACTCGTCGAGACGGTCCTTGCGCCGCCGGAGCTCCCGCTCCCGCTCCGTCCGGTCGGATATGTCCCGAACGATCCCCGTGAAATACTGCTCTCCGTCGTGGCGGTGCTCGCGGAGGCTGATGAGCGTCGGGACCTCGTGGCCGTCCTTGTGAAGGGCGGGCAGCTCGACGCCGTCCCAGTCGATGTTCCGTTCTCCCGTGTCGGCGTACGACGCGAGCGCCGCACCGTGAACCGGACGGAGCCGCTCGGGAACGATCCGCGTTTTCGAACTCCCGACGAGCTCCTCGGGCGTATACCCCAAAACGTCCTCGATCGCGGGGTTCGCGTAGACGATGCGACTGTCTTCGTCGATCGTCAACATCCCCTCCGCGGCGTTCTCAACGAGCGTCCGGTGGAACTCCTCGGAGTCGACCGGCAGCGTGTCCGAATCCGTGTCCGTTCCCATCCTTCACCGTCGTGGCACCATTGACGACCCGACGGATAAATTCTTGCCGATGAGTCGCTCGCACGACCGATATGGCTGCGGCCGCGGTCGTCGAGCCACGCTCACTCCGTCCGGATCTCGAACCGAACGCCGTCGAGAACGGTCGCGTCCGTGATCCGTATCGACCATCCGTGTGCGGCGACGATCTGGCGGACGCTCGCCATCCCCATCCCGATCCCGTCGCCGTCGGTCTTGGTCGTGAACCCCGGCGTGAACACGCGATCGCGGTCTGCCGGGTCGATTCCCGGGCCGTCGTCCTCGTAGACGATCCCGGATCCGGTGGTCCGAGTGTCGCCCCCGGCAGCTCCGTCCCCGGGCCCGCCGGGTCGCTCCCGACTCTCCGCGTCCCCGGCGCCGAGCCGGCCGAATCGAACCGTGACGCTCGCACCGCCGTGTTCGACCGAGTTCCGAAGCAGGTTCTCGAGCAGTCGGGCGAAGGCATCCGGATCGGCCTCGATCTCGACATCGTCGACGGTCACGTCGGTCGAGGCGGGCGGATCGACCGCGATCAGGGCCGACTCCACCGCCTCCTCGAGCAGGACCGGTTCGCGCTCCGAGACGATCTCGCCGCTCCGGAGCGTCGCGACGATGTCCTCACGGAGGTCGTCGACGCGATCGATCGCCTCCGCCGCCCGCTCGATATGCTCGCGGTCGCCGGTCTCGAGCGCGAGGTCCAGACGGCCGTCGACGGCCGAGATCGGACTCCGGAGGTCGTGTGAGACCGCGCTCGCGAACTCGTCGAGCCGGTCGGCCTGCCGTTTCACCTCCCGTTCGCGGCGGCGGCGTTCCGTGACGTCCTTGGCCGAGACGACGATCCCCGTGATCGATCCGGGGCGGTCGTGGTCAGCACGCGTGTCGCCCGAGGTCGTTTCGCCCTCGTCGAGCGCCGACGTGTCCCCGTCCAGCGCCGACGTGTCCCCGTCGTCGACCACCGGCCGAAAGGTCCCCTCGACGACGATCGGCGACCCGTCTTCGGTGGGATGGGTCGCCTCGTATTCGACGTACTCGCCGGCGGCTGCCCGCTCGATCCACTCGCGGACGTCCGTACGGCGGTCGTCCGGCCACCAGGGCGTCTCGGAGAACGGTTCGCCCACGATCGCTTCCCGGTCGGCGTCCACGTACTTGAGCGCGGTCCGGTTGACCGTCCGCACCGTCCCGTCGGGCGCGAGCAACCCCACGAGCACGTTCGGGTCGTGGAAGACGGCCTCGAACAGGCGTTCGTACCGCTGGAGCTCGCGTTCGCGTTCCTTTCGGTCGGTAACGTCGGTGATGAATCCCTCGAGAAATTCGACGTTGGCGTCGGCCGTCTTCGTGTTGGCGTCGGCCGTCTTCGTGTTGGCGTCGGCCGTCTTCGTGTTGGCGTCGGCCGTCTTCGTGTTGGCGTCGGCCGTCTTCGTGTTGGCGTCGATGACGCTCGAAATCGTGTCGGGAACGTCGTCGTCGGGGACGCCGCGACCACGCTCCCACACCCACTTGGTGTCCCCGTCGGCCGTCCGGATTCGGTAGGTGTCCTCGAAGGGTTCGTCGGCGGCGATCGATGTCTGCACCGTTTCCCGGACCGGATCGCGGTCGTCGGGGTGGATCACGTCCTCGCCCCACGTGATCTCGCCGGATTCGAGCCGGTCGGCCGGGTGGCCGGTGAGGGACTCGCACTCGCCGCCGAGATACTCCATCGGCCAGCCGGGTTCGTTCCGGCACCGGTAGACCACTCCGGGAACGTTGTCGACCAGCGTCTCGAGACGTCGTTTCTGCGCCGTGACCGCCCGCTGGGAGCGGTCCCGCTCGACGGCGTTCTCGATCCGGTTGGCGAGGATCGTGTACTGGTCCGTGCCGGTCTCCTTTTGCAGGTAGTCGGTCACGCCGGCCGAAACCGCCCTGCTGGCGACCTCCTCCGAGCCCTTCCCCGTAAACAGGATGAACGGCAGGTCCGGGTGCTCCTCCCGGACCGTTTGCAGGAACTCGATCCCGTTCCAGTCGGGCATGTCGTGGTCGGAGACGAGACAGTCGATCGGCTCCCGCTCGAGGACGTCATATCCCTCGACCGCGCTCGAGGCGGTGACCACCTCGAACCCGTCCCCCGCTCGTTCGAGGAAGGTCGCGGCTAACTCGAGGAAGGCCGGGTCGTCGTCGACGTGGAGCACCCGGATCGACGAGCCCATGTTCCGTGTCATCCGGCCGCCGTCGTAATAGGAGTTCCCATCGTGGCGGATCATCCGGTCAGCCCAGTTTCGACCTAGCCCTCCCACTCCTCGTAGTCTCGATAGACGCCCTTCGAGAGGTACCGTTCGGCGGAGTCGGGAAACACCGTGACGACCGCGTCGTGCGGGACCGCGAGGTCCCCCGAATCGATCCGGTCGGCGACCCGCCGGGCGGCCAGGCTGTTGGCCGCCGAGGAGGAGGCGACGAGGTGGCCCTCCTCCGCCGCGAGCCGGGACATCTCCTCGTGGGTGTCGCGGTCGGGGATCGTCGCGATCTCGTCGACCAGCTCCGGGTCGAAGAGGACGTTCGTCTCGACGTCGTGGGTGCCGATCCCCTCGGTCTTGTACTCCTCGTGGGCGACGTCCTCATCGAAGAACTCACGGTAGGCCGACCCCTCGGGCTCGACGGCCACGACGTGGACGTCCGGGTCGCGCTCGAGGAAGTACTCGGCAAGGCCCATCAGCGTGCCGCCGGTGCCACAGCCGACGACGACGGCGCCGACCTCCCCGTCCAGCGCCGCGTCGATCTCCGGCGCGGTGGTCTCGTAGTGCGCCTCGGCGTTGAGGGGGTTCGAGAACTGCTCGGGAACCACCGCGTTCTCGAGCTCCTCCGCGAGCGCGTGTGCGCGCTCGATCGCGTACCCCATCCCCTCCTCGCTGGGCGTGTTGATGACCTCCGCGCCGAGCGCGCGCATCAGCTGCTGTTTCTCCACCGAGAAGCGCTCCGGCACGACGAACACCGCCTCCAGGTCGAGCCGACCGGCGGCCACTGCGATCCCGATCCCCGTGTTGCCGGCGGTCGGCTCGATGACCGTGCCGCCGGGATCGACGTCGCCGCGCTCGAGCATCCGTTCGAGCATGTACTTTCCGATCCGGTCTTTAATGCTCGCGCCCGGGTTGAACGACTCCAGCTTCGCGTACACCGGCGCCGCGTCCGACGAGGCGTGAACGCGGACGAGCGGCGTCTCGCCGATCGTCTCGTTCACCGACGACAGCGGCTCCCGAAAGGCGGTCATACCGAACGCAAGGACGTGCCCGTTTGTGTAGGTTTCCATCGGAGCGGTGAGTCGATCGTCGCCGATCGTCCGCGGTCGAACGCCACGACCACTCGTCGCCGAACGCCACGACCACTCGTCGCCGAACGCCACGACCACTCGCCGCCGAACGCCTTCGCAACGGTTAGGGAGCTACCGATCACAGCCTGCGGTATGACACACGCTCTGGGCGAGTCCGACTGGGGCGACTGGCTACCCCGCGCGATCGAGGACGCCGACCCCGACACGGTCGCGCTGTGGTATCTCGGCTGTAACGGCTTCGCGATCAAGGGTTCGGAGGGAACGGTGCTGTGGATCGACCCGTATCTCGGGCTCGGCGACCCGCCGCGGACGGTCCGGATGATCCCCGTCCCGTTCGATCCAACTGACGTGACGGTCGGGGACGCGCTGTTCATCACCCACGAACACAGCGACCACGCGCACGGACCGTCCCAGGCGCCGATCCTCGCGAACGCCGACGCCGAGCTGGTCGCGCCCGACGACTCGCTGGCGGTCGCCGACGAGGGGAACTGGACCGACCGGTGGGACGTTTCCGCGGACCAGTTCACGGAGATATCGGAGGGCGATCGGCTTCGTGTCGGCGAGTTCGCCGTCGACGTCGTCGCCGTGAACGACCCCGACGCGACCCACCCGGTCGGCTACGTCATCGAGCACGACTCGGGGACGATCTTCCACGGCGGGGATACGAAGCCCACGGACGCGTTCGCCGAGATCGGCGACCAATACGACATCGATCTGGGGATCCTCGCGTTCGGATCGGCCGGAACCATCCCGGACAAGGAGACCCGCGAGCAGAAACGTACGAAGTGGTACGCCGACGAGACCGAGATCGTCGACGCCGCGAACGCGCTGGAGATCGACCGCCTCCTGCCCACCCATTGGGACATGTGGAAGGGGTTGACGGCGGATCCGACCGCGCTGTATCCCCACGTTCGGAGCTTCGACCACCCACGACGCCTCGAGATCGTCGAGATCGGCGACCGGGTCGACGTCTAATCAGATCCCCCGTTCGATTTAAGAGGCTGGTAACGAACCCCTTGCCTATGAGCGATCCGCAACGGTCCGAACGCGTCGTGGAATCCGACGGGATAACCGTCGAGAAGTCGTTCGCGACCGACGAGTTCCCCGTCCCCGCGGTCACCTTCCGGATCGAGTCGAGCCGCTCGGAGCCGGTTCGCGTCCGCCTGACCGACACGATCCCGGAGGACTTCCCGATGGAGCGGGTCGGCTTCCACCCGGAGTTCGGCAGCGAACACTGGACCGCCTACAGCGACCACCGCGTCGAGTTCGAACGCCAGCTCGACCCCGGCGCAACCGTCCGCACCGTCTTCGGGATCCGCGGTGACGAGATCGACCCCGACGCCTTCCTCTCCCCGCCGACGGTCGAGCACGTCCCGGAGGGCGAGACGATCGAGGACGTGCTCGGCGCCGACGGGAGCAACGTAGTCCGGGAGGTCGTGGCCGGCGATCGGGACTCCCTGTCCGGAATGGACGATGACGCCGAACCGACGGACGCCGAACCGACGGACGCGAGGAGGACCGAGGCGAAGGCCCAGTCCGCCGCCGACGGTGAGACCGCGGAGACCCGCCCGACGCCCCGGTCGACGGACGGGGAGACGACGCCTGCGGTGACCGTCGCGGACCCGGACCCCGAAGCCGACGCCGACGCCGACGAGAACGCCGGAACGGACGCGGCGACGGTGCCAAGCGAGGCGGGCTCCGTCCCGGTCGCGTCGGTGCTCGCGTCGGAGATACGCTCCGGCGACGTCCCGGAGGCGGACCTCGAACTCCTTCGTGAGGAGCTCGACCTGGGGACTCCGCGAAGCGTCGACGTGCGGATCAGCCGACTCCAATCGCGGATGGAGGACCTCGCGGCCTACGCCGACGCGCTCGAGGAGTTCATCGACGAGGAGGGGACCGCCACGGAGGCCCTCGAGGAGACCCGCGAACGGACCGAGGCGGTCGCCGACGCGCTTGCGGACGCCGAATCTCGGCTCGAGGCTGCCGCCGACGAACGCCGGACAGTCCGTGAGAACGTCGAGACGGTCGAATCGACGCTCGACGACGCGCTCGCCGAGCTCGAGATTCTCGAAGACCGTGTCGCCGACGTCGAGGCCGTCGAGTCGGACGTGGAACGACTCGACGCGACCGTCAGCGACCTCGAGTCGACCGTCGGGGCGGTCGACGACGACGTCGCGTCGCTCGAGTCGGAGATCGACCGGATCGACGAGGAACTCGCCGAACTCGAGGCGTTCCGCGACCGACTCAGCGACGCGTTCGGTACCTGAACCCGGGTCGTCGGTCGCCCGCCGAGGGCGTCCGGATCGACGTGCGTTACGACCTCGGAGCCGGTCCCGCCCCGGTCCGGATCGTTCCGCAACCCGTTTGAGCCTCCGGCGCGGAGTACCGCCGATGACCACGCCGGTACCGATCGCCGTCCCCCGGAAGGGACGCCCGCTCGAGGCCGTGTTGGAACGCTTCGCGAGCGTGGCGGGGACGGACGCCGAGTCGCTCGCCGACGACGTCAGTTCGACCCTCCGATACGAGAAGGCCGTCACGAAAGGCGATCTCGAGGCCGCCCACGGCCCCTACGAACGGCTCGCGGACTACTCCTCGCCGGCGGAACCGTACGCGCCCGAGTATACCCTGCTCCGGGACGACCGCGACGGAATGCCGCGCCGGATCGTCTTCGACTCGGTTCTGATCGACGTCGGCGACGTGCCGGTGCATCTGGTCGGCCGCGAGGAGCCCTTCCGCGCGCTCCGAACCCACGAGTTCGCCCTCGGGTTCGACTCGGCCGATCTCGTCTTGGAGGAGGTCGTCGATCTGCGCCCGTCCGGCGTGGCCGGGCTCGACGACGTCAACACGCGGATCGATCCCCAGGAGTCGGACGTGCGCGTCGTGACCGGACTCGGAGACACCGTGTATCACACGCTGATGGCGACGCCGGAGATCCTGCCTGCCGGCGCCGATCTCGACCGGTCGTTCGTCGACGACTACGAGGGCGACCTCTGCATCTCGCCGCGGTACGAGCGGTTGGTGACCGCCGTGCTCGGCACCGACGTGACCGAGAACGTCTCCTTTACGTATCCCTCCCGGAACGCCGACGAGGAGGAGGCAGCGATCGCGGACACCGGCATCGGCGTCTACCTGACCGTCACTGGATCGACGGCCCGCGAACACGGGCTCGTCCTCGGGGAACATCTCTTCCCGAGCGAGACCGTGCTGATGGCCAACGCGGCCGAGGCGTCGACGGCGATCGATCGCGTTCGCGACCGGTTGGTGCGTGAGGACGCGGAGTCGGTGCTCTCCGTGTGACCGTCGGGGGATCCGTCGGGCCACCTGTCGGGGGCCTGTTGGGTGTTCGTGAGGGGTTCGATCGACGATACGCGCCGCTGGTTGGGTCGAGGACTCCCGGAGAGCCGATATCGAGACGTGGAATACATTTTTCACCCTCCCCGCCCCACGTTAATGTGGGAAGGTAACATGGGACTCAGAACCGCGCTCCGGCAGACACGGTGGATAACGATCGGCGCCCTCGCGGTTGCCATCTGGACGGTCGTCGTCTGGTTCGACGTGCTCGAGCTGATGGAGTGGACGGCGATGGACTACGTCGGCCGGTCGGCCATCAGCGGCGTCGTCGGGCTCATCGTGCTCGGGGCGCTCATCGTGCTGCTGGTCGCTCTGTTCGGCGAACTGGGTGAAGAAGAGCCGGCGCCCGAGAGTTGGCCGCCCACATGACGTACTTCGAATGTACCGACTGCGGACAGATGGGCAACTTCACGCGGATGGAGCGGTCGGCCCTCCGCCAACGGTGTCCGGTCTGTGAGGAGGAGACCGTCTGGGAGACCGCCTTCGAGGCCGAGGAGGGGACGTCGTTGTGATCTCCTTCGAGGCCAGCGATCGCCTGGTCGCGGCCGCCGAGGAGTGGGGCGAGGCCCGACTGGAGGAACGGGACGAGGCGATCGAGACCAAGGTCGAACAGGCACTGCTGGAGGTCGAACACCTCGTCTCCGGCGCCCACGAGGTCGACTTCGAGGTCGACGGCCGGACCGTCCACCACGAGCCGACCGACGCGTTAGCGACCTTCCTCGAACGACAGGCGGCCTCGACGGGGATCGACGAGTCGGACGTGCTCGCACTCCACGTCGACCTGTTCGCGCGCGTGTTCCTCGACGACGAGGAGCGACCCTCGAACGCGCCGCCGACCTGATGAACGGACCTTCTCGCCGACAAGGGGGCATCCGAGGGACCCACACAACTCTTAATACCTCGCCCCTGGTATGATGGAGTATGTCACACAAGGACGGCGAATGGCGTCCGAAAGGTGCGACCGAGACGTTCAACGGGTTCGAGGTATGGGACCACGGCATTTGGCCGAACGAACTCCACACCGGCGAGGTCGACGGCGACGTCTCCCTTACCGACTAGCCGGTCGACGGCGAGAACCCCGGAAACGCACGCCTGTGGCGCGGAGGCACGTAGAAGTTCGCCCGTGATTCCACCTCGATGACGTTCAACAGGCCGTTGTTCTTCCTGTCGGTCACCAGATCGTGTTCGTTCCGGAGGAACCATCCGTTCATCGCTTTCCGCGTCGCCACGAAATCGTCGAGCGACGCCTGTAGCGACAGGAAGTGAACCCCTGCCCTGTTGCCATCGGTCGTGTTGAAGTCCCGTCTCAGGATGACCGGTTCCCCGTCGTCGCGTGCTCGCGCGACCTTCTCGTGATGACCGACCACGCCGAACTCCTCGGCGTTGTCGAAGGCTCGGTCGTGAAACGGCACGTCGTCGGTGAACGACTCGACGTCCGCCGGAGAGAACTGCGGTGAGAACATTCGGTCGACTCGCTCGCTCTCGTCCATGTTCCACCAGCCGTCGAGCGACTCCGTGAGGTGTGAGAGGTGCATCGTCGTTCCGCCCTCGAACCGGCCGTCCTCGAAACGGTCGCCATCGATGGTGACGCGGTCCTCGCTCGGTTGCGTCCCTCGACGCATCGACGAAAAGCCGGTGAACATCGGCGCATCGCGGGGAACGTCGTCGGGTACGCTTTCGACGCCCGCGTGTTCGGCGGGGAGGCCCTCGCCGTGGAATCCCGTCCGACGAACGGCGACCGAGAACACCTCGCCCAGACGCGCCTCGACCTCTCGACCCTCGAGAGGATCGGACTCCGAGAACATCGCCGTCTCGGTACTGTGGAGATGGGAGCGAACGTCGGAGGCGAGCACGAGCGCGGCGTCATACGACAGGAGATCGGGGTCGTCCGTCCGCGACAGCACCTCTGGATGCCGAATCGGCGAGGCCGCAAGCTCCCCGATCCGTTCGAAGTAGCGGGTTCCCCACGCCAGCATATGCAGGAGTCCATCGGCGGACCACTCGTAGGTGGCCTCCAGTTCGCGCATTGCCGTCTCGACGGTGTCGGCGGCGTCGGTTGACGGGTCGACGTCCAGATTCAGCAGGAGGACGCGATGGTGACGTGGGACTCGTCGGTTGCCGTGGGCGTCCGTGGGAAGGACGACGTCCCAGGCGTGCTGCCGATCGGGGACCTCGTAGGGGTTCGGCGGGAGCGACACCGCGTTTTCCCGCTGCTGGGAAAGCGGCGTGGAACACCCCGGTATCGCCGCGAGTGCGACGGCGGTTAGCCGCCCGAGTAGCCCGCGTCGCGAGGTCATAGTCAACGATAGGTCCGGACGCCAAAAAACGTTTCTCAGGGTTCTGAACGGGAAATTGAACCGGCCTCCGGAGGGATCTGACGGTATGTTGTGAGGTTCCATAACGGTTTAGAACGACGACTCGTAACTAGAACTATGGTTAGTGGTATCGCACACCTTGGGTCTACCTCCCAACCGTCGCTGACATCGCTGGTCGTTCTCGGTCTCGGATTCGTCGCCCTCGTCATCGTCACGTACGACGCGTACAGACAACACTGGTCCTGAACTATGGCCGTCGAAACGAAGACGTCGACCGATTCCGACCTGAACCGAGCGCTCGGCTACGTCCGCGTGGCGGTCTACGTAGTCACCGGACTGATCGGCCTGTCGCTTCTCCTCGTGGGTACCGTCGCGGTCATCGCTGGACTGAAAGGAACGTGGCACTGGTCCATCCACCTCGAATCGACGATTCGGTATATGTCGACGGTGGTACGATACTTGCTCGCCCTTCTGGCACCGCTTTTCGGGATCCTCGTCGTTGGCCGGTGGTACGATGGATGACCACCTCGGAACCGCGGCGCTGGTGTCGACCGTCGGATCCCTGATCGCGGTGGTCGTCGGAATCGGGGTCGTCTCGCTGTTCGCCGAATGGCGCGGGATCTGGCGCAGTTACTTCCTGATGGAGCGAACCATCGACGTGGGAGCGCCGGTGGCGGCCGCACTCGGCGTCCTCGCGTTGCTTTCGGGGTTCGTCGTCGTCTCCATGGCTGCTAACTAGGCACCTGCTGCGCGACGAGTTCGTCCTCGAACTCGATGAGGCCGACGAACACCTCCGCCGCGGCGAGAAGGAGGCTCGTCTCGGCGTCGGTCCCGTCGAACTCCGATCGAACCGTTTCGAGGAACGCCTCGTGCCATCGTCCGACGTGTTCGTCGAGGAACACCCGCTCGTAGTTGAACGCCGCCTCCTCCCCGCGGCGCTGGCGATCGACGAGATCCCGGAGGAACGCGAGTTCGACGGCGAGATGGTCGTTCTCCTCGGGGTAGTCCTCGTGGGGCGTCCAGCCGGCCGCCGAGTAGTCCGCCTCCAGCTCCGCGAGTCCCTCTCCGATGAACTCGGTGTCCTCGCGGTAGTAGGTCTCGTGGGGAAGTGCCGGCGGTCGCGGTCCCACGAATAGCCGGGTGTACTCCGTCCGGAGGTCGTCGGCGACGTCCTCGACCGACCGCGATCGGTTGGCCTCGATGAACGCCTCGAGCCGCCGAAAGCCGCGGTCCATCGGTTCGTTGATCTCGCCGTCCGGAACGGTCACCGCATCGGAGAACAGCCGCCCGAGGAACTCCTCGCCGGGTGCGTCGTAAAACACCTCGATGAGGAAGTCGATCACTTCCAGCCGCGCCTCGTAGATCCGGGCGTCGTCCATCAGTGGTCACCCCGTTCGAACAGCAGGTGCGTTCGACAATCGCCGCAGTACTCGAAGACCGAATGCGGAGAGTCCGGTGCGATTCCCTCGACGGCATCGCCGACCTCCTCGCGGATCGTGTCGACGGTCCCTGCGGAGGCGAAGGGAGTGCCGCAGCGAACACACTCCTGCATCTCGCCCTCGTAGACGCGCGTCCACGCCGCCCCGAGCTCGGCCGACCCGTCGGCGGCGGTCCCCGCACGGTTCTCGGGGAGCAGCGACAGGTCGAGACCGTCCCGCATCGTGATCGCCGTCTCCGGACAGCCCTCCTCACAGACGCCGCAGTTGACACAGCGTTCGTGGTTGAAAAGTAGATCGCCGTCGTTCGTCCGCTGGACGGCGTCGGTCGGACACAGGTTCGTACAGGTCGGCGTGAGGTTGCAGGCGTCGGAGACGTCCATCCGGCCGAAGTCCTTCAACCCGCGGATGACCCCCCGATCGGGGACGACGTGGTCGAGGAGCGCGCGAACGGACTCGAGGGTCCATGCGTGGGAGGCAAACGCCGGACGGTCGACGTCGCCCTCGATGGTGCCCTCGGCCTCGTGTTCGCCGGCGGGAATCGGTGACTCGTCCAGGCGTTCGACGACGAACATGGAGAGTTCCTCGATGAACTGGCCGGGATCGTCGGCCCCGGGTGCAAAGAAGCCGACGCGCTCGCCGAGGCCGAGGTCGGCGGTCGCGCGGTTCAGACGCTCGACGAGTTCGGCCTTCGGGTCCGGGCCGGAGTGGAGACACGAACCGCCACAGCCGACGATCGCGACGCCGTCGGCGCCGGCGGCCAGCGCGTGCATAACGTGGGCCTCCCCGACCGTGTCGGTGCAGCTGACTTCCACGGGAAGCACTGGCGGATAGGAGACGTCCGCCTCGAGTGCCGCCCGGCGGCCGTACTCGCGCAGTCGGTCGGCGGCTCGCTCCGAGCAGACGAAGGCGATGACCGGCTGGTCGATGCCGTTCGACCCCCGGTTGAACAGCCAGCCGCCGTCGTCGTTTTCCGCCTTCAGAAGGGCTTCGACTTCACGGGCGATGCGTCGATTCGAGGGCTCCCGAAGCTGGGTGGCGCCGGTGGGACACGCCGAGGTGCAGGCGCCGCAGTTCTGACAGGCCACCTCGTCGAATTCGACGGAATCGATCGACGGCCGTTCCACCGCGCCGTGCGGACACGCGTCCGTACAGGCGGTACAGCCCTCCTGAGAGGAGGCGCCTGCGGCACAGACGTCCATCTCCAGATCGAGGAAGGCGGGTTTCTCGATGCCGCCGAGGTGGGATTCGACGGCCGCGATCGTGGCGGCGTCGACGGGGCCGGTGTAGTACCCCACGCGACCGCCGCGGGTAGCAGGGTCGGCGTCGGGACGGATGACCTGGTCGGCGGCGATCCGGCGGGTCGTCCCCTCCATCTCGATGGCATCGGTGGGACACACGTCGGTCCACTCGCCACCGGGGGCGTCGGCCGGGATCTGGACGGGGCGCGCGGTGACGCCGTCGGGACCCTCCCGCACGCACTCCAGACAGTCGATGCAGGCATCGGTGACCCGCGATGCGAGGGTGAGTTCGAACTCGCCGAATCGCCCGTCGACGGCGATGACCTCGCCGCGCGCGACGTCGACGTCATCCAGATCGACGTCGACGGTCCGCAACTCGCGACCGTTGGCGACGAGCGTCACGTCCGCCGAATCGGCGAGCCCGGCCGCCGTCTCCGGGTCACCGACGACCACGACCCGGTCGCCCGCCTCCCGGGAGACCGTTCTGGAGACGCTCTCCTCCTGGAGGCCCGCATAGGTCGCGTTGAGCAGCCGAGCGGTCTTGTCGGCCGCGGCCCCGCTCTCGTGGACCCAGGCGGCACCCTCGCGGTGGTCGACGAACTCGGTCGCATCCGGGTGGAGCCCTTTTCGATCGACCAGCTCACGGAACGTCTGCCGACACCGGTCGTCCGAGGCCGTCACGATGAGCTGGTCGAGGTCGTACTCGTCGATGACGTGTTCGACGCCATCGAGGCCGCCCTCACAGAGCAGTTCCGAGGAGGCGACGACGTCGACGTCTCGAACCCCCTCTCGAACCTCCTCGAGGTCGAGCCCACAGGTACCGCCACAGTCACAGACGAATGCCCCTACCTTCATCGACTATGTGCAGTGCTACCACGAATATAGGTTTTGCGACGAGTCGACCGCGGGGACGACTTCGGTCAGTTGCCGTCGCCGAGGCACGTCGAGCGATCCGGTGCGCGGGCCCGTATATTAATATAGGGTAGGTCCTAATATGTTAGTGAATAGCAATCAGACTATGGCGGGACACGAAAACACGGTATGAGCACGGAACCAGTCTCCCTCGACCTCGATCGGCGGTCGTTCATCAAAGCGAGTGCCCTGACGGGCGTGGTCGCACTCGGTGGCGGTGCGACGGGGCAAGTACTCGCCCAGAGCGACGACGAGGCCGATGGACAGGACACGGACGGGGAGTTGACAAAGACGATCTGTAACTACTGTTCGGTCGGATGTGGGTTCCACGGCGAACGGAAGGGCGACTCGTTCGTCGGGATGGAACCGTGGGAAGAACATCCCATAAACAACGGGTCGCTCTGCTCGAAGGGAGCGGGCATCTACGAGACCGAACACTCCGAAAAGCGCCTCAAACACCCGATGATTCGGGAAGACGGGGAGTGGCAGAAGCTCTCGTGGGATACCGCCTACGATCGTCTCGGGACCGACATCCGGGCACTGTGGCCCGACTCGGACGTCTCACCGAGCGACGCCGTCGACGTCGACGAGGAGCACAGCCGCGAGAGCGTGATGCTCCTCGGCAGTGCCCATCACTCCAACGAGGAGTCCTACGCCATCCGAAAGCTTGCGGCGTTTATGGGCACGAACAACGTCGACCACCAGGCACGCATCTGCCACTCGACGACGGTTACCGGGCTGGCGAACACGTGGGGATACGGTGCGATGACGAACACGGTGTCGGATTACCGCAACTTCGACCTGAACATCATCGTCGGGCAGAACCCGGCGGAGGCCCACCCCATCGCGATGCAGCACATCCTGGAGGGGCAAAAGCGCGGCGGGACCATCCTGAGTCTCGACCCGCGCTTCACGAAGACCTCGGCGCACGCGGACGAGTTTATGCGGTTCCGCCCGGGAACCGACGTGGCGTTGATGATGGGCGTCATCAAGGAGCTCCGCGACGAGTACGGGCTGGCGATGGACCCGGACGCCGACGATACGGGCCAGAACATGATCACCGACCGCGTCCAGGGCTGGGAGGACCTCGACGCCGACCTCGACCAGTACGACAAGGAGACGGTCTCGGACATCACGTGGCTCTCCGTCGAGGACATCGAACGCATCGCCGAACTCATCGACGAGAACCGTCCGCACGTCCAGATCGAGTGGGCAATGGGCGGCACCCAGCACAACAACGGAACCCAGAACATCCGATCGTATGCGGCGTTGAGCCTCGCGTCCGGGAGCGCTGCCCGAAGCGGCGGCGGCCTGCAGGTGATGCGCGGCCACGCGAACGTTCAGGGCGCGACCGACCTCGCAGTGGCGAGCCACATTCTGCCGGGGTACTACGGCCTCACGCCCGGCGGCTGGTCGTGGTGGGCCGAAATCTGGGACAAGAACCCCTACACCAGCGGTTCAACCTCGTTCGACGACCTCTACGACAGGTTCGAGCTGATGCCGCCCGAGAAGTACGTCCGGCAGAGCGGCAACGAGGAACTCGATCCCGATTCGCTCCCACCCAACGAAAACCACGGGCCCAATGATCCGGCTACGAACTCGATGATGTTCCAGAACGGGCTGACGGTGGCCCGCTGGTTCGAGGCGGCACTCGACCGGGAGGACCGCTATCAGGAGACGCCGATCTACCAACCCGATCAGGTGAAGATCGCGGTCTTCTGGGGCCACTCCGCGAACTCCATCAGCGAGATGGAGCAGATGAAGGAGGGGATGGAGAACCTCGACCTCCTGGTCGTCATCGACGTGTTCCCCTCGGTCGCGAGCGTCCTGCCGGACTACGAGGACGGCCCGCCCGTCCTGTTGCTGCCGGCGTCGAGTCAGTACGAACACTACCGCTCGCTGACGAACACGAACCGGTCGGTGCAGTGGTCCGAACCGGTCGCCAAGCCCGCACACAACTCCCGACCGGACCTGCGAATCATGCAGGAGCTGGCCGACGAACTCGGCTTCGGGGAACACTTCGACTGGGGAAGCGGCCCCGAGATACACAACGGGAAATCGTCCTACGAGAACGTCATCCGGGAGTTCAACCTCGGGACGAACACCATCGGCTACCGACAGACGCCCGAACGGCTCCAACAGCATCTGGAGTACGACTACGCGTTCTCCAGCGAGGACCTCCAAGGTGCCGAGGGGACCCCCGTCGAGGGCGAGTACTGGATGCTCCCGTGGCCCTGCTGGGGTGAGGGTCACCCGGGGACGCCCATCATCTGGAACGACGACATGGATCCCAACGACGGGGGACAGGACTTCCGGACCCGATGGGGCGTCCAGGCGCCGACGCCGGAGGAGTGGGACGACATGCCGACCGACGCCGACTACCCGCTCCAGGAGACGGTCGATGCCGTCGGCGACGGATACGACAGTCAGGCGGACGCGTTGAGTCTGATCCGGGATCCCTACGTCCCCGACTGGGCCGGCGACAGGGACCTGGCCGACGACGGCCGGATCCACGGCGTTCCGGAGTATCCGGGCTGGAAGATCACGCCGCCACAGAGCCTCATCGATCCGACCCAGTCGACCCAGTCAGACGAACTGACGATCCCCCAGCAGTACGCGCTCGACAACCAGGAGTCGGTCTACACCGCTGCACAGGAGATCAACGATCCCGACACCGGCAGTTCGGAGTTCGACGACTACCTCGAAAGGATGATCGGGGAGGGCGTCGATCCCGACTTCTACGAACAGTACGACTACGCACAGCCCGACGCGCCGACCGGCCGTGGCCGGGCGCGGGCGGTCGTCTGGAGCTTCCTCGATACGGTTCCGGTCCATCGTGAACCCATCGAGAGTCCGCGACCGGACCTGGTCGAGGAGTGGCCGGCGAACGGTCAGCAGCGGAACTTCTACCGACTCGACCAGAACAACGCCGTCGAACAGCAGCAGGCCAACGACATCATCCACAACCAGGACGACGGTCCGACCCTCGATACCATCATGACGACCGGCCGGCAGGTCGAACACCAGGGTGGCGGTTCGGAGACGCGATCGAACATCCACACTGCCGACCTGCAACCACACATGTACGCCGAGATCGCCCCCGCGAAGGCCGACGAACTCGGCGTCGACGGCGGCGACCTCGTCGTCGTCTCCTCGACCGACCGGGGGTCGGTGCTCGTGAAGGCACGAGTGACCGAGCGACCCAACGACGGCGAGGTGTTCCTCCCGTTCCACTGGGGCGGGGTATTCAAGGGCAAGAGTCAGGAGGAGAAGTATCCTGAAGGCACCGTCCCGTACGCCATCGGCGACTCCGCGAACGCGATCACGTCACGGGGCTACGACGTCGAGACGCAGATGCAGGAGACGAAGGTGTCGATGGTGTCCGTCCGACCGGCCACCCAGGACCTGCTCGAGGAGCTCGGCATGGACACGGATCTGGAGTTCCCGCAGGACCGAGACGGCATCGGCCAGCAGAAGAACTTCGACGTCCGTGACAGCGAAGCGGTTCAATGAGGTGATACAAAAATGTCTCAATCGAACAAGGAGGTGATGGGCGATGGCGTGATGAGCGTCGGGGAGGGAACGCGGATCTTCCCCGACGTCGGCGCATGCATCGACTGTGGTGGGTGCGTCGTCGCCTGCAAGCGAACGTGGGACGTCCCCCACGACGAACAACGCATCAGCATCTCGACGATGCTGGAGGGCCAGGAGGGGTCCGGGACGTCGGGCGCGGCCGCGCTTGCGGCAGGTGAATCGCCGGGTGAGACGTCCATCCCGATGCAGTGTTATCACTGCGACAACGCACCCTGCGTGTCGGTGTGTCCGACCGACTCCCTCATCAAGACCGACGAGGAGTTCGTCACCGTCCGAGAGGACCTCTGTGTGGGCTGCCAGTACTGCCTGTCGGCGTGTCCGTTCGGGGCGCCGCAGTTTCCCGAGGAGGACGACGGCGCCGCACAGGTGTTCGGCACCGGCGGCAAGATGGACAAGTGTACGATGTGCGAGGAGCGTCAGGACGTCGGGAAGGGACCGGCCTGTGCCGAGGAGTGCTCGACCGACGCCATCCTCGTCGGCCAACCCTCACAGATCGCCGACGAACTGGACAAACGCGACGAAGGGGCGTTCTTCAACGACGTCGCGATGGACATCGTCTTCGGCGACGACGCCGGTGAGTTCCGATGAGCCACGAGACGCCCGAGGTCGAGGGCTATTCCCCGATCGCCGTCTTCGTCTCGGCGCTCGTCGGCATCGCCGTCGCCGTCCTGTCGGTGTGGTGGGCCAGCGGCTTCGGGCCGTTTTACGAGACGCTGTTCCGCGTCGGCCCCACCGTCGAGGGCGGCGGCGTCGGCACCGACTGGGTCGCCGGGAACACGATTCCGGCGCTGGACTTCCTTATCGCGCTGATCCACGCCGCCGACGTCCTGATGGGTGTGTTCATCCTGTTCATGGTGTTCCTTCACTGGGCGAGCTTCCGCCGCATCGCCGCACGGATGCGTCATCCCGAAACCGACGAGACCGCCGGGACCGTGATGGCTGACGGCTCCGGTGACGGGGGTGAGACCGAATGACGAACCTCGATCACGGCAAGTTCACGCGGGTGACGACGTTGTTCCACTCGCTTCTGGCGCTCGACGTGTTCCTGCTGTTCTTCACCGGCTATGCCATCATGTTCAACTCCGAGCTGTGGTGGATGATGGAGCTAATGGGCGGCGCGACGGGCGTCACCGCGCTCCATCGCGTCGCCGGGATCGGCCTCGTCGCGCTCATCGTCTTCTGGACGGTCCTGATGCTGATCAGCCCGACCGGCCGGAGCAACTTCCGGGAAATCCTCCCGGCGAAGGCCGACACCGAGGCGTTCATCCAGGACGTTCGATTCATGCTCGGACGAGCCGACGAACGCCACCCACACGCCCGGCAGTTCGCTGGCTACGAGGCCGACCAGGTCCCGCTTTTGTCCTACGTCGGCAAGGGCGTCGTCTACATCTTCGCCGTCGAGCTCCTGCTGCTCACCGTCTCGGGGCTGCTCATCTGGTCGAAGACCGGACTGATGCAGTACTTCGCGACGAGGACCGCCGCGATGGCGTTCGTCGTCTTCCACGGATTGCTGGGGATCATTATGCTGATGGGAGTGATGTTCCACATCTTCGAACACGGGATGCATCCCGCGTTCTACCCCGTCGAGACGAAGGCGTTCATCCCTCGCAGCATGATCCCCGAGAGCCACGACGACGACGAGGACCACGACGGGACGGGCATCGAGCAGCTCGAACTCTCGCCGAGTTGGCATTCCGTCTCGACGATCGTCGGCTCGCTCGTCGTCGTCGGGATCGTCTCGGTGTTGATGGGCAGTATCATCCGGGAGGGCTACCCGGTTCCGCGGGAACTGGTCGTCAGCGGTGACGTGACGAACCTCCTGCTCACCGTCGGCATCAACATCGGGATGTTCGTGCTGTTCGTCGGCCTCGTCCTTTCGATGTACGGCAACGTGATGCGGGTTCGCTGGGAGAAGGAGATGGCGCGCCGGCAGAACCGCGAAACCGTCGCCGACGGCGGCGACCCGCAGTCGAACGACTGACTCCCGTGCCCGCCCTGTTCGTGTTCGTTTTTCGCGCGTGGCGCGGGACGAATATCAAGCGGCCAGTAGCTCCGCGATCACGCGGCCAGTAGCTCCGCGCCCTCTTGGGAGAGCTCCACGGTGGCGTCCTGTCGCGTCTGTTCTTGGATCTGGTCGATGTTGCGCGTGAGGACCTCGAGAATGTCCGTCGGCTCCGGGTAGACCAGCATGTTCCCGTCCTCGTCCTCCATCACGAGCTGGGTGTCCGAGAGGGTTACCTGGTCGCTTTCGATGCTGGCGACGATCGCCGGCAGCGCCTCGGCTCCGCCGGGATCTCCTTCTTCGACTCTGGTGATGTAGACGGCCTCGAGGCCGATCAGGTCCTTGTACTCGCGGACTCGCTCGGCGCAGTTGACCATGTCCCTCGTCACTGCGGTCTTGCGTTGATTCCCGTGGTCTCCCTCGTAGCAGTGTTTACACACCCGCAGCTCGATTCGCATACGTCGATGTATCGGTGCGGGGGCTAAAGACGGTTGTGCCGGTAACGTTTTTGTACGAACAGGTTGTGTGTTAACATATGGCTGGAGCGCTGACCACCGTATACGCCGTCATCGTGGCGCTGGTGGCGATCGTCGGATTCGGCTACGTACTGACCCAGTCCGATGACGGGACCGGCACTGGGACGCGGTGGAGCGACTGGGGAACGGTCGCGGCGGTCGCGTTGTTCGTGTTGGGGCTCGTGTGGGCGACCGTCCTCTGACGCCGCTCCCCCAAGCCCCAACGCCGTCGTCGTGAGTCTCCACGAGGCCGTCAGTACGGCATCGTCGTGAGCCTCCGCAAGGCCGTCAGCACGGCATCGTCGTGAGCCTCCGCAAGGCCGTCAGCACGGCATCGTCGACACGACGTGCCGGTGCCGCCAGCGTCGTCAATCCACGTCAGCCGTGGCGCTGAACGCGCCCTCCTGAC
Source organism: Halopenitus persicus (assembly GCF_002355635.1). Taxonomy (GTDB): domain Archaea; phylum Halobacteriota; class Halobacteria; order Halobacteriales; family Haloferacaceae; genus Halopenitus; species Halopenitus persicus_A. Next base: position 2,764,693 of record NZ_AP017558.1, on the reverse strand, counting down.
GACCGCACGACCCCCCGACACCGGTTCTTTTACTCCTCCACCTTCGTGTATGAACCATGGTATCTCATAACGTAAAACCGGTCTCGCGTGCGTTGGCCGCTCTCGGGGTCGTTTCGGTGGTCTGTTCGGAGGCCGCGGCCGCCCACGTCAGGTTCGTCACGAACGCCGAGCAGGCGGGCGAGGGGCTGGCCTTTCTCGCCGACGCGTTGACCGATCCGGTCAACGCCGTCGTCCTCGGCGGCGGGGGTCTCGCCACGCTCGGCGCTCTCGTGGTCTATCTCCGCGTCCGGCCGCTCCAGCGGGACATCGCGGTGTTTCGCGACGTGATGACCGGCTATCGGGACCTGTTGGCGTGGTTGTTACGCCTCGGATTCGGACTGCCGCTCGTCGGCGCCGGCTTTGCGGGTTACTTCTTCACACCCATCGTCGATCCGACCGTCGCTCCCGGACTCGTCCGCCTGTTTCAGATCGGTCTCGGGTTCGCCCTGCTTTTCGGCATCGCCACGCGTGTGGCCGCGATCGTCGGGTTGCTGGTGTATCTGTTGGCGCTCGTCTCCCAGCCGCTGTTGCTGTACTCCTTCGAGTGGGTTCCCGGTCTCGCTGCCATCGCTCTGATCGGCAGCGGTCGCCCCAGCGCCGACGAAGTACTGCAGAAGGTCGCCGCCGCCGAGGGCACCGTCTACGGGCGGATCGATCCGGTCCACCGCGCCGCGTCGTGGCTCAACCGCCTCACCGATCCCTACGAACGGCTCGTCCCGACGGTCATCCGGGTCGGGATGGGCCTCTCCTTCGCCTTTCTCGGCCTCTTCGAGAAACTGCTGGCTCCCGAGATGGCCCTCAGCGTCGTCGAACAGTACGACCTCACCGCACTTGCCCCCTTCCCCGCCGAACTGTGGGTACTCGGCGCCGGCTTCGCCGAACTCGGCCTGGGTCTCGCGATTCTGTTCGGATTCTTCACCCGGATCTCCGCGATAACGGCGCTGAGCGTCTTCGTCCTCACGTTGTTCGGTATCCCTGACGACCCCGTCCTCGCGCACATCGGCCTCTTCAGCCTCGCCTCGGCGCTGCTCATCACGGGAGCGGGCGCCTACGCGCTGGACAACCGAATCGGCGCCGACAAACCCGCGGCGACCCACGACGGAATCGTCCCTCCGTAGACGATAGCCATCGCCGCGTCAGCCACGTCAGGCGCGTCGCCGCGCTCCGGCGCCGGCCGGATCATTCCTCCTCGAGGTCCCAGCCGGCCTTCTCGGCGGCCGTCTCGAGGGGGACGAACTCCCAGCCGGCTTCCTCGGCGATCCACTCGTCGGCGGGGGTCCCGACGACGGCCAGTCGCTCGGCGTAGAACATCGACGTCGTGCCGATGTCGGCGAGTCGTTCTGCGGGGCCGGTTCCCGTTCCGTTGAAGAAGTCGGCGTCGATGCCGTGTTCCCGCTGGAACTTGGTGATGACCGGCGCGTTCACGTCGCCGACGATACCGACCCAGTCGGCCCACTCGCGGGCCGAGACGAGGACCAGTTGCGGATCGGCCAGTTCGGAGATGGCGTTGTAGGTCACCGCCATCGTCATGTCGTCGACGCCGCCACCGTGGGGGCCTTCGGCCATCGGCTCGGCGTCATCGGGAGCGTTGCTGACGGTCGCGCCGGCACCGGAGCCACCGCTTTCGATCGGCACGCCCGCGGGTTTGGACTCGTTTTTACGGGGGACGCGCGGAATGGGTCCGTCATCGGCGGTCGCGTCCGTGTCGCTCCTGCCACTGCCGGGAGTGACCGTCGGCGTCGACGTCTCGGATGCCGGCGTCTCGGATGCTGGCGCTTCGGGCTCGTCCTCGGGAGTGCCCTCGTTGCGCCACAACCAGTCGCCGTGATTGGCCGCCGGTTCGTCGGCGTCGTCGGTTTCGATGTCGTCGAGGTCGATCTTGTCAGTCATCGTCGTTTCCTTCGGTCCACCGAACGGTTCTGATGGGGCGTTCACACGGGCCGACGTCGTCTCGGCCGCGCCGTTCGAGCGGCGTGCGGCTGACGGTCATCATAAGGGGATCTCCGTTCGCGGAACGTCTCCGTGTCCGTCCATTTCACGAAGTCTTCGGGACGAGTATGCAAAAACTATGGGGTGGGATACCACACTATGCTCGGGTGAACGGTAATTCGTCTCCTCCGGTGTTCTCGTCACCTTCACTCCGAACACCATTTACGATCACCGAGCAGCTTGGTGAGGAGAACGAGGAGTCTCGGCGTGAGTATGCACCGCGGGAACCGCGTTCGAGCGTCGAGGACGAACGGTGACCGGCGGAGAGATCTCGGGTTTCGAGCGGGGTGGAGCCGCCGACCCTCACGGACGCATCGAGCGTTCGGGTGTGAATTCCAGCCGACCAGTCACGGGAAGGTCGAGGGGAATTACATTCGCCTGCGACGGCACGGCCCGGTTTGGGACGTGCGGTCAAAACCGCGAAGCCGCGGGGCTTGTCCCCGCGGTACTTCACGGTGATGCTCCGTTCGAAGGTGAGGAAGACGCCCGGCCCTGGCGCCTTCTCTCGAACCACGAGGGACGGTCGTTCCACGGCGAGCAGGACATCGCTGACGACACACCCCACGCACCCCCCGTTCCAAGCGCCTCTTCACGACTCGTGACGCTGCTGGACGCCACCTCGGAATCTGGGAGAGACCCGATGATCTGGTACGTAGGGCGCATCTGGATTTGGCCCCCCACCCCTCCGTAGTGAAACGAACGGCGCCCCCGACGGGCCGATCGCTCGAACGAAGCCGGAGTTGGTATGTACCTCGATCCCCGCTGTATGAATAGGATGACACACGTGAGCGTTATCGGTTGCGGAAATATGGGTGGAGCTTTCGTGAAGGGGCTCTCCCGGACCGGAGCCTACGAAGTGACAGCTATCGACCTCGATCCCGAGGCACTGGCCTCAGTCGCCGACGACGCGGACAGGACGACCGACGACATCGACGCGGCCCGGGAGGCGGAGATCGTCGTTCTGGCGGTCAAACCAAAGGCAGTCTCCGCAGTGCTCTCGGATCTCGATCTCCGGCCGGACCAGTCGCTGGTCACCATCGCGGCGGGCGTCCCGCGGTCGTTCGTCGCCAGCGAGACGGACGCGACGGTCGTCCGAATCATGCCGAATCTGGCAGCCGAGACCGGCGACATGGCCGCCGCAGCCACCCACGAGGGGATCGACGACACCGTTCGGGACATGCTCGATGCAGTCGGCGAGTTCGTCGAGATAGACGAGGAGCTGATGGACGTGGCGACGGCAGTCAACGGCAGCGGCCCGGCCTTCGTCTTCTACCTCATCGACGCGATCAAGGAGGCCGGCGTCAACGGCGGCCTTGATCCCGAGCAGGCCGAGACGCTGGCCGCACAGACGTTCAAAGGCGCGGCCGAGACGGTCCTTCGGGATGACCGAAGCGTCTCGGAGCTCATCGACGCCGTCTGCTCGCCCAACGGGACGACCATCGAGGGCATGGAGGTGCTCTGGGACAGCGACGCCGATACGGCGGTCGTCGACGCCGTCGAAGCGGCCGAGCAGCGGTCCCGCGAACTCGCCGAGGCGTTCGAGGATGAGTGATCTGCCGGTAATCGAGACCATCGACGAGGAGACCGTCGAGCAGGCACGCGATCAGGCCGCCGCCGCCCAGCGCGTGATCGTGAAGGCGGGGACGAACTCCCTGACTGACGCGGACTCCCAGCTCGATCGCGTGAAACTCGACAAACTGGTCAGCGACATTATGGCCCTCCGGGAGCGTGGGAAGGACGTCCTGTTGGTCTCGTCCGGCGCAGTCGGTGCCGGCAAAGGGCTGATCGGCGAGGAGACCGAGACGGTCGAGGAGAACCAGGCGCTGTCGACCGTCGGTCAGAGCCACCTGATGCGCCACTACACGCAGAGTTTCGACCGCTACGACCAGACGGTCGCACAGATCCTCCTGACCGAGCACGATCTGGCCAATCCCGAGCGGTTCACGAACGTCCGGAACACCATCGAGACGCTGTTCGACTGGGGAATCGTACCGATCATCAACGAGAATGACGCGATCGCGACCGAGGAGATCCAGATCGGCGACAACGATATGCTTTCGGCGTCGGTCGCCATCGGCGTCGACGTCGATCTGCTGGTGACGCTGACCGACGTTGGCGGCGTCTACACGGGCAATCCGAAGGACGACGACGACGCGGAACTGATCGAGGCAGTCGGCACGAACTACGACGCCGTCCAGTCGTTCGTCGACGACAGCACGACCGGCGAATTCGGCGGCATCCTGACTAAAGTCGAGGGCGCACGCGACGTGAGCGAGCACGGCACGCCCGCGATCATCGCGAACTCGGCGGAACGAGACGTGCTGGAACGGATCGCTACTGCCAAATCGGTGGGGACGCTATTCGTCCCGATAAACGGAGCCACAGATGACTGAGTACGACACGGAATCCCAGGTAACCGACGCACAGCACGCCGCGCTGCAGTTGGCAAACGTCGACGAAGCGACGCGCAACGCGGCGCTCGAATCGATCGCTGACGCCATCCGTGGCCACGAGACGGAGATCCGCGAGGCCAACGCGGCCGACGTGGCGGAGGCAGAGGCTATGCTCCAACGGGGCGAGTACACCCAGGCACTCGTCGACCGGCTGAAACTCGACGACGCGAAGCTGGAGAGCATCGCCGAGATGGTCGAGAGCGTCGCCGAACGGGAAGATCCGCTCGGCGAGACGCTGGAAGCCCGGGAACTGGACGCGGATCTCGAACTGTACAAGGTCGCCGTACCGATCGGCGTCGTCGGCACCATTTTCGAGTCGCGGCCGGACGCACTGGTCCAGATCGCCGCCCTCGCACTCAAATCCGGCAACGCCGTCATCCTCAAAGGCGGCAGTGAAGCGAGCAAGTCCAACCGCGTCCTCTACGAGATCATCCGCGAGGCGACCGCCGAGCTGCCCGACGGCTGGGTCCAGCTCATCGAAGCTCACGAGGAGGTCGACCGCCTGCTGGAGATGGACGACGAAGTGGATCTGCTGATGCCCCGTGGCTCCTCGGAGTTCGTCTCCTACATCCAGAACAACACCCAAATTCCCGTACTGGGCCACACGGAAGGGATCTGCCACGTCTACGTCGACGAGGCCGCCGACCTCGAACAGGCCGAGGAGATCGCCTTCGACGCCAAAGTCCAGTATCCGGCGGTCTGTAACGCCGTCGAGACGCTGCTGGTCAACGAATGCATCGCCGAGACGTTCTTGCCGGCCATGGTCGAGCGCTACGAGGCTGCCGGCGTCGAACTCCGCGGGGACGAGGCGACTCGCGAGATAGTCGACGTGGGCGAAGCGACCGACGACGACTGGGACAGCGAGTACGGGGACCTCGAACTGTCGATCAAGGTCATCCCGGACGTGTACGAGGCTGTCGAACACGTCAACGCCCACGGCTCGAAGCACACCGAGTCGATCGTCACCGACGACGCCGAGACCGCCGAGCTGTTCATGACCGGCATCGACGCCGCGAGCGTCTTCCACAACGCCTCGACGCGCTTTGCCGACGGCTATCGATACGGTCTTGGCGCGGAGGTCGGCATCTCGACGGGGAAGATCCACGCTCGTGGCCCGGTCGGCCTGGCGGGATTGACGACCTACAAGTACTACCTCGAGGGCGACGGCCAGCTCGTGGCCACCTACGCAGGTGAAGACGCCACGCCGTTCGCTCACGAGGCCTTCGACGGCGAGTGGACGCCCGGCCGACTTGCGGATGAGTAAGCTACCACGCTCTTCAGGGCGTGGTAGCTTACTCTAGGATAGCGTGGTGTCTAAGTGGATACACTGTCTGTGGCCGCGAAAATACCCGAATTAGTTTCCATCTCAACAAGAATGCTCGTTGGGAGAAGGATCTAAAGCTGATTCCGCTCGTCGATTCGTTCGAAACCACACATTACAGCCCCGGTAAACCCACTGTAGTCTCAACTTCCGCCGGGTTAGATTGAATATAGCGCCATAGGATATACACGATCGCGTTCGATCGGCAACGTCCCACGCTCGGCCCTGATCGACGACGCCGCAGGACCGCTGCACTCGATCCCAACCACGACACGCCAGCGGACTCGTGACGATGGCGACCAACCGGCCCGGGATCCGCAGTTCGAGCGATCCAGTGTACTGAACGTCCGACGCCGGTACGTGATACGGACGTCGTGGCAGGTCGCGGCGCCTCAGCGCGGGAACGACCGTCGTCGCCCACACGTAGCGCATCGGGTCGCTCACAGGACCACGGCCGTCACAGAGCCTTTCCGAACCGGATTTGTCGAAAGGACGGAGGCCATCGATCGACGTGACGGCGGACGCTGACGGACGCCACGAGCGCGTCCGGAACGGACCACTCCACGAGTTACGGACGCGAAGCGACACCCGGACGGAGAAACCACACCCCACACACGAAACCGACAGCAAGCCACGAACCGACCGGGACCGAGGTGTCCGACCGTGGCGACTCGTAACCGGCGACCGTCCCACCGTCCGTGGGGAGTGACGGCATCATCACACACCTCTGGTCGCCGCGTTCGAAAGTCGAGACGCCATCGTCTCCGTCCACTGCCGTCTGTCCAATGGCGTCATCCCCGACGTCGACGGACGGATCCTCGACAAGTCCGAGCTCTCGACGGGCCCGGGATCCGATTACACGCCGTGGTCGTGACTGTGACCGTCACGGTACGTGGTCAACCGGCGTTTCGCGTCGCACCCTCGACGAGGGGAACGCTCCCTCGAGTGCTCTGATACATATCATATTGAGCATATTTCGGCATTCGATCCCGTCTCGATCACGCATCCGCCATCTCCGATCGTCTCGATCGGGACGATCGACGAGACGAACGCAAAATTTAGGCCATACGAAGGCAACGAAATTGATCCTGAAATATGGCTCTAGGTATGAGCGTATGGAGAGATACAATTCAGTATAATAATCTATATCGGCGCATATTTTAGCACCTCAAATGATGATAAGGACTCTTATCCCAATAATAAGGGATACATTGAAGGGACGTCACCGAGATGGACCAGTACCGATGAGCACCGAACCCGACACCGATCGAACGTCGGTCAAGACGTACGTCCCCACCTATCAGAAAGAGGAGTGGTCCAGACACGCCGAGGATCTCGGGATGTCACGCAGCGAGTTCGTCCGAACGATGGTACAGGCCGGACGACGGGGGTTTGCCGACGATCTCGGGAGCGATCCGGCGGACAACGAGGAGACGGCTGATCAGGACGCTCACCCTGGGGGTGAGGACCTCGAAGACCGTGTCCTCGAGGTTCTCGATGAAACCACCGTTCGCTCCTGGGAGGAGCTGCGGGAAGCGGTCACCGAAAACCTCGAGGAACGATTGGACGCGGTCCTGGAGGATCTGCAGGGACGGGGACGGGTTCGCTACCGGGGACGGGACGGCGGGTACGTGTTGGTCGATGAGTAGCGGGACCGACTCCCTCGACCCGGCGGACCCCGTCGGGTACTTTCTCGAGGACCTCACCTATCACGGGAAGACGGACCGAACGAAGCGGTCCTACGAGCGCGTGCTGCGGCGCTTCGAGGCGTTCGTGGCCGACCGTCGAGGGGAAAACGACGCCGCTGACGAGGGCAGGAACGTGACCGCACGGGCGACTCACAGGGATTGTATGGCCTTCGTCCACTCTCTCCGGGGCGATCTCGCCGAAAGTACGGTCGCGACGTACGCGGCGTATCTCCACCGATATTACACGTACATGACGCAGGTCGGCGCCTTCGACTCGAACCCGATGACCCTCGTGATGGAGGAGATGGACGAATCGGTCGACAAGGATCCCGCCCGGCGCGAGATCGACGTTCCGGCGATGCGGGCGTTCCTCGATCGCGTTCGTCACCCCCTGCACCGCGCAGTGATCGTGACGTTGCTGAAGACCGGGATGCGGGTCGGCGAGCTCTGTAACCTCGATCTCCGCGACGTCTCGATGCCCGACTCGGCCGCGGCGTCGACCTACGAGCTCGGGACTCGGCCGGCGCTCGAGTCGCGACCGGATTCGCTGTACGTGACGGGGGACGCACGGGTCGGCGAGGAGCTCAACGGCGAGCCCAGGCCGGCCGCCAACAAGCGGAAGCGGGAGACGGTGATCCCGATCGACGACGAGCTCGAGCGCGTGCTCACGGCGTGGCTCGCGGTCCGTCCGGACGCCGTCTCTCCGGCCGAGCCCCTGTTCGTGGGCACCTCGGGGTCGTGGGGCGAGCGTCTCGATCCCCAGACCGTCCGTCACGTCGTCGAGGAGTACGCCAGGGACCACGGCTGGTATCGGACCGGAGGCGGCGCAAGCGAGAACGTGACCCCCCACTACTTCCGGCACTTCTTCACCACGCACCTCCGGGATCGAACCGGCGACCGGGGCGTCGTGAAGTACCTCCGTGGGGACGTCGCCGAGGACATCATCGACACCTATACCCACAACTGGGGTGACCAGGTCCGAGCGACCTACGAGACACACATCTATCGGCTCCTGTGAGCGGACCGGTCGATTCGCGGTCGAATGCCGTCGTGACTGGTCGGTCACGTTCAGCGAGGAACGATCCTGAGAGAACTAATAAATTATATAATGCTATATCAATTCGTTCCAGCAGGAAGTCGGAACGGGAATTAGAGTAAGCAAGGAGAATACCGCGCCTAAAGGTGCGGGATGAATCCATGGATTTTCACAATCCACCACCGATTGCTCGCTCGAGATCGTACTCATACGTTGAAGTGGCAGGCATCCGTACGCAGTCGTCGGAATCGGGGTGGAAAGAGAACTCTTCCCACCAATCCTACGATGGCGGTCTGCCCGCTCCAAGCAATGAGACAGTAATCGGAACCAGTCGAGTGAACGGTCGGTTCCTCGAATGAACTGATGCAGTGCCCGGCTGCGTGGAAGCACCGGAGTAACTCCGAGTCCGCCGATGTCTGCTGGACTCGCTGTGGCAAAAACAACACCGGGAGTCCACCCATAACGGAGGATAGGAGTACCGGGAGCTTGGCACTCCCAGCAGTCTCACCCGCCTCAGACCGCGAGCATCCGGACGGATTCTCGCCGACTGGATGCTCGGTGAGACTGGAAACCTGACATCTCCAACGCTCAGGATTCCTCCGCGTTTCCGCGGAGGAGGATGTCAATCCTCACACGTTCGGTGACGATTCCGACCGTTCGAAGGCTGCGGCTTTCCGACCGTGCGTATCCATCGCGGGAGGGCGAGGTCATACATCTCACAGCACCCCGAACCCGAACTGGGCGTACGGCCAGAAGTAGTAGACCAGCACGCCGGTGATCACGCCCGGAATCGTCGTGTAGATCGTCGCGACGATGGCGGCCTTCATATCGATGGCCATCAGCGGGAACAGCGCATCGCCGTCCTGGCTGATGGCGTTCGCGACGAGCGCCGAGAACGGGATCGCCTCCTCAACCGCGTACAGCTGTGCGAACACGATGTGGGCCGCACAGCCGGGGACCAGTCCGATCAAAGCGCCCGCGATCGGAGCGAGGACGCCGGCAGCCGCCGCGAGCCCCTGGATGTCCACGCCGGTGAGCAACAGTCCGTACTCGTAGAGGAGGTAGCCCCCGATGACCCAGACGGTGACCATCGACGTCTCCAACGCAGCGTGTTGGAAGGTGTTGTACAGGGTGGCGAACGAGTCCCGGACGCGGCCGGTCTCACCCTGACCGATGTAGTGTCGACCGATGAAGTACAGGTAAAACGAGAGCGTCGTCCCCACCAACCCGCTGATCGTGAACAGCCCATCGTACGTTGGGGTGAGGACCCATTCCGGCTCCGCTGCTCCCTGCACGAGGTACATCACGCCGGCAACGAGTGCTCCTGCGAGCACGAACCACCAGAGAACGTGCACGGCGTGGCTGAAGCGCTCGAGCAGCCGTGACTCGGGCAGCCGACTCGGCAGGTCATTTCCGTGATGGCTGTGAGCGTGTTCGTCTTCGTGGCCGTGGCGGTCGGGCCCTTCGTAATCGGGTATGCTTGGACCGCCGGCAGCAACGTTGGTGGTGGAGAATCCGCCGTCGGTCACCGGATAGCTCATCCGGTCGACGACGCTGTCGACTCTGCCGACCCCGAGGCCTCCGAAGTCGATCGCGTAGCCGAACAGGATCGCCGAGAGGAACGCCAAACCGTAGGCGTACAGCGCCGCTTCGGGGGCCAACGCGAGAATGACGAACGCGGAGTCGCCTGCGGTGGCGGCAAGTGCCGCGACGACGGTCCCGAAGCTGACCGTCCCGCGGATGTACAGCGGCATCGCGATGATGGCGCCGCCACACCCCGGCGTCAGGCCGAGAAGCGCACCAGCAAGCGGTTGGGCACGTTCGTTCTCCTCGAGCCACACGGTGATCCGGCCGTCGAAGCCGTACTGGACGAGGCTGAACAGCAGGATCGTCGCCCCGACGAAACCCGAGACTTGGACGAACCCCTCGCGCCACGAGCCAACGAGGATGGTGAGAACTTCCTGGAGCGGCGATCCGAGCGATCCCGGGGGTAACTGGAGCGGACTCATTCGTCCATCCCCTCCCTCGTCCTCCGCTCTCCGGTGCGCGTGCCCACGACGCAGTGGAGGTGGCACCGATGGAGTCCGTCTCCCGACCAGGCAGCGGCTCCGTCTGATTTCATCATAAGGATGTGAACGAGTGGTAGTGGATAACCCAAAATTAAAAAGGTGTTGATCTAACTAAATAATTAGACGTGCCTAAATTAGGTGCGATGTCTAATCTCTCATTGGGCCGCATTCGCTACTTACAGCCACGGAGGACCCGTTCGCGGTCCATACGTCCGGGACGAAGGAATTCGGGAAGACGCTTATCCGGGGGAACCGCGAACGGGTATGTATGGCATCGCAACCGCGAACGGGGACCGCACCGACGAGTTCGCGTTCGCTTTCGGACGTCGAGCGGAGCACAGCTCGGTATCTCCTCGCCGTGTCGACCGCCTCGGCGTCCGGTTCGGACCGGATCACGACCGGTGAGCTGACGGAACGGTTGAACGTGACCCCCGCCAGCGTCACGGAGATGGTGTCGAAGCTCGCCGATCGCGGATTGCTCGACCACGAGAAGTATACGGGTGTGAGGCTCACGGACGAGGGGAGAGCGCTCGCCAGCGAAGCGGGCTGGCGCTTCTGCGTCGTGTCGACCTTCTTCGACTCGGTGGTGGAGGCACCGATCGACGACGAGTCGGCATTCGACATCGGCGTCACGTTGCCGGCTGACGGCGTGTTCCGTCTCCACGACCTCGTCAGTCCGGCCTGTCTCGGACGCTGTCCCGGCTCACGTGACGGCGGGCGGTGTGTGGCGTAACGTCCCCGTGCCGCGCGCGATTCCTGGCTTTCGGTGACCCGAATCGCGTAGCGACCCGGTCGCAAAGAACATATTCGCCATAACGTTCATTGGGATCCTCTCGACATCCCCTCGTGTATGTGTTTAGGCAGGCCTAAAACAGGGCTCGAGATCGGATCGGCGACGGAGCGGACCACACCGAATCGAACCCGGACCACACCGAAGCGAAGGGGAGACGGACGATGATCCGGAACCACGTGCAGCATCTCCATCAGCTGATCGACGATCGAACCCTTCCGGTTCGGGGAGCGATAACCGTCACGGCGTTGCTGTCGCTTCCCCTGTTCGGGACCGGGGTGCGTGCGCTCGGGAGCGCGCTTGATCTCGGTCAGCTGGTCCTTCCGCTGCTGGTGCTGGCACATGTCCCGGCGGCGATCGCGCTCATCGCGATCTGGTCGATCGGATGTGACGTCTGTCGAACGGGCGGATCCGCGTGACCGCGGTCGTCACCCGAGCTTGCGGCAGTCCAAGGCGGTTACCGCAACGTCGACGCCCCTGGATCGCTGCGGTGCCGAACGGTTCCCGCCGGCCAGACGCCGAATCGATTCGCCGACAGGGTGATACGCCCGGTCCGGAAACGGGGTGGTAGCAATGGGACCGGAACTCGATCTGCGGGACCGACCGACGGAGGAACGCCGACGGGGACTCTTCGACGCACTGACCGAGGCGGACGTCGGAGAGACGGTCGACGTGACCGCCGCCGCCGACGTCGACGTCCATCTGGTTCGCTATCAGATCGAACGCGGGCGGAACCTGGCGTGGACGTACGCGGATCCGGACGCGGAACCGCGGAGGCTCACGGTGACCAAGGGCGATCCGCTTGACGACGGGGCGCTGGGCGCGATCGACGTTCGCGATCTGAAACCGCAGCGCCGCCACCAGGTGCTCCTCGCCGCTTTCGACGAACTCGGGGGCGGCGAGGGATTCGTCCTCGTCAACGACCACGACCCCAAACCCCTGTATCACGAACTCACGTCGATGCACGGCGACGTGGTCGACTGGGAGTACCGGACTCGCGGCACCGACGGCTGGCGCGTCGAGATCGTCAAAACGGGCGAGTCGAATGCCGACGACACTGGCGTCGTCACGCGATACGACGTCCGCGAGATCCCCAAAGCGGAGCGGCATCCGACGATCCACCACCGCTATGGGATGATCCCCGAAGGCGGGACGATCGAGCTGATCGCCCCGCACGAACCGCGGCCGCTCCGCGGTGAGTTCCGCCAGCGATACGGCGACTCGTTCGTCTGGGAGGTCGTCGAGGACGAACCGGGTCGCTGTCGCGTCCGCGTGACGAAGGACGTCCGGTCCGACGAGGGTGACGATCGCGGTGAGGGCACTCGCGGTGAGGGCACTTGCGGCGAAGGCACTCGCGGCGAGGGGAACGATCGCGACGAGGGAAGCGACCCGACGAGGAAGGAGGACGGGATCGAGGTGATCGAGGAGCTGGACGTTCGCGATCTTCCGCCGGCCCAACGCCACGAGCGGATCTTCGAGACGTACGCGGACCTGGAGTCGGGAACGGGGTTCGTCCTCGTCAACGACCACGACCCCAAACCCCTGTATCACCAGTTCACGGCCGAGGCAGGGCCAGCGTTCCGATGGGAATACCGGCTGAAGGATCCGGGTGAATTCAGGGTGCTCATCGGCAAGTCGAACGCCACGGATGCGGCGACCGATGGCGCAGCGACCGATGGCGCAGCGACCGATGACGTAGTGGCTGACGACGGAAAGCCCGCAAGCGGTGGCTCCGAGGCCCCGTTCTGATCACGACGGTACTCGTCACTGCCGGCGCTCGACGGCGCGTCCGTCCGGCGATCGATCTTTCCGATTCGAAATGACTATGTGCATTTAGGCTTCCCTAATCCATATGAAGACGGCTCCACCGACGGTCGAAGCACCGCCACGACGGGCGACATCGTGGGGCGGCGGGTTTCGGGACGGAGCGGTCCACGTTCGTGCGTCCCTCGACAGCGGTGCGGTCGCCACGGTGAAGCTATGAGCGGGGACGATCCGGTCCCATCGAGCGTCGAATACGGGTCACGGCGTGCCGAGGAGGGTCGGCTCGCGTGGCTTCGCGACCCGTCGTTGGTCACGCTGTGTCTCGCCAGCGCCGGCGTCGTCGTTCTCGCCGGGTTGGTCCAGGTGAGTTTCGGATCCTATCCGATGTCGATCGGCCGAGCGTGGCAGTCGGTGATCGATCCCGACGTGCTGTTGGACGCGCGCTGGATGCTCCAGTTCTTCCTCGGTGAGGAACTGATGCGGACGATCACCGGGTTTCAGGGTGCGGAGCTCCCGGAACTGGTGACGGAGACGCTCATCGTCTGGAACATCCGCCTCCCGCGGGTCCTCGTCGCCGTGTTCGTCGGGATGAACCTCGCGGTCTCCGGCGCGATATTCCAGGCTGTCACACGGAACGAGCTCGCGAGCCCGTACATCCTCGGCGTCTCCTCCGGCGCCGGACTGTTGATACTGCTGTCGCTGGTCGTGTTCAGCGGCCTGGCCACGTTCCTGCCGCTCGTTGCGGCCCTCGGGGGTGCGGTGGCGTTTCTGATCGTGTACGCGATCGCCTGGCAGAACGGCACGAGTCCGGTCCGGCTCGTCCTCGCGGGCGTCATCGTCTCGACGGTGTTCCAGTCGCTCCAGACGGCGCTGTTCTTCTTCGCCGACGATCTCGGCGTCGTCCAGACCGCGATCCAGTGGACGACGGGGTCGCTCACCGGCGTCGGTTGGGAGCAGGTTCGGATGGTGCTCCCGTGGACGATCATCTCGATGCTGCTGGCGGTCCTCAGCGCACGCCAGATGAACGTCCTGTTGCTGGGCGAGCAAACGGCAAAGTCGCTCGGCGTCTCCGTCGAACGAGTCCGGTTCGCGCTGTCCGGGATAGCCGTGCTCGCGGCGGCCGCGAGCATCGCGGTCGCGGGCATCGTCAGCTTCGTCGGGCTCATCGTTCCGCATCTGGTGCGGACCGTCGTCGGCAGCAACTACCGGCAGCTCGTCGTGGGATGTCTGTTCGTCGGACCGGCGCTCATGGTCGGCGCGGACGTCGGCGCACGCCTCGGCCTGCTGGCGATCACGGGGTCGAACGGCGGACAGATGCCGGTCGGGATCGTGACCGGCCTCGTCGGCGGACCGTACTTTCTGTACCTGATGCGCAAGAAGCGGGACCTGGGTGAGATCTAATGGCGGGACACACGTTACCGACGTCGGTCGCGGAAGCGGTACGAGCCCTGGTGCCTGAAGCGGTGCGAACGGTGATCCCGGAAGCGGTGCGAATGGTGATCCCGGAAGCGGTGCGAACGGTGATCCCGGAATCGGTGCGCACGAGCCGGTCGACGTCCGTCGATCCCGGCCGCCGGAACGGGGGAGCGTCGAGCGACGTCACGACCGACGGACGAAAGAGCGACGGCCGCGGGAACGCGGGGGGCGAACTCGTCGGGGAGGATCTCGTCGTCGGCTATCCCGACACGGCGTCGCCGGTCATCGAGGGCGAAACGGTCGAGATCGAGCCGGGATCGGTGACGGCGCTCATCGGACCGAACGGCTCGGGCAAGAGCACGCTCCTGAAGACGCTCGCGAACCAGCTCGACGTGGACGCCGGGTCGGTGCTCGTCGACGGAAGCGACGTCCACTCCCTCGAACCCAAGGAACTGGCGAGGAACCTGGGACTGCTCTCACAGGAGAGCACGTCGCCGAACGGGATGACCGTCGAGGACCTCGTCTATCACGGTCGGTATCCACACCGCGGGTTCTTCGAGACGGTCACGAAGGAGGACCAGGCTGCCGTGAACCGTGCGATGGAGTTGGCGGGCATCGCTCACCTGCGGACGCGGGATCTCGGGAGTTTGAGCGGCGGACAACGGCAGCTGGCGTGGATCGCGATGGTTCTTGCACAGGAGACGGACATCCTGCTTTTGGACGAGCCGACGACGTTTCTCGACCCGCATCACCAGCTGGAGGTGATGGAAATCGTCGAAACGCTCCACGACGAAAGCGACGTGACCGTCGTGCTCGTGCTACACGACATCGAACAGGCCGCCAGATACGCCGACCACGTGATCGCCCTCCGGGACGGTGCGATACAGGCGCGCGGCTCCCCCTCGGAGGTCGTGACCGAGGCGCTGCTCGCGGACGTGTTTCGGATCGAGGCGACGGTCGAAGCAGGGAGGAACGGACCGACGGTGACGATGGAGGGGCCATTGCACGACGACTCGCCGTGACGATGCGTCGGTTCGGGACGTGCGAACACATCATCGAGTGTCCGCTCGACGGGGAGTCGCCGCGAACAGTAATGGTTATAAGTTTTTAGGTTGGCCTAAAAATATGGAACGGAATGATGCCGCGTCCAACACGGAATCGACGCGCAGGGACGTCCTGAAGTACGGCGGGGCGATCGCCGGGAGCGGATTGTTTGCCGGCTGCCTCGGTGATGCCGAGTCGGGACCGACGGGAGGCGAAACGGACGACGGCGGAGCGGACGCGACGGCGACCGACGCCCGAACCGAGACTGACGCCCGAACCGAGACTGACGCCCGAACCGACGCTCCGGAGGGAGAACCGTACACGGTGTCGATGCCCCCGGTCGGCGAGGTCGAGTTCGCGGCGGTTCCCGAGACGTGGGCCGCCAACAACGGCAGCTGGGCGGATATGGGGATCGCGCTCGGGCAGGCGCCACCGGAAGCGGTCTACCTCGCGTCGCGATACCACACGCACTACTACGACGAGATCCCGGGCGTGAGCGTTGACGCCAGCGATATGACGTCGCTGTGGGAAAGCGAACTGTCCGTCGAGGAGTTCCTCGCGCTGAGCGAGGACGTCGACATGTTCGTGATGGATCCGAACTTCCTGGTCGGACGGACGAAAAACTGGAGCCAGGAGGACATCGATCGGATCACGTCCACGGGGACGCCGTTCTTCGGAAACAGCATCTTCTCCCGCGGCTACGGGTGGCACGATTACGACTACCTCTCGCTGTACGAGGCGTTCGAGAAGCTCGCCGCGGTGTTCCAGCGCCGGGAGCGATATGAGGCCTTCGAGACGCTTCACGAGGAGTTTCAGGAGCGCGTGGCGGAGATCGTCCCGCCGGCCGACGACCGACCGTCGGTCGCCATCATGTGGCCCCAGCCGATCGACGAGCCCACCGCGTTCTCGCCGTACCTCATCGACGAGGGGACGAGCTTCAAACAGTGGCGCGACCTCGGCGTCGAGGACGCGTTCGCGACGACGGACGTCCGGGACTTCCACAGCGACCGGAGCCGGATCGACTACGAGACGCTGCTCGACGTCGACCCCGATATGCTGTTGCTTCGGGGCAACGAAGACAAGACCGCGGCGGAGTTTCAGGACACGGTGGTCGCGTTTATGGAGGACCATCCCGTCGCGAGCAGCCTCACCGCCGTCGAGAACGGGGCGGTCCATCGCGGCGGACCGCTCTACCAGGGCCCGATAACGAACCTCGTGGTGACCGAGCGGGCGGCCAGCCAGACCTACGGGGTCGACGAGGAGCTGTTCGACCGGCAGCGCGTTGCGGACATCGTCAACGGCACCGCCGAGTGATCGGTCCGCCTTGACCACCAACCGTTAACACGACGCGCTCACTACCGCAGTTCGTGATCGAGTTCACCCGCGGGACGTACGACGAAGTCGTCCACCACGCGGACGAGGGCGGGGACCGAGAGGTGTGCGGCGTGCTGGCAGGGACTCACGGCGCAGAGCACAGCGTCGTGACGGACGTCTACGGGACGGAGAACGCGGCGGAGACGCCGCGGAGCCGGTACCGTATCGATCCCGAAACGCAGTTCGAGGTCATGGAGGCGATCGAGGCGGACGGGCTGGACCTCGTCGGGTTCTACCACTCCCACCCGACCGGGCCGACCGTGCCCAGCGAGACCGACGCCGAGCGTGCGACGTGGCCCGATCACTCGTACGTGATCTGTGCGCTCGACGGCTACCCGTTCGTCGGGTCGTGGCGGTGGCGGGACGCGGATGATGCGTTCGAGCAGGAGACGGTCGCCGTCGCGGATCAGCATTGACATCCCGCGCCTAAAGGCGCGGGTATTCACCTCGTTCTTTATAAAAGGGCCGAGCAACGCACGAATAAAGTACCTTTGTCGCGGACACACTGGTATGGCTGACGGGGAGATCGACGACGTGGACAGGGCGATCCTGTATGCCTTACAGGAGGACGCCCGAAACACGTCGTCCGGAGACATCGCGGAACGGACCGACACCTCGGACAGCACCGTCCGCAAACGAATCCAGCGGCTCGAATCCGACGGCGTGATCAAAGGATACAGCGCCAGCGTCGACTATCAGCGATCGGGCTATCCGCTCCGAATGCTGCTCTACTGCACCGCGTCGATACCCGAGCGCGGCGACCTCATCCCCGAAATCCTGGCAATCGACGGCGTCATATCGGTCCAGGAGTTGGTCACCGGCGAACAGAACCTCCTCGTCACCGCCGTTGGCGAGTCGGACGACGACATCACGCCCGTCGCGCAGAAACTCCTGGATATGGGCCTCACCGTTGCCGACGAGGTCCTCGTGCGAACCCACGAGACGACGCCCTTCGGGAAGTTCGAACCCGAGACGGAAGCCGATCCGTGAGGTGATCTCCCGTGAACCGTCCCGTTCCTCCGCGGAGCCGAAAGACGATCGCCATACGAGCTGATAACCATAACGTTCTATAATTCAGGACTTTCGAACTATCTGTGAATATGAACAGATTTAATGGCCAGTCCGTTCTCTATCGGAGTAGAGACGACCAAAAACGGACGCCGAGGTCGGCTCGGCCGCCGGAACGGGTCGGAGGATGGATTGAACGATGTCAGGAAACAGTTCGAAGTCGACGGTCGGAGCGCTCCCGGACGCGACGGCGGAATCGTCGTCCGTCCCCGTTGTAGTAACGTGGCTCGTGTGGTCGCTGTTCGTCGCGAGCATCGCCGCCCTCATCATCCGAGCCAACGGCGGTGGCGGTTGGGGGATTCCCGGCGTGATCGCCATCGACGGACTGACCGTGTTGATGTGGGCCGTGGTCACCTTCTTCAGCGGCATCGTCCACAGCTACTCGCGTCGATATCTGGCCGGGAGCACCCACAAAACGAAGTTCTTCCTCACCGCGTCCGGCTTCACCGTGGCCGTAATGGGGTTGGTCGCGGCCGACCATCTCGCCCTGTTCGGGCTCCTGTGGCTCGCGATGGGGCTGCTGATGGCGGCCCTGATCGGGACCATCAGCGGCTGGGAGCAGGCACGGGCGGCCGCGACGGTCGCCCGCACGCGCTTCCTCGCAAGCAGCGCGCTCCTCGGCGTCGCGCTGACGGCGCTGTGGTGGGCGACCGGCGCGACGACGGTTTCCGGCATCGGCGCGGCCGCCGACACGCTCGGCGGCCCGGCGTGGCTGGTCGCCGCCGTCGCGCTCGTGCTCGCGGCGATGATCCAGTCCGCCCTGATCCCGTTTCACACCTGGCTGCTCTCCTCGATGACCGCACCCACCCCGGCGTCGGCGCTGATGCACGCCGGATTCGTCAACGCGGGCGGCATTCTGCTGACCCGCTTCGCCCCGGTCATCACGGTCGATCCCACGCTCATGCTCGCGGTGGTCGCCGTCGGCGGTGCCAGCGCCATCGGCGGGAAGCTCCTGAAGTCGGTCCAGACGAACGTCAAGGGCAAGCTCGGCTGTTCGACGATCGGACAGATGGGCTTCATGATCATGCAGGTCGGCCTCGGCTTCTTCGGGGCCGCCATCACCCACCTCATCCTGCACGGCTTCTACAAGGCCTACCAGTTCCTCAGCTCGGGCGATCGGGTCGAACGCGCCGGACCGACCGAGACCACCGAGCACACGGTGGGACGCACGACGAGCGTGGTCGGCGTCGTCGTGGCGCTGCTGACTGGCCTCGCCGGCGGAGTGGTGTTTATGCTGCTGACGGGGAAGGGGACAAGCGTCGACAGCGGCCTCCTGTTGACCGTCTTCGTGGTCTTCACCACGCTCCACGCGGCCCGGAGCGCGATCCAGCACACCTCGCTTCCGATCACGGCCCGCTACGGGGCAGTCCCGATGGTCTTCTTCCCGGCGATCGTCATCTATGCCGTGGTCTACGAGGGCGTCTCGGGACTCCTGGCGGTCGGCACCGCGACGACCGAGTTGACCCTGATCCACGGGATCATCGCCGTCGGCTTCGTCGGCATCTACCTCGCCATCGAGACCGGCGTCCACGAACACAGCCGGCGTCTCTACGTGACGTTGCTGAACGCGACCCAACCGGCGGGGGACACCCTGCTGACGTCCACGGAGGACTACAATGAGTACTGAGTCAACCATCCGCGACCGCATCGACGACGCGGCGACGACCGTCGGATCCAGCTGGCCCATTCACTCGTTCGTGACGGCTAACCCTCTCGCCGGGTTCGAGGACCGGCCGTTCGGCGAGGCGGTCGAGCAGTCACGGGCTCTGCTGGGCGGCCGTGGGTACCCCAGCGCCGAGACGTTCGAAGCGGCGCTGAAACGCGGCCGGATAGACCGGGAGCGGCTCGAAACGGAACTCGCCGAGGCGGGCTACGAGGACGACCCCGAGACGCTGCTCGATCTGCTGGCCGACGCGACCGACGCGCGGGCAGCCAACGTCAACGACGCCGACGCCACGGCGACTGACGCCGGAACGGACGACCCGGATGCCGCCACGGACCACGTCGACCGGGTGCTGACGAAGTGGCTGTCGGCCTTCCTCGACGAGGGGATCGCCCACTGGTCGATGCCGAACCGCGAAGCGGGGTTCTACACCGCCTTCCGTGGAATGGCCCCCCACGACGGAGAGATTCCCGAGGAGGGAGTCGTCGCCGACCTGCCCGACACGCCGATCGAGACCATCGAGACGGTCCTGCAGTCGGTCCCGACCCACCGGTGGGACGCGATCTTCGCGGAGCAGCTGGCCGCGCTTCCGGGCTGGACCGGATTCATCAAGCAGCGCGCCGCGGACGAGGGCGTGTGGCAGTCGGCGGCACCGATCTCGCTGGAGGGGTACCTCGCCGCGCGTCTGGCACTGCTGGATGCCGTCGGAGCCGACGTCGAGCCCTCCAGCGCCGACGCCGGCGTGAACCCGGCCGACGAACTCGCTCGGGCGTTCCTCCGGGCGTGGGAAGCGACCTACCGCACCGCCCTCGTCGAGACTGTCGCCGAGGAGAGCCGGTCGATGAACGACCGTGAGAACGGATCGGCGGCCGGCGACGGGACCGCGGACCGCCCGGACGCCCAGCTGGTCTTCTGTATCGACACCCGTTCGGAGATCATCCGCCGTCACGTCGAGGCGGCTGGCGACTACGAAACCCACGGCTACGCCGGCTTCTTCGGCATCCCGATGGAGTACCGGGGATACGACGCCGACGTGGCGGTCGATTCCTGTCCGCCGATCGTCGAACCGCAACACCACGTCGTCGACCTGCCGGCCGACCACGACACGCGGGCACGGCACGACCGCCGGTCGAGCGTCCGTGCGGTCGCCGACGAAGTCGTCGAGACGCTGGAGGCCAACGCCGCCACCGCCTACGGCTACGTCGAGACCGCCGGCAGCGGCTACGGCCTCTCGCTTGCGGCTCGGACGCTCATCCCCGGACGCGTCCGCGACCTGTTCGACGCGGCCGCCGGGGCGGTGCCCGACGCCCACGAGTTCTGTGAGCCGCTGATCCACAACGGGGACGCCACCACCGACGTCACCACCGACGCCAGCGATCTACCGGTGGGGCTGACCACCGCGGAGCAAGTCGAGTACGCCGTCGACGCCTTCGAGTTGATGGGCTGGGAGCGGTTCGGTCGCCTCGTCGTCTTCACGGGCCACGCCAGTGAGACGACCAACAATCCCTATGACGCGAGCTTGGATTGCGGTGCCTGTGCCGGCAACCCGGGCGGTCCGAACGCTCGCGTCCTCGCGAAGATCTGTAACGACGATGCCGTCAGAACCGAACTCCGTGACCGTGGCTACGAGATCCCGGACGACACCGTCTTCCTCGCCGGACAACACAACACGACGACCGACGAGGTCGAACTGTACGACGGCGACGTCCCCGAGAGCCACGCCGACGACCTCGACCGGTTACGTGCGGACCTCGCGGCCGCACGCGAGAACGCGGCCGCCGAGCGCGCCGAGGCGATGGGCGTCGACGATTCGCCGGCCATCCGCGAGACGGAACGCCGCGCCGCCGACTGGGCCGAGACGCGTCCGGAGTGGGGACTGGCCGGCAACGCCGGCTTCGTCATCGGTCCCCGCGAGCTGACGAGCGACGTCGATCTCGATGGCCGCGCGTTCCTCCACTCGTACGACTGGTCGACCGATCCCGACGGCGAGGCGCTCGAAGCGATCTTCACGGGGCCGCTCGTCGTCACCCAGTGGATCAACGCCCAGTACTACTTTTCGACGGTCGACAACGCGGTCCACGGGAGCGGATCGAAGATAACCCAGAACCCGGTCGGGAACGTCGGGGTCCACCAGGGCAACGGCGGCGACCTGATGACCGGCCTCCCGCTGCAGTCGCTGCTGGCTGCCGACGACGAACCGCGCCACCAGCCGCTCCGCCTCTCGACGGTCGTCCACGCGCCGGTCGAGCGCGTCACGGACGTCCTGTCCGACCACGAGAAACTGACCGAGCTGCTGGACAACGACTGGCTCTCGCTGACGGTCGTCGACCCGACGCGGAACCACCGTGCGTTCCACTACGAGGAGAAACTGAAGTGGCTACCGCGGTCGACTGCGGCGGAAGCGCCTCGGAAGGAACCCGCCGCCCCGGCCGTCGCGGACGACTAGCCGGCGAGCGTCACGAACGACTAGCCGGCGAGCGTCACGAACGAACGGAGACCGCGTCGCCGTCGACCGGTTACAGCCGATCGACGATCGCGTCGGTCATCTCGGCGGTGGTGGCCGACCCGCCGAGGTCGCCCGTTCGGGGCCCGTCGGCGAGAACGGACTCGACGGCGTCACGGACCCGGTCCGCGGCGGCGCCGTAGCCGAGGTGGTCGAGCAACATCGCGGCCGAGAGGATCGCGGCGGTCGGGTTTGCGACCCCCTCGCCGGCGATGTCGGGCGCGCTGCCGTGGACCGGCTCGAAGAGGCCGTTGTCGGCCCCGACGTTCGCCGACGGAAGCAGGCCGAGCCCGCCGACCAGTCCGGCGGCCAGATCCGAGAGCACGTCGCCCGCGAGGTTCGGGCAGACGACGACCCCGTACTGGCTCGGGTCGAGCGGGAGCTTGGTCGCGAACGCGTCCATCAGCTCCTCGTCGGCCTCGATCCCGTGCTCGTCGGCGACCGCGAGGACCTCCTCGCGGAAGCGGCCGTCGGTCTCGCGCATCACGTTGGCCTTGTGCGCGACGGTGAACCCGTCGCGGTGGTCCGGGCCGCGGCCGTCGGCGACGAACTCACAGGCGTACTCGGCCAGTCGCCGCGACCCAGAGCTCGTCACCACGCGCGTGAGCGTCGAGAGGTCATCCGAGAGTCTGTCCTCGTGGCCCGCGTAGACGCCCTCGGTGTTCTCGCGGAGAAAGACCACGTCGGTCTCCGGCCGCACGGCGTCCACGCCGGGATACGCGCGCGCCGGACGCACGTTCACGAACGACCCGACGGCCTCCCGAAGCGGGAGGATGACGTCCGCCGCGGTCTCGCCGGCGGCACCGAACAGCGTCGCGTCCGCGTTCGCGGCCAGCTCGTAGGTCTCGTCGGGGAGCGCCTCGCCGGTCTCCGCCGCCACGGCGTCGCCCGCGTCGGCCGCGACGTACTCGAAGGGGTCGACGGACGCGTCGCTCTCGGCGATCGCGTCGAGCACCTCGACGGCCGCCGGGATAACCTCCCGTCCGATCCCGTCGCCCTCGATGACGACGATCTCCTCGCTCATTCAGTCGTCCCCCGCCGCGGCGTCGCGTCCCCCGTCGGTCGCGGGGACGTCCTCCTCGGGCACGTACGGCAGCGATCGCGCGGTCTCGCGGACCGCGCTCGCGTTCGCGCCCATCAGCGCCGTCGTGTCCCAGACGCCCTCGACGAGCGCCTTCCGCTGGGCGTCGTTGACGGTCGCGTCGATCACGGTGTCGTCGTAGGTGATCGTCTCCGCGGCCACGTCGATGTCGACGTCCGCGTCGGGGTTCGCCTCGACGTAGTCCTGGAGCGCCTCGATGGACTCCCGGTCGGCGGTCACCGTCGGGATGCCGAGCGCGAGACAGTTGCCCGCGAAGATCTCCGCGAACGACTCGCCGACGATCGCGTCGATCCCCCAGCGCATCAGCGCCTGCGGGGCGTGCTCGCGCGAGGAGCCGCAGCCGAAGTTGGCGTTGACGACCAGCACGTTCGCGCCCTGATACCGCTGTTCGTTGAAGGGGTGGTCCTTCTCGTTGTCCTCGTCGTCGAACCGCTGGTCGAAGAAGGCGAACTGGCCCAGCCCGTCGAAGGTGACGACCTTCATGAATCGGGCCGGGATGATCTGGTCGGTGTCGATGTCGTTGCCCCGAACCGGAATGCCGGTTCCGGACACCGCGGTCACCTTCTCGGCGGGTGCCTCGCCGTCGGCGAAGCTTTCGTGGTCGATCCCGGCGTCGGATCCGCTCATACCGACACCACCTCCTCCATCTCGCGGACGTCGGTGACCGCGCCGGTCACCGCCGCCGCCGCGACCATCGTCGGGCTCATCAGGACCGTCCGACCGTCCTTCGATCCCTGCCGGCCGACGAAGTTGCGGTTCGAGGAGGAGGCGCTGGCCTCGTCGCCCTGCAGCTGGTCGTCGTTCATCCCGAGACACATCGAGCAGCCGGGCTCGCGCCACTCGAAGCCGGCCTCGGTGAAGACCTCGTCGAGGCCCTCGGCCTCGGCGGCTCGCTGGACGCGCTGGCTGCCGGGAACGACCATCGCGCGGACGTCCTCGTCGACCTCGCGACCCGCGACGAACGCGGCCGCCTCCCGCAGGTCCTTCAGGCGGGCGTTCGTGCACGATCCGAGGAAGGCGACGTCGATCTCGTAGCCCTCCATCGTCTCGCCCGGCTCGACGCCCATGTGTTCCTGGGCGCGGCGAGCGGTGTCCTGCTTGTCCGCCGGCAGGTCCTCGGGGGCAGGGATCGGCTCGGTGACGCCGACGCCCTGTCCGGGGGTCGTTCCCCACGTGACGGTGGGTTCGATCGCGGAGCCGTCGATCGTGACGACGTCGTCGTACTCGGCGTCGTCGTCGCTGGCGATCGACTCCCAGTAGGACGTGAGCTCCGCGAACCGTTCGGGGTCATCCGCGAAGGCATCCGTCTCGCGCAGCCACTCGTAGGTGGTCTCGTCCGGATTGACGTAGCCGGCGCGTGCGCCGCCCTCGATCGACATGTTGCAGATCGACATCCGGCCCTCCATCCCGAGGTCCTCGATGGCCTCGCCGGCGTACTCGTAGACGTAGCCGACGCCGCCGTCGGTGCCGAGCTGTCGGATGATAGTCAGGATGACGTCCTTGGCGGTGACGTGATCGCCGAGCTCGCCGGTGACCTCGATCTTTCGCACCTTCTGTTTCTCCATCGCGACGCAGCCGGTCGCGAGAACGTCCCGGATCTGTGAGGTCCCGATCCCGAACGCCAGCGCGCCGAAGGCGCCGTGCGTCGAGGTGTGGGAGTCCCCGCAGACGATCGTCATGCCGGGCTGGGTGAGTCCCTGCTCGGGGCCGATGACGTGGACGATCCCCTGGTTCCCCGAGTCGGGGTCAGAGAATTCGATGCCCGCGCCGCGGACGTTCTCCTCGAGCTCCGCCATCATGGTCTCCGCCGCGTCGTCGGCGAAGGGGCGGTCGCGGTCGCCGGTCGGCACGATGTGGTCGACGGTCGCGTGCGTGCGCTCGGGGAAGGCGACCTCCTGATCGCGTTCCTGCAGCATTCCGAACGCCTGTGGGCTCGTCACCTCGTGGATGAGGTGGAGACCGACGAACAGCTGGTCCTGTCCGGTCGGCAGCTCCGTCACCTTGTGGCGGTCCCAGACCTCGTCGTAGAGCGTGCCCTCGCTCATACGGCAGTCACCTCCCCGTGACGTCGATCGGTCGTCCGTTCAGGCATCAGCGGTCACTGCCTCCGTCTCCTCGTCGGTCTCCTCCTCGGCCCACGCGAACAGCGCGCGCAGCTCCTCGCCGACCTGCTCGATCTCGTGGGTGCGCTCGGCCTCGCGCAGCTGGGTGTAAGAGGGGCGACCGGCCTGGTTCTCCGCGATCCACTCGCGGGCGAAGGTCCCGTCCTGGACCTGCTCGAGGACCTGCTCCATGTTCTCGCGGGCGTGCTCGTCGACGACGACGTCGCCCTGGGTGAGCCCGCCGTACTCGGCGGTGTCGGAGACGGAGTCCCACATCTCGCCGAGCCCGCCCTCGTACATCAGGTCGACGATGAGCTTCATCTCGTTGAGACATTCGAAGTAGGCCATCTCCGGCGAGTAGCCCGCCTCCACGAGCGTCTCGTAGGCCTGTTTCACCAGCGACGTGACGCCGCCACAGAGGACCGCCTGTTCGCCGAAGAGGTCGGTTTCGGTCTCCTCGCGGAACGTCGTCTCGACGACGCCGGCGCGCGCACAGCCGATAGCGGCCGCATACGCGAGCGCCTCATCGGTGGCCGTTCCCGTCGTGTCCTGGTAGACCGCCAGCAGGCCGGGCGTGCCCTCGTCGTTCTCGTAGTTCCGGCGGACCAGGTGTCCCGGCGACTTCGGTGCGACCATCGTTACGTCGACGTCCTCGGGCGGACGGATCTGATTGTAGTGGATGTTGAACCCGTGGGCGAACTGGAGCGTGTCGCCGGGATCGAGGTTGGGCTTGATCGCGTTCTCGTAGACGTCGGGCTGGACCGTGTCCGGGACGAGCACCGAAACGACGTCCGCCTGCGCGACCGCGTCCGCCGGCGTCTCGACGGTGAGTCCGTCCGCCTCGGCGGCGGACCGGGAGGAGGAGTCCTCCCGCAGGCCGACGACCACGTCGACCCCGCTCTCCGCGAGGTTCTGCGCGTGTGCGTGGCCCTGGGAGCCGTAGCCGAGCACGGCGACGGTCTTCTCGAGGATGTGGGTCGTGTCGGCGTCGTCCTCGTAATATACGTTCGAGTCGAATGGTGTGTCGTTCGTCATTGTGTGTGTGTATCGCAGTCGTCCTGGGTGGTTATGGTTACGGATCGTCGTCGTCCCGATCCGCTCGTTACGGATCGCGATAGGGTTGTTGTGTCGTTTCCCCCGTGCCCGTGGCGTGGGTGGTCGGTTCGCCGGAGGTGCCGGGCTCCTCGCCCGGAACCGTCTGCGTGTCGCCCCGGGAGAGGGCGGTCTGGCCCGTCCGGGCGATCTCGATGATGCCGAACTGCTCGAAGGCGTCGATCGCGTCGTCGATCTTCTGCTCGTCGCCCGTCAGCTGGACGGTGATCGTCCGCGGCCCGGCGTCGAGCGTCTGGCCGTCGTACATCTCCGTGATCGCGTGGACCTTGTCCGGCTCGTCGCCACGGACCTTCAGCAGGACCAGCTCCGCGGAGACCGCGTCGTCGTGAAGCTCGCCCACGGAGATGACGGGCTTGAGCTTCGCCAGCTGTTTCTCGATCTGGTCGATCCCCGGGTCGGACTCCTCGACCACCATCGTGATCCGGGAGTGGCCCGCGACCGTGGTCGGGCCGACCGTCAGGCTCTCGATGTTGAACTGTCGGCGGGAGACGAGCCCGGAGACGCGCGAGAGCACGCCGGGCTCGTCCTCGACGAGCGCGGAGATCGTCGCCCGCCGCGGCTCGTGTTCCGCCTCGACGGCGGGATCGATGCGGATCCCCTGACTGTTGCGCCGTCCCTCCGGATGGGGGCGCTCGTCGGGCGCCGGGCCGGGCATTCCGGACCGGTCCGCGTTCTTTCCGCGGGTGTCCCGGTGCGTCGAGCCGGGATCCGGCTTGTTCGGGGTTGGGTCGTCGGCGCCGCTCATAGCTGCTCCTCCGAGAGGGCGAACTTCCCGTTCGCGCCGCCGCTCGGCACCATCGGGTAGACGTTCTCGGCGGGGTCGATGCGGAAGTCGATCACCGACGGACCGTCGTAGGCCAGCGCCGCCTCGATCGTGTCGGCGACGGCGTCGTACTCGGAGACGGCCCAGCCCTTCGCGCCGAACGCCTCGGCGAGCTTGTCGAACTCGGGCATCCACTCGTACTCCGAGGCCATGTGTCGGCCCTCGAAGAAGGCGTCCTGCCACTGGCGGACCATCCCGATGTACTCGTTGTTGAGGACCGCGAACGTGATGTCCAGGTCCTCACGCACCGCGACCGACAGCTCCTGGATCGTCATCAAAAAGGAGCCGTCGCCGTCGAAACAGACCACGTCACGGTCCGTCTCGCCGGCGTTGTCGGCCGCGAGGCGCGCGCCGACCGCGGCCGGCAGGCCGTAGCCCATCGTCCCCAGCCCGTGCGAGGAGACCCAGGTTCGGGGCTCCGTGTACGTCCAGAACTGGGCAGCCCACATCTGGTGTTGCCCGACGCCCGTGGTGACGATCGTGTCGTCGTCGGTCGCTTCGTCGAACGCCTCGACGACGAACTGCGGCTTGAGCGGCTCGTCCTCGGGCATCGCGTAGGTCATCGGGTACCGTTCCGTCCAGTCGGCACACTGCTCGCGCCACGCCTCGGCGTCGGGCCCGTCGTCGACCGCGGCGAGCAGCTGCTCGAGGACCGTCCCCGCGTCGCCGATCAGCGGATGGTCGGCGTGGACGTTCTTCGAGATCTCGGCCGGGTCGATGTCGATGTGGATGACCTCGGCCTCCGGCGCGAACGTCTCGATCCCGCCGGTCAACCGGTCGTCGAAGCGCGTCCCGACCGCGATCAGGCAGTCGGTGTGGGTGATCGCCATGTTGGCGTAACCGGTGCCGTGCATCCCCGCCCACGACAGCGCGAGCGGGTCGTCCTCGGGGAACGACCCGATCCCGGGCATCGTGGTCGTCACGGGAATGCCGTGGTCGCGGGCGAACCGGCGGGCCTGGTCGCTGGCGTCGCTCTTGATGACGCCGCCGCCGAACAGACACAGCGGCCGTTCGGACTCCTCGATCGCGCGTGCGGCCCGTTCGACGGCCTCGGGGTCCGCCTCGGGATCGACCTCGGCCCCGGCCGGCGGCTCCGGCGGTTTCGGGGTTTGGTCGGTCTCGCCGAGGGTGACGTCCTTCGGCAGGTCAACGAGCGTCGGCCCCGGACGGCCGGTCTCGGCGTAGGCGAACGCCTCGCCGACGGTGTCGCCGACCGTGTCGGTCCCGCTCGCGAAGTAGTTGTGTTTCGTGATCGGCGCCGTGACGCCGATGGTGTCGGTCTCTTGGAACGCGTCGTTGCCGACGAGCTCCGTGGGGACCTGGCCGGTCAGCGCCAGTAGCGCGTCCGAGTCCATCGAGGCGTCGGCGATCCCGGTGACCAGGTTCGTCGCGCCCGGGCCGGACGTGGCCAGACAGACGCCGGTCTCGCCGGAGACGACGCCGTAGGCGTCGGCGGCGTGGGCGGCGCCCTGCTCGTGGGCCATCGTCACGTGATGGACCGAAGAGGCGTACAGCGCGTCGTAGACGGGCATGATCGCCCCGCCCTGCACGCCGAAGGCCGTCTCGGCGCCGGCCGCCTCGAGGGCGGCGATGACCGACTCGGCGCCGGTCGTCGGCGTTCGCGTGCCGGCCGCCTCGGCCGCCTCCTCAGCCCCCGCGTCGGTTTCGGCGGCGGCAGTGCCGCCGTCGGTCGCGGGAGCCTCGGCGGTGCCGGCGTTGGTTGCGGCGTTCGCGTCGGTGTCGGGTTCCGTCGTTGCGTCCGTCGGTGCTGTGCGTGTCGATTCCTCGTTGTCGGCCGATCCGGTTGCGTCGGCCGTCTCGTCGTGGTCGGTCGGTTCGTCTCGGGGAGTCATTGGTCGTGTCGTGCGGACTGGTGCGTGTCGTGGTCGGGATCGATCGACGGCGCGGTGCCGTCGGTCGGTGAAACGGTGCGTCGGGCCGGGAGAAGGAAGGGATATGCGGGGCTTATGCCCCTACGATCTCGATGCCGCCGATCGTCGCGGCCGTCGGTCGGGTCGGCGTGGCCGCAGTCGGCGTGGCCGCAGTCGACGCCGTCACGGTGTCGGCGTGCGGGGCACGGAGCGTTCCGTGCCGGCGGCTCGCGAGCGTGGTGGCGTCGCGACGCCGCGGTGTCCGGATGCCGTGTCGGCGCATCACCTGAGCGATGTCGCCGAACCACCATAAATCTGTCTCGATGGCGGTTCGAGCGAGGCTGTCGCTGTCGGGCGAACGCCGACACGGCGGCGGCCATCAGACCGTGACCTCCTCGCGTCGTTCGATCCCCTCCTCGTCGGCGAACCGCTCGACGTCGCCGGCCGTGACGCGCCGCTTGTTCGCGCCCTGCTTTTTGACCCGCTTCGTGACCGCGCGGACCTCCGCGTCGGTCGGGGCGAAGCCGGCCTCGGTCAGGTGTTTCCGCACCGCGTTGGTCCCCGTGTGTTTCCCGAGCACGAACTCGCGTTCGGCGCCGACCATCTCCGGGGTCATCACGCCGGGCTCGAACGTGTCGGCGTTCTCCATCACGCCGGCCGCGTGGATCCCGGACTCGTGGGAGAACGCGTTCCGTCCGACCACGGGCTTGTTCGCCGGGACCGGGATGTCCGAGGCGTCCTCGACGATCCGCGAGAGGTCGATGATCTTCGTCGTGTCGATCCCGGTGTCGACGCCGTAGACCGATTCGGCCGCCATCACGACCTCCTCGTAGGCGGCGTTGCCGGCACGCTCACCGATGCCGTTGACCGAGACCTGCGCCTGGTGGGCGCCGTTCTCGAAGCCGGCCAACGCGTTGGCCGTCGCCAGCCCGAAGTCGTCGTGGGTGTGGACGTCGACGCGCGCGTCGGTGGCCTCGACGACCGCCTCGACGGTCTTCCCGAACGCGGTCGGCGTGCCGACCCCGCAGGTGTCCGGGATGTTGATCCAGTCGACGTCGGCGTCCGAGACCGCCTCGACGATCTCCATCAGGAACTCGGGGTCGGTCCGCGTGGCGTCCATCGGGGAGAACATACACTCCACGCCCGCCTCCTTCACGCGGCGAACGCTGTCGACGGCGCGCTCGACCGCGTCCTCGCGGGTCGCGTGCATCGAGTCCTCGAGTTGGACGTCGCTCGTGGAGACGAAGACGTGGACCATCTCCGCGCCCGAGTCGATCGCTGCCTCCACGTCCTTGTCGACGACGCGGGCCAGCCCGCAGACCGTGGCGTCGGTCGCGGCCGCGATGTCGCTGACGGCCTCGAACTCCGCCTCGGAGTTGACCGGGAACCCCGCCTCGATGACGTGGGTCCCCATCGCGTCCAGCGTGGACGCTATGCGTCGTTTCTCGTCGTAACTGAAGGACGTGCGTGGTGACTGTTCACCGTCTCGTAACGTCGTATCGAAAATTCGGACAGGACCGATGTCGATATTAGAAGCTATCGTGCCCTGGAAGAACTCGATCCGCCGGGGTGTCCGACGAAGCCTCCGTATGTTGTGTCATCGCGTTTCGAGTTGAGGCCGTCACCCTATTAAAGCTTTTCGCGACGGTGCCGGATCCCGGGCCGCGGCCCCTCCACGGTGCCGGATCGACTCTCGAGGAATCGACCGACTGAACACTGATAGCCGGAAATCTCTCGGGTGCCGGCCGGTAACGTGGCTCGAGGAGTGCCGATACGAAACGATGTTTAAATGCTGACTGACCGTTCGTCGAACGAGATCGTCGTCCAGGGGCGCGGTTCCGCGTCGGTCGCCGCGATGGGGGAACCCTTTTTAAGTCACGCGTGGACGTCAGGGTATGAGCGATTGGGACCTCGACCTCAGGCACGCGGAGGACCAGCTCGAGGAGATCGACGCCCGCGGCGACGTGGTCCTCGGGGTGCTCGACGGCTCCACGGACCCCGCCGAGTGGGTCCGCCACGTCGAGTACGGCAACACGCTGCTGTTGTCGATCGAGGGCGATCTGAACGAGCTCGCCGCCGGCTTCGCCCGCGAGATCCGTGATATGGACGGCGAGCTGATGCACTTCCGCGGCTTCCTCGTCGTGACCCCGCCCGACGTCGCGATCGATTCAGACCGGTTGAACGAGTGACCCGCGGTGGCCCGACCTTCCCGTAGCTGAGCGATCGTTCCGTGGACTGGGTGAGACTCCCTCTCCAACCGGGCGCGACTGAAAAGGTAATTGTACCGGAGCGCGCTGACGACGACGTGAACCGATGGTAGACTTCGAGCCCCGCCTCTACGAGGACCTCGACCCGGACGAGCGGCCGTCGCTCGCCGCGGCGCTCGTCCCGATCGCCGGGATGATCCTCTTTCTCAGCGTCGGCATCGTCGCGTTCGAACTCGACCCGCAGTTCCCGCTGTTCTGGGGGATCGCCCTCACCGGCCTGTTCGCCCGCTATCATCTCGGACTGTCGTGGGCCGACCTGTACGAGGGCGTCTCGAGCAGCCTGTTGATGGGGATGAAGGTGATCCTCATCATGTTCACCGTCTACGCGCTCATCGCCTCCTGGATCCAGGCCGGGACGATCCCGAGCCTGATGTACTACGGATTGGACCTGTTCACGCCGACGATCTTCCTCCCGGTCTCGGCCGCCCTCGCCGCGGTCGTCTCGTTCGCCGTCGGCTCCTCGTGGACGACTGCCGGCACCCTCGGTGTCGCGCTCATCGGGATCGGGTCCGGGCTCGGCATCCCCGCACCGATGACCGCGGGCGCGATCCTCACCGGGGCCTACACCGGCGACAAGCAGTCGCCGCTGTCGGACACGACGAACCTCGCCGCCGCCGTCACCAACACGGACCTCTACGACCACATCAACGCGATGCGGGCCGGCACGCTCGCCGCCTTCGGCCTGTCGTTCCTGCTGTACGTCGCGCTGGGGCTGCGCGCGTCCGGCGACATCCCCGCCGGCCGCATCGCCGAGATCCAGACGGCGATCGAGGGCACGTACGTCGTCTCGCCGCTCGTGTTCCTCCCCCTCCTCGTCACCTTCGGGCTCGCGATCTACGGGATTCCAGCCCTGCCGACGCTCGGGACGGGCGTGTTCGCGGGCGTGTTCACCGCGATGGCCGTGCAGGGGACCGCGTTCGGAACGGCGTGGGCGACCGCCCAGTCCGGGACGGCCCCCGAGACCGGGATGGAACTCGTGAACGAGCTCCTCGCGAGCGGCGGATTGATCGGCGGCGCGTGGATCGTCACGATCGCGATCGCGGCGCTCTCGCTCGGCGGGATGCTCGAGCGGGCCGGCGTCCTCGCGGTCCTCGCGCACCACCTGGGCCGGCTCGTACGCGGCGTCGGGAGCCTGACCGGCGTCACGGCCCTCTCGGCGATCTCGATGAACGCGCTGGCGGCCGAACAGTACGTGAGCATCGTCGTCCCGGGGATGACCCTCGAGAACCTCTACGCCGAGCAGGGGCTGCGGACGACGAACCTCTCGCGCGCGATCGAGGCCTCCGGAACGACGACCAGCGCGCTGATCCCCTGGAGCAGCGGCGGCCTGTTCATGACGGGCACGCTCGGGGTCTCCACCCTGGAGTACGCCCCGTTCTACTTCTTCGGCTTCCTCTCGCCGCTCGTCCTGATCGTGATGGGTGTCACCGGCTGGCAGATCGTGTATCAGGAGTAGTCGCGCCGTCCGATGCCATCGGATACCGTCCGACGCCGACGTCCGAACCGATCGTTGCGCTCGTCCCTCGAACCGACTTTTAAGCGCCTCGGAGCCATAGCGGACCCAATGAGCGACACCGAGTCCTCCGACGGGACCGGCGGGACCGACGAGCTGCACGTGATCGACCGCTTCGCCGAGGGGCTCGGGTGGATCGCGTACCCGGACGAGCCGATGCAGCGCGCGAGCCACGCGGTCGCGGTGCCGAACGAGGAGGCCGAAGACGTCCCGGACGTCTGGGTGATCGATCCGGTCGACCCACCGGGTGCGGACGGCGCGGATCGGCTGGATGTCCTCCTCGCGGACCTGGGTTCGGTCGCGGGCGTGGCGTGCTGTCTCGACCGACACAAACGCGACGCCGCCGCGGTCGCGACGCGCCACGACGTCGCCGTCTGGATCCCCGAGTGGATGACGGGCGTCGCGGACGAACTGGACGCGCCGGTCGAGCGGTTCGGGTCCCGCCTGGCCGACACCGGCTTCGAGGCGATCCGCGTGAAGAACTCCTCGCTGCCGCCCTGGCAGGAGGTCGCCCTCTTCGACGGATCGACATTGATCGTTCCCGAGGCGGTCGGCACGAACGGCCTCTTTCTCGCCGACGGCGAACGCCTCGGCGTCCATCCGGCGTTGCGCCCGTTCCCGCCGCGGCGCCCCTTCGCCGGACTGAAGCCGGATCGAGTTCTCGTCGGCCACGGCGCGGGCGTTCACGAGCGGGCGGCGGACGTGCTCGCGGACGCGCTCGCCGGCGCACGACGGCGTGCGCCCTCGGCGTACCTGAACGCGCTGCGGGCGGTCATCGGGTCGTGACGTCGAACGCCGATCCCCCGGCCGCGCGACGCGTTCCGGAGGGGATTTGGGATCGACGACCGGAGCGTCGGTATGACCGACCGGTTCGGACGTGATCGTGATGGCCGGTAAAACGGGGGCTGGCGACCCGGCCGACGGCGGGGTGGCGGCCGATGAAACGACGGACGCCGGGTCGATCGACGGCGAGTCCGGACGAACCGAGGCGTCCCCATTCAGCGATCACGACCCGATCGCGACCTACGACCGGATCGCGACCCACTTCTCGAAGACGCGCGAGTACGCCTGGCCGGAGGTCGAGTCGTTCCTCGCGGACCGGACCGCGACCCGAGCGATCGACGTGGGCTGTGGAAACGGCCGTCACACGGAACTCCTCGCCGACCACGCCGAGACGGCCGTCGGCGTGGACGCGAGCCGGGGGTTGCTCGCCGAGGCTCGCACGCGTGCCGCCGACCGCGGAGTGACCGCGTCGTTCCTGCAGGGCGACGCCGCGTCGCTCCCGATCGCGACCGATGCCGCGGATCTCGGGGTCTACGTGGCGACGATCCATCACCTTCGGCCCCGCCGCCGGCGCGTCCGGAGCCTGAACGAGCTCGCGCGCGTCCTCGATCCTGCGGGCGTCGCCCTCGTGAGCACCTGGAGCGCGGCCCACGACCGCTTCGCCGACGTCGATCCAGTCGCCGATCCGGACGTTCGCGCGGTCACGGACGCGGACGGAACCCCGATCGGGTTCGACACGACCGTCGACTGGACGCTCCCCAGCGGGGAAACGGTCCCGCGCTTTTACCACATTTATACGCCGAACGGCTTCCGGGGCGACCTCGCGGCGAGCGACCTGTCGATCGAGTCGTTCGAGATCTCCAGCGGGAACTGCTACGTGACGGTGCGGCCGTCGGACGGGATCGCCCCGAAAGAGTAAGGTCCTTATTCCACCGGCGTTTTCGCCTAGACGAGCGCCGGTGGTCTAGCTGGTATGACTTTGGCCTTCCAAGCCAACGACCCGGGTTCAAATCCCGGCCGGCGCACTCCCTTCGGTCGTTTACCGGCCGTACCCCCGCTCGCGTTGCTCGCGGGGATCCCGGCCGGCGCATTTCTCGAACGAAGTGAGAGAAATCGCCGACGGATTTGAACCCTCTCAGTCGCGCACAGCGAGCGACGCGAGCGAGCACGTCTGAGTTCGGTCACTTCGCTCACGGCACTCCCGGGCGACGCACCCCGCGAACGGGCGAACTTGACGGGAACGTCCACCGCGCCAACGTCACTCCGGTCTCCGCGCCGAGAATCGACGAAGACTCATCGACCGACGTGCGGACGCCGGGCTCACTGGGGATGAGCGAGGAGACACCAGTTCCCGATGCCCGAATCCGCCACGTTCGACTGGAGCGTTGTTCCTCCTCAGTCCGAGGAGTCGGTTGGCTCTTCGAACCCCGTCCGGGTCATCTTCCCCCATGATTTGTCACCAAGCAGATATTCAAACGTCGCTTGACACGAAACGAGCGCACGCCACGGCCTGTAGCTGAAACTTTCGAGGAGCGCATATCCCAAGAGCACGGCCACGTCCTTCGGATCATCGTACCGGCGATACGTGAGAACCTCTCCAAAAATGGCGACGGTACTCAAGATGGCACCGAGCCCGACGGACACGAAGAGGAACGCGATGAAAAACCACACGTCGAGGGCCCCGATGACGAAAAGCAACGGCACCAAGACGTATCCGAGCGCCTCAACCAACCGGCCGATTCCCTCGACGAATACAAACAGCGGCAATGCAACCAGTCCGACGAGTCCGTACGATGGCCGGCCGATCGCATCCCGGTGTTTGACGAGCGTGTCGAGCAAGCCCCGAAACCACCGCCGCCGCTGTCGACTCAGAACGGAGAGCGACTCGGGAACCTCCGTCCAGACGACGGGGTGTGGAAGAAACGTCACCTCGTACTCTTGATCGGCGTCGATGAGATGCCGATGGAGACGAACGACGAGCTCCATGTCCTCGGTGATGCTGTCGGTATCGTAGCCACCGATCTCGCGGACCGTTTCCGCATCGAACAGCCCGAACGCTCCGGAGATGATTATCAAGCTGCGAATGCGACTGAGCCCGGTTCGACCCAAGAAGAACGCCCGGAGATATTCGACGGCCTGAAATCGAACGAGCCGACTCCTCGAGAGGGCGACGTCGGCTGGAGCACCTTTCTCAAACGAGACGCCGTTTGCGATCCGAACCGTTCCACCCGTTGCTACCGTGGCGGTTGGCTTCGTCAGGAAGGGCTCAACGATCGCCTGCAGAGCGCCCCGTTCGATGAGCGAGTCGGCATCGATCGCACAAAAAAGCGGCTTCTGCGTGAAGAACAGCCCCGCGTTTAGCGCATCCGCTTTGCCGCCGTTTGCTTTATCGATCAGGACGAGATCCGTGTCCGGCGCACGGTAGATCCGATCGACCGGTTCACACGGTAATTCGACGGGATAGTCCGCATCGATGCGTTCCAACTCGAACTCCGAAACGAGTCGGCCCACCGTGCCGTCAGTTGACCCGTCATTGACGACTATCACCTCATAAAACGGATATTCAAGCGATAGAAGGGACGTGACGCTGTCGACGATCACTTTTTCCTCGTTATACGCCGGCACAACGATCGCGATCCCGGGAAGGAACTGATTGGACTGCAGTATCCCAGCAGGCTCGTATGATTCCAGCTCCGTGCGCTGCCGGATATGGGTGATCGCGAAGACCGTGAGCGTGAGGTAGGTGCCGTTGATCACGAGAAAGTACGCCATCGCGAAGACGCCGAACCCGAACAGGACGGTCGACACGTATGGATCGAATGTCATCGGGAGTGCACCGGGCGCGAGCCTGGCGATGTGCGTCCCCCTTGCTGGTCACTCACCGCGAGTTCGGCTTCGACCCACTCCCATGCCTTCCGGAGGCCGATCTGATCGCCGTATCCTTCCCTTGGCGTTTCCAACGACTGTAACCCCCTGACAGCAACGAGTTGGCATCGCTCGTCGGCTTCGGTGATCGTCGCCCATTCGAGGTAGTCCCGTGATTGCTCGTCCCCCCAGTACGTGAGTACGTCGTACGTTGCTCGTCGGACGTTCGCCGCGTTGTCGGTGATGAGCGATCGGAGATCGAGACGGGTTCGCACGGCGTCCCGCCAGCCCTGTTGTTTGAACGCGCGTACCGCCGCAGTTCGAACCGTCGGTGACTCGTGCTCGAGCAGGGGGAACAACCAGTCAATGGGTGCGTCCGGGTCGATCTGTTCCGTATGCTCGAGCACGAAGCACGTTTGAATGAGTATCGACTGCCTCCAGACCGGGACTGCATCCGCCGCTTGGTGGAGTAGCGGCGTCTCCCCGCCGGTATTCAGATCGGCAAGCGTCTCAAGTCCGTAGATCGTTATCGGCTCCTGTCCGTCCCAGAGGATGAGTTTTGACCCCAATTCAGCGGCGTTTTCGTACTCGTCCCGACGTTCATAGAGGAGCCGAGCGGCTGCCTCCCTCGTTCGTTGCGTGTCGGAACACGTTTCGAGCAGACGATCAACGGTGAGTGGATGGTCAAGCATCGCTAACCTGGCGAGCGCTCGAAGGCGGGGGACGACCGCGGATCGGTCGAGTGCGGCGTCGGACCGCTCTCCGAGGTCGAGGGCCGCTGCGACGTCCAAAAACGTCTCTCGCTGCTCGCCTTCGACGACGCGGAGATATCGATCAAGGACCGCGATGAGGCAGTCACGCTCGGTAGCCGACAGCGATTCGGTCCAGCGCTCCCACTCGGGATGAGAGCGCTTTTGTCGCTCAAATAGCGTTTCTCGGACCGTTTCACGGCTCCGTGCCGTGATCGTGTCCACCCGTCGCTTCCACGCGGCAAGGCCGATGGCGAGCACTGATAACGCACCGAAGACGACGAACAGGCCGCCGGCTATGATGCCTACTACCGCTGTCGGTGACATTTTTAGTCCATATGCGTTACCCGCGTGATGAGTTCGCTTGGACTGAACGGTTTCGTCACGTAGTCATCGACGCCGAGTTCATATGCTTCCGCAAGCCGCTCCTCGTCATCAACCCCGCTCAACATAACCGTCGGAATGGGCGCCAACCGGTCGAAATCGGACCGCCGTCGGAGAAAATCCAGCCCGCCGACGTCGGGCATGAGGAGATCGAGTATGATGACGTCCGGCAGTGAATCCGCCGTTTCGAGGTATTCCAACGCTTCAGCACCATCGTTACGAACGACCACGTCGAATCCGTTACTTTCGAACGTAAACTGAAGCAGTTGCTGTAGATCGTCGTCGTCCTCGACGATGAGTACCGTACGGATGTCCGACATATTATAAATATTCAAAGGACGCCGTCGGTGGGATCGGATGTTGTGCGAGAAGTTGCGTAATGAGATCCGTGAGATCGGGCGGTCGATGGAGGAACTGGCGGCCCCCCAAGGTCGGGATCCACGATCGATCATACGGATCGGCCTCGGTCGGAGCCACGGCCAACAGCGGTCGACCGTTGCCGGGAGCGATCGTTCGAAGTCCGTCGATGTCACGTGCGGACAACCGACGATAGACCTCGGGATCGAGACAGACAACGTCGGCCGCTATCTCGGTCTCCGTTAGTGTGGTCGCCAATTCCTGTGGGGTACCGATGCTTGACTCAACCCGTTCGGCAATCACGCCGCCGGGATGTTCCGTAAAGAATCCGGCGACGGTTGCGGTCGCCGGCGTTTCTACGAAGGGTTGTAGCGCTTGCGTAAACTGTTCGGACGAGATGGTTGGCGAGATCACCCCGGAGAGAGCAAGCGCGATCGGCGTCGTTGTCTCGGTATAGAGCGAAATCAAAACGTACGGCGGGAGCTCTGTCTCCATCGTTGATAGCTCACTGATGAGTTCAACGCCGGTGGTTTCGGGCCAGATGGCGTCAACAAGCACGTACTCGAAGGACTGACTGCGTAACATCTCCACCGCGTCGTCGGCGGTATCC
The DNA here is from genome assembly GCF_002355635.1 of Halopenitus persicus. Lineage (GTDB taxonomy): Archaea > Halobacteriota > Halobacteria > Halobacteriales > Haloferacaceae > Halopenitus > Halopenitus persicus_A. The sequence continues at coordinate 2,725,937 of NZ_AP017558.1, read as the reverse complement.
GTATGCACCACCTCGATCCCGCTGTAGTAACTCGGGTCGTCCGCCACCAGTGCAGCGAGATGTGGATTCGTACTCCACACGAGGATCCGATGGACGGTTTCAGGAGCGGACACGATCGGTACGGCTCGGGCGTGTCCCGACTCGCTTGCCGTCTGGATCCGTTCGACGAGCCCGTTCAGCTCGGCGCTCACCCGCTGAATCCGCCTCAGCGCATCTCGACGATCCGCCGATAGCTCCGCGGTGTCCCTGAGAAGAAGCTCCGTTTGAGCCTGAATGATGGTGAGATGACGACGAAACTGGTATGCTGACGCCGTCTTTTCCCCACCCTCAGGATCCTCATCCATACGAACGGCTATTCACGGTTCACTATTAAGTGTATTTCACTGACAGGGGTTGCTCCGGAGGAACCGTTTCGTGGCCAACCGCTGTGCGTCAAGTTTTAGGTGCTTTCCGGCGCTGGTGGTTGTATGAAGCCACTCGATGAAGCCGAAATCGAGGAGGTGCTCATCGACAACGGACTCGGAGTGCTTTCTTTGGTCGAAGGGACGGAACCCTACGGAATCCCGATGTCGTTCGGCTATGGGGATGAGATGATCAGCTTCATGATGCAGCGGGAGGGAGACGCTGAGAGCCGGAAGATGGCTGCCCTTGAGTCGAATCCGACTGCCTGCCTGACGGTGTATGAACACGAGGAGGGCCCTCCCGAACGCTGGCGAAGCGTGATCGTCACGGGAGAGTTGTATGAGATCCCCGACGATGAAGAGGGGGAAGCGTTCTTTAATTTGGCCGATAACGCCGTCTTCGCACCGGACTTTGACGTGTTGAATGTCTCTCCGGAGGAGATAGACCTGCGATATATCGGCCTGACGATCGAGGATATCAGCGGCCGAGAATATTCCCCCCTCGCCGTGTATGGGCAACGCTGAGCGGACAGGCTGCTGGGGCTCCCATTGTGGCTCGGCACTGGTCAGAAGCGGAACGACGATGCCGGCGAGCGACGGGAGGCCGGCACCCGGGACCGAAGTGGTGGCCGGGTGGACGCTAAGTGGCCGGGTGGACGCTAAGTCGCTGGTTGGAGACGGTATACGCCACCGCCGCTGCCGCCGTCGGTGCTTCCCAGGACGTACAGCTCGCTGCCGTGGCGGTGGAACGAGAAGAGACGGGCCAGCCTCCCGGCATCGTCGTCCGCGACGGGAAGCGGCTGGATCGGCCACAGTCCCTCGCTTCGGGGAGTTGCGACGAACAAGCGCCCCTCCGCGCGGTGGTCGCCAAACACGAACCGCCCACGAAGTCCGGGCAGCGCGTGGCCGCGGTAGACGTTGCCCGTGATGACCGAGACTCCGCTAACGACACCGCCGTCGTGGGGATACTCGACGACCGGCGACAGAAGCGGTTCGCCGCCCCGGACGCTCGGCGGCGTGGTTTCGGGACAGCTGTCCGCCTCGTAGCAGTGGGTCCCCTCCATCACGTTCCATCCATAATTACCGCCCTTCCGGACGCGATCGATCTCCTCAAACCGGCTCTGACCCACGTCTCCAGCGTAGAGGTCAGCACCGTCGAAGGCGAGCCGCCACGGGTTCCGGAATCCCCACGCGAACTGTTCGTCAGGGCCGGGCTCCCCGACCAGCGGGTTATCGTTCGGGATCGCGTAGGCCCGCTCGCCCCGACTGCCGTCGACGTCGATCCGAAGAATGCTTCCGAGACGATTGGCGGTCACGTCCTGACCGTTGCCGCCCGGGACCGCATCGTACCAGTCGGAGACGTGACCGCGTCCCTGGTCTCCACCGGCGCCACCGTCGCCGACCCCAACGTAGAGGTACCCGTCCGGGCCGAAGACGATGGAGCCAGCGTTGTGGTTCGCTTGCGGTTCGGGGATGGTGAGGACGGTCCGCTCGGAGTCGGGTCGGACGCCCCGCCCGTCCTCCGTAACCCGGAACTCGGCGAGGACGAAGGTGTGGCTGAATCCCGACGGCGTCCCCGCCCGTGGCGGGGCCGAGTAGCGCACGAACAGGCGGCGATCGGTCTCGAACTCCGGGTGGGGCGCGATGCCGAGAAGACCCATCTCGTAGCCGGTCACGACCGTCTCGCGCAAGTCCAGCAACGGCTCGGACCGAAGTTCCCCGTTCTCCAAGACGCGGATCAGCCCGTGCTGCTCGGCGACGTATTGGACGGCGGCGTCCGGGATGGTGGCCATATCCAGCGGGACGCGCAGACCGCTCGCAACCGTGTCGAGCCCCACGACCGAGGGGAGGGCGGGCACCGCCGTCGTTTCGCCGTCCGTCGGCGTCCGGTCGGCGGTCGTGGTCGACCTCGACGGGGGGAGAGCACACCCTGCCAGACCGCCGAGCGTGCCCGTTACCGCAGCGAGAAACCGTCGCCGATCCATACGCCAGTATGCCCTCTCAGCTACAAAAAAGCTCTCCGAGCGGAGGGCCGCTTGGGTGCAGCGGATTCGCCGTACGGACTCTCCAGCTCGATGCCGAGTCTGGGATCGAGAACGTCGAGTGAGGTGGACGGTGAGTGAGGTGGACGGTGAGTGAGGTGGACGGCGATCCGATCGGGGCTTTCCGACCGACCGGCTCCCGTCCGACTACGCGCGGATCGCGGCGCGCTGGTCGGGGATGAGATCCAGCGACGGCTCGACGTCGCCGAGCACCAACAGCGCGTAATACCGGAGGTACGTCACGATGGCGGCCTGCACGAGCAGCCAGACCACGAATACCGCCGCGAGGAACACGGCGACGAGGAGGGCCAGGACGACCGTGCCGACCGTGGAGGCGAACGTGACGGTGGCGTAGACGATCGCCCCGAGCACGGCGACCGGGAGGAGCAGTCCGATCGCGACGACGCCGGTGACGATCGAGCCGAGCAGTCCGGCCGCGATCCCCAGGAGGCCGGCCACCAGGAGGTACGCGAGGTACTGTTTCCAGGCGACCCGGATCGACGCCCACAGCCGGCGCCAGGCGGCGAGCACGCCGGCGTCAGTCATCGTCATGATCGGGACGACGAAAACGGTCGTGAGCGTGTCCACGATCGCGAACAGGATGCCGAGGAGGATCAGGACGGCCAGTCCGACCAGGAACGTCGGGAAGGCGATCACCGGGTCGATGATGCCGCCCAGGGAGGCGATGAACAGCCCGACCCAGCCGAGGAACAGCACCGCGACCGGGAGCCCGATCAGGATTCGGAACCCGAACAGGCGGAGCCCCTGTCGCCACCGGTCGCTCAGATACTCCCGCAGTACGACGCGTCGCTGCCGCAGCGACTCGATCAGGACGAACTCCATCGTCGCCCCAATGACCCCGAGCACGATCCCGACCAGGATCACGAGGGCGATCCCGACGACGAGAAACGGGAGCACGTCGTCCGGGATCGACGTCGGGAGGTCCCCGGGCGGCGTCGATGACGGCGGATCCGACGGTCCGGGGATGCTGCTTCCGGCGTTGAACTGGGCGGTTGGGAACCCAGATCCGCCGACGAAGAACGCGACGAGGGCGAGCTTGAGCCAACGACCTATCCGTGGAGGAAACAGGAACGACCGCGTCGCCTCGATGGCGTCGTCGACGTCCTGGAGGGCGTGGAGGGCCATACGTGACGGTACGGTGACACCGACTTAGGAGTTCCGGCGATACGATGGGGCCCCGTCGATCGCTCGGGCGAATGACGGGGCCCCGGACGGTCCGTGCCGGGGCGTCTCGGATATGTGGTTCGCACGCAGACACTTTATTAGCCCATCGCCGAAACGGTTCGTATGGGCAGCCACAGATGACGCTCTCGGACGACCGCCTCGAACTCGCCCTGGAGCGGACCGATTCGGTGTTCTTCGAGATCGACGCCGAGTCGGGAGCGGTCTCCCACCTCGGGGAACTCGACCGTCTCTTCGGGGTCGACGAGGCGGCCATCCCGACCTGGGAGGCGTTCGAACGGCGCGTCGTTCACCCGCGAAATGCGGCCGAGTTCGAGCGGTCGGTCCGGCGGATCCTCTCCGGGGAGATAGACGAGGATTCGATCGAGTACCGGATCCGCGTCGACGGCGAGGTGCGCTGGATCAAAACCGACGTCTACGCCGAGCCGGATCCCGAGAGCGGCCGCCGGTACGCGGTCGGGATCGCGCGTGACGTCACCGATCGAAAGCGGCGCGAGCGCGAGCTCGAGACGCTCTCGGGGTTCCTCCGGAGCCTCTACGACGTGACCACCGATCGCGACTACAGCTTCGAGGAGAAGATCGATCGTCTGCTGGCGATCGGCTGCGCGGAGCTCGACCTCCCGTACGGGTTTCTCACCCGGATCTCCGCCGAGGGCGTCGCCGGGGCGGACGACGTGACCGTCCCCGTCGCCGACGACGTGGTCACGGGGGCACCGCCAAGCGATCGGCAGCAGACGATCGTCCGGGCACACGGGTCCCATCCGGAGCTGCAGCCGGGCGAGTCGTGCCCGCTCTCGGAGGCGTACTGCCGGAAGACGATCGAGACGCCGGACCTCCTCGCCATCCGCGACGCGGGCGCGGCCGGATGGGACGGGGACCCGGCGTACGAGCGCTTCGATCTCGGCTCGTACGTCGGCGGGAAGGTCATCGTCGACGGCGAGCTGTACGGAACGCTCTGTTTCGCGGCGACGAGCGCGCGGGACCGCCCCGTTTCGGACGCCGAGCGATCGATGGTGCGGCTGCTGACCAAGTGGACGAGCTACGAGCTGGAGCGCCGCCGCTCGACCGCCGAGCTCCGCGACCGCAACGAGCGGCTCGAACGCTTCGCGAGCATCGTGAGCCACGACCTGCGGAATCCCCTCAACGTCGCGATCGGCCGACTCGATCTCGCGATGGAGGCGGATCGATCCGACGCCACCGCGGACGAAACGGACGCCGCTACGGACGAAACGGACGCCACCACGGACGAAACGGACGCCGCTACGGACGAAACGGACGCCGATCGGCGGGAGCATCTGGCGGCGATCGACCGCTCGCTCGATCGGATGGACGCGCTCATCACGGACCTCCTGACGCTCGCGCGGGAGGGCGAGTCGATCACCGAGACCGGGCCCGTCGCGCTTGCCGATTGCTGTCGGGACTGCTGGGTCACCGTCGAAACGGCCGACGCCGACCTGTCGATTCGCACCGACGCAGTCGTCGACGCCGACCGGAGCCGGCTCACGCAGGTGCTGGAAAATCTCTTCGGCAACGCGGTCGAACACGGCGGCCAGGACGTGACCATCACGGTCGGAACGCTTCCGAACGGCGACGGCTTCTACGTCGCGGACGACGGCCCCGGAATCCCCGACGCCGATCGTGATCGCGTCTTCGAGGCAGGCCATTCGACGGCGAACGACGGGACCGGGTTCGGCCTCTCGATCGTCAGGGAGATCACGGCCGGACACGGCTGGAACGTCCGCGTGACCGACGCCGAATCCGGCGGCGCGCGGTTCGAGTTCACCGGGGTCGACCTCGAGACGTCGGCGACGGAGCTGCCGACCGGGGACGATCCCCGATCCGCAGATCGTGACGGTGAGTCGGCGTCCGAGGAGTGACGCGGCGAGGAGACCGTCGCTCCGGTCATCCGGTCATCCGGTCACTCCGAGAACTCGCCCAGTCCGGTCTGGGCCGTCCCGCGTCGCCGCTCGTCAGGCACGGTCGTCGCAATGATCTCGTCGACCTCATCGCGGTTGCTCGCGTCGCTGTTGATCGCCCGCGTGGCGCCCTCGAGATCGACGTCGAGTCCTGCCTCGAGGTAGCGGTCGGCGGTCACGCCGCTGTTGGAGACGACGACGGAAACGCCGGCGTCGTCCAGGTCCGTCACGAGATCGATAAGCCGTTCCTGGTCCTCGCGATCGAATCCGTCCGCGCTGTAGTCGGTGAAGTTCGCGGTCGGACTCATCGGCTCGTAGGGCGGATCGACGTAGACCAGGTCGTCCGGCGTCGCGACCTCCCGGACGTACTCGAAGTCGCGGTTGTGGATCGTCGCCCCCTGCAGCACGCGGCTGGCCTCCCGGATCCGGTCGGCCTGCACCCAGTCCGGATCGGCGTATCGGCCGATCGGAACGTTGAATCCACCGTCGGCGTTCTCGCGGTAGAGCCCGTTGTAGCAGGTCCGGTTGAGATAGGCCAACAGCGCGGCCTCCTCGAGCGCGTCGAACGACTCTCCGTAGGGGCGCCTGTTGAACCGAGCGCGCTGCTGGTAGTAGTAGGCATCGACCGTGGCTCCCCGCAGCGTCTCCTCGGCGAACGCCAGGTCGGGGTCGGGGTCGGCCTCCGGATCGTCGAACGACTCGAGGCGGTCGATCAGCGCCTCCGGCGCGTCCCGGACCTGCTCGTAGAAGTTGACGAGCCGCGGGTTCGTGTCGTTGATCGTCGCGTTCGCGGGCTCGAGGTCGAAGAAGACCGCGCCGCCGCCGAAGAAGGGCTCGTGATATCGGTCATAGTCGGTCGGGAACCGCCGGTAGATCGCCTCGAGAAGTTGCCGTTTCCCGCCGGCCCACTTCAACACGGGCTTCGCCATTCGTGTTCGCGCGGTACTCCTCGCGCCGGGGTTATAAACGCCTCGTCGAGCCGTCCCGCGGCCGTACCGTTTTGTACGAGCGCGACCCACGCCGAAGCGTGGTTCCAGACGCCGAGTTCGGCTACGAGCTGCTCGTCTGCCGGTGGGCCGAGTTGACCTGGCGCCCGGACGGCGACCCGACGCCCGCGATCGTCGGCCGCCAGGTCGGCACCCGACGGCGCCGGTGGGACACCGTCGTCGTCGAGGTGGACCCCGACGGGTTTCGCCGGCGCCGGGCCCTCGGCGACCGGGAGATCGACCGCGAGCTGCTCGGGATCGTCCGCGAGGCGCCGCCCGACTGGGAGTGGTATCGTGATGCGCTTCCCGAGCCGGACTATCCCTGGCGATACGTTCGCGAGGCGGTCCATCGGGCGGCCGACCGCGGCCTGATCGACGAGCGCACGAGCGGGGACGCGGGCGGCCGGATCGAGATCCGACGCACGCGACCGTACCCCGACTGGGTCCGCCGGATCGTCGCGATCGAGAACAAGCCGGACCTCGACGCGAGCGCCGCCGCGGCGCTCGCCGACCAGCTCGAGTACGACGTCGACGCCGGGCTTCTCGACGAGACCTGGCTCGCGACGGAGGCGACGGGGTCGCGGCTCGAGCCGGCACTCAGACGCGAGATCCCGATCGAGGCCGGCATCGTGCTCACCGACTTCGGGACGGGCGTGGATCCCGAGTCGGGGACGGTCGCGTGGCTCCCGAGCGACCTCCGAACCGTGGGAAACGGCGATACCGGCGGTGACGCCGGTGGCGGCGATGGCGGTGGCGGCGATGAGGACGGCGACGGGAGTGACGGCGACGCCGGATCGAACGCCGCCGCGACCGATCCGGACCGCGAAACCCGCCGGCTCGTCCTTGCCGAGCGCGTCTACGGCAGAGGCTGGCGCTCGTTCCACGACACGATGCGACCCGACTGTCGCCACTTTCAGCTGGCTCACGCGGGCGAGGCGATGCGTCCCCACTGCGCCGCGAAGGGTCGCTGTCCGACCGCCCGCGAGTGTTCGAGCTCGTGTCCCTCGGTGTCCCCGGAGCCACCCGCCTGGCGCACCCAGGGGTGGCCGATCGAGGGCGGGCCCGGGAAGGGGATCACGCGGTTGCTCGAGCGCCGGCGCGAGCGGGCACGATATCGGACGCTGCGGCGGTGAACTCTACCGTTAGGATTCAGCCTAACACTTATCGGGATGGGATCCGTCAATATACGTGTGGATGAGCAATGATGTTACCGTACTCGAAGACGAGATCGAAGCCTACGCCGACGGACCGTTGCCCGAGTACGCGTGCTCTCGGTTCCACCGTCGGAACGATTTCGGGAAGGGATCAAGTATGCCTACCACTACGGGAACGCCGGTGCGGATGATCCGATCATCAGATTCGACAATCACCACGGCGTACACGAACTCCACCTGGGATCCGAGACGTTCGAGATCGACTACCCCGGACTCGCGAACATCTTCCGTGCCTGGCGGGCAGCGCTTCCGCCGGAGAAACGTGCCGACTGGTGACCGAACCGATGCGGCAACCGCCACGCATACCGTTTCGGTAGCAGACTACTTACCGATACCAATCCAATCATGACCCGAACGCTTCACGTTCGTATCGCGCCCGCAGACCGTAGCGACCTCGAGGACCGTCTCGCAGCGATCGACGCCGGCGAGGACGTCGAACCCGGCGAACCGACGCTTTCGATCGAGGACCTCGAGACGTTCGGCCGCGTCTTCCGGTCGACCAATCTCGAGCTCCTGGAGACGATCGTTGCACACGAGCCGGAGAGCATTCGCGAACTCGCGCGTCTCGTTGACCGGAATCCCCCCGACGTCCTCGAAAACGTACACGAACTTGCCGACTACGGCCTCATCGAGCTCGAGGACGACGGCAACGCCAAACGGCCGGTGGTATGGTACGACGAGATCGATGCTGACCTCCCGCTCACGGCGACATCAAGACGGAATCACGCGGCCAACGCCTGAGTCCCGATCGGCGACGCGGTGACGCCGACCTCGCGTGTCGCCCTACGCCAGCGCCGCCGCGACCTTCTCGATCGGATGCGGCGGCTCGCCGTCGGTCTCGACGTCGAGGTGGTCGAGCTGCGACCGGCAGGAGGCGCCGGGCGCGACGACGGTCTCGCCGCTGCTGTCGCCGACCTGGTCGGCGAGGATCGCGCCGATCGACTCGCTCATCGAGAGGTGTTCGGCCTCGTAGCCGAACGAGCCGGCCATCCCGCAACAGGTCGAATCGAGGGGGTCGACCGCGTAGCCGGCCCGCCGGAGCACGCCGACCGCGTGGTGATCCTTCGTCGTCGACTTCTGGTGACAGTGGCCGTGATACGCCAGCGACTCGGCGGGCGCGTCGAACGCGAGGTCCGCGTCGAGCCGGTGGGCGTCGATGAACTCACAGACGCCGTAGGCGTTCTCGGCGACGCGGACGACGTCCTCGTCGTCGCTGCCGAGGATGTCGAGGTAATCGGACTGGAGCATCACGGCGTCGGAGGGCTCGACGCTCACGACGTGCCAGCCCTCGGCCACCTTCGGGGCGATCTCCGCGACCGTTCCGCGGGCGGTCTCGCGCGCGCGGTCGATGAACCCCTTCGAATACGCGGGCCGTCCGCTTCCGTCGACGTCCGGGATCGCGACGTGGCAGTCGGCGGCCTCGAGCACGTGGATCGCCGCCTTGCCGGCCGCGGGGTGCATGTAGGTGGTGTAGACGTCGGGCAACAGGAGGACGCGGTGGGCAGCCTCCTCGGGGGGAACCGCGGCCCCGCCACGAGCCTCGAACCAGCCGATCAGGCTCTCCGACCGGAACTGCGGGAGGTCGCGCTCGGCGGCGATCCCCACCGTCTTCTCCATCGCCCAGCCGGCGCCCGGCAGCTTCGGGAGCGCGTTCGCGATCGGTGCGAGCGTCGATCCGATGGGCGCGAGCGACTCGATGCTCGCGAACAGCCGGTCGCGGAGGCTCGAGCCGTGCTCCTGATGACGCGCGTGGGTGACTTCGGCCTTCAGCTTGGCCATGTCGACCTCGCTCGGGCAGTCCTTCGAGCAGCCCTTACAGCCGATACACAGGTCGAGCACCTCGGTCGCGAACTCGTCGTCGGTCGGGTCCTCGGGCAGGTCGCCGGACATCGCCTGACGCAACATGTTGGCCCGGCCGCGGGTCGCCTGGATCTCCTCCTCGGCCGCCCGGTAGGTCGGACACATCACGCCGCCGGTCGTCTCCTGGGGGCCGCGACAGCCGCCGCAGCCGTGACAGAGCTCGACCATCCCCTGCATCCCGTTCTCGTTGGTCCACTCGAGGGCGGGATCGAAGCCGGCCTCGAAGTCGTAGTCTGCGTCGAACCGGAGGTGCTCGGTCATGTCGACGTCGCCGCAGACCTGGCCGGGGTTCAACAGCCAGTCCGGGTCGAAGGCGGTCTTCAGCTCGCGGAACGACCGCCAGAGGTCCTCGCCGTACAGCTTGCGGTTCCACTGCGTGCGTGCGCGCCCGTCGCCGTGCTCGCCCGAGATCGACCCGCCCAGGCTTACGACGAGGTCGGAGACGTCGTCAGCCAGCGACTCCATCGTCTCGATGCCCTCGACGGTCTTGGTGTTCACGAGCGGGCGGACGTGGAGCACGCCCGGCCCGGCGTGGGCGTAGAAGGCCGCGAAGGTGTCGTGATCCTCGAGGATCTCCTGGAACCCGCGAGTGTATTCGGGGAGGTGCTCCGGCGGGATCGCGCAGTCTTCGATGAACGAAATGTGCTTCGCATCGGAGGTCCGACCCAGGAGGATCGGCAGGCCGGCCTTGCGCATCTTCCAGAACCGGTCGCGCGTCTCCTGGTCGTGGGCCTCCATCGCCGTCAGCGCGTGCCGCGGCGCGTCGGTGACGGACGCCGCGCCCTCGCTCGGGTCGGCCTCCGAGTCGCCGCCCGGGACGCGGTCGGCGATCAGGTCGGCGACCTTTCGCCGGCCCTGGTCGTCGTCCGCGGCGTAGAACTCCACGAGCAGCGCGGCGTTGGTCCCCTCGGGCAACATCCCGACGACCTCGCCGAACTCCTCGGTGTCGCCGGCAAGCTCCAGGAAGACGTCGTCCATCACCTCGACCGCGGCCGGATCGTGTGCGAGGATCGGGTCGACGTCCTCCATCGCGTCGACCAGGTCGCCGTAGGTCAACAGCGCGACCGCCTTCGTCTCGGGGATCTCCTCCAGCGAGACGGTGGCTCGCGTCACGACCGCGAGCGTCCCCTCGCTGCCCGCCAGTAGCCGCCCGAGGTTGACGGTCCCCGCCTCGCCGTACTCGCCGCGATACTCCGCGAGCAGGCGGTCCAAGTTGTATCCGGAGACGTTCCGCTTCAGCTCGGGGTACCGGTCGTCGATCGCGTCGGCCTCCGCGTCGAGTATCCGGACGACGGCCGCCGCGATCCGGGCCTCGAGATCGACGTCATCGTCGGCCGCCCCCGCGGCCGAGCCCGTCGCCGTCTCCGGGGGCTTCCCCTCGAGCGACGCCTCCAGGTCGAGCGCCGCCTCCAGGTCCACTCCCGCGGCGCGTTCGCGGAGGGTCTCGACGTCCACCTCGCCGAACGTCGTCACGGTGCCGTCGGCCAGCACCACCTCGAGCTCCTCGACGTAGTGGTCGGTCTTCCCGTAGACGAGCGAGTGTGACCCGGTCGAGTTGTTGCCGATCGCGCCGCCGACGGCCGACTTGTCGCGCCAGGCCGGGTCGGGGGCGAACTTCAGGCCGTGGGGCTCGAGCGCCCGGTTGAGGTCGCCGACGTACGCGCCGGCGTCGACGGTCGCGGTCCGTGCGTCCGGATCGACGTCGTGGACGTCGTCCATGAATCGCGAGAAGTCGAGCACGACCGCCTCGTTGACCGTCTGGCCCGCCAGGGAGGTGCCGCCGCCGCGGGGGAGTACCGGGATCCCCTCCTCGAAGCAGTAGTCGGTCACGCGCGAGACGTCGTCGGTCGACCGCGGGAAGACGACGCCGATCGGGGTGACCTCGTAGGCCGACGCGTCCGTGGCGTACAGCTGGCGGGTGTAGGTGTCGAAGCGCACCTCGCCGTCGACGCGCTCGGAGAGCGCCGCCAGCAGCTCCGGCCGTTCGACGTCCCCGCCCTGGTAGTCGAAGTCGGCGTCGACGAGGGGGTCCGTGTCATTCGGTGTGATCGCACTCGCGCGTTTGCTCATACCTCCCGGTGGGACGCCCCGCGTATAAAGAATGGTTGACTCGCGGTCGCTGCAGTGCAGGTATCGGAGAGACAGTCGATGGTTCGAGCACCAATACTCGGAAAGTGACCGCCGCATCGGGGTCGAGTGGGTCGGCGTGAAGTTCGCGGACCGCGAACGGACGTTCAACGCGCTCAGTGAAACGGGTATTCGTCACTATCACGAATAAGTAACAATTTTATAGTAATCGTTAGAACTTTCCGCTCAAAGATTGTTACTATACTCAATGGATCATCTCGACGAGATCTCCGTCGAAGAACTCCAAGACGCCCTCAACAATGTTGACGGAAACAAGCCGACTCAACGGTTGTTAGCTGCGATCGCGTACAAGGACGGTGTCACGCAGACCGAACTTGCAGAGTGGCATGACACCGGGCGAAGAACGATCTACAGCTGGTTGATGCGACTTGATACGGACGAACCGCTTGAGCAAGCTGTGTCTGATGCTCATCGATCTGGGAGAAAACGAAAGCTCTCAGAATCACAGCAAAAAGAGTTCGAACGAACTGTTCACGAACCGCCCGAGGAAGTTGGGATCGACGCGCCGGCGTGGACGCCGGCGCTCGTTCAGGAATTTCTCGAAGAAACCTACGGCGTCGAGTACTCTTCTCCGAGTTGTCGGCGGTTGCTGAAAGAAGCTGGACTCAGCTATCAAAAACCTCGACGTACAGCCGCTGAATCTGAGGAATCCGACCAAGAGGAGTTCCACGACGAGATCAAAAAAAGCGAGCGGAGATGGACGCCACAGTAGTCTGTATCGATCAGACGAAAAAATCTGTCCAGGTTGAGCCGCGTGCCGCGTGGTTTCCGCGCGGCACGCGGCCGAGCGTCGAACTCTCTGGCCAACGTGACTGGACGTGTCTACTCGGCGCAGTCACGGAAAACGGTGACTGCTTTTTCTCACGGTTCACCGAGTACGTCACCGCCGAGCACGCAAAACATTTCATTCTCGCGTTATGCAAAGAATTTGAAGAAGACTTGATCGTTGTGCTAGACGGAGCGCCGTACTTCCAGGCGTCGGCCGTCACGGATCTGGCGGCCCGTGACGACCTTGCCTTCGTCACGTTGCCTGCGTATTCGCCGGAACTCAATCCTGTCGAAGAGTGCTGGCGACAACTCCAGGATGCTCTGAGCAACCGATTCTTTGACTCGCTCGATGAACTCACGACGGCGATCGATACTGCTCTTGATCAACTGTCGCTTCCAAACGTGAGCAATTATTTCTAATGTTTACTATAAATAATAGTAAATGGTAATAGATTTTCAATGGCATAGCGGCGTTCGAATTCGAGACGCCGTTTATAAGACGTATACAAGATCTTATCGCGTCAATATAAGGCATTTAAAATAGCTAGATGTATCGATATTTAATTAGAAATATAAATTTTAGTATTTAAATCACGTCGTCTCACGACCCCGAAAGCAGAGTTGTGTCCACCTACCCAGTGACTTCAGCCGTGAGGTACCTCCACGCTCGAGCCGACTTCGCCGTGTCCGGACGACCGACGGTCGTGGGACGGCAGGAACACGAGTCCGGCCGGGCGCCGACCCGATCGTGACCATTTAACACACCCTCCCGTCAAGGGTGGCGTATGTCGACCGAAACGACGTTCCTCGAGTCGCTGTCCGAACTCGACGTCGAGGTCACCCGAACGACCCCCGACTCGTGTGCGGACGCCATCGCGGACGCGACCGTGGGGGAGGCGATCGGGGTGCCGCTCCAGGACGGGCTCGCGCTCCCGCCGTCGGTGGCCGACCGGCCCACGAACGGCGACCTCGAGACCGCCGACACCGGGGTCACGCCGGCGGCCTTCGGGATCGCCGAGATCGGCAGCGTCCACCTCGAAAGCGATCGGGCCGGCACCGAGCTCGTGAGCCTCTACCCGCGGCGCCACGTCGCCGTCCTCCGCGACGCCGACCTAGTACCGGACGTCGCGACGGCGATCGACCGTCTCGGCCCCGACCTCCGGGCGGGCGGGTCCGGGGTCGTTGCGACCGGGCCGAGCGCGACCGCCGATATGGGCAGCCTGGTCGTCGGCGCACACGGCCCCGGTGAGGTTCACGTGATCCTCGTGGAGGCGGGGCAATGAGCCGAGCGGACCGGGGTGATCGGGCGGAGCGGGCCGCGCGCATCCGCAACGTGATGCGCGAGGAAGGCGACGCAGTCGCTCGAAACACGCGCGAACACAACGCGGGCCGGAAGGCTGCCGCCGAGAACGTTCCCGAGTATGAGGACCTACGAACGCGTGCGCGGGAGCTGAAGGAGCACGCGATCGAGAACCTGCCGGAGCTCATCGAGGAGCTTCGCGAGAGCGTCGCGGCGAACGGCGGCCACCTCTACATCGCCGACGACGCCGCCGACGCCAATCGGTACATCGTCGAGGCGGTCGGAGACGCCGACACCGTCGTGAAATCGAAGTCGATGACGACCGAGGAGATCGAGGTCAACGACGCGCTCGCCGCGGCTGGTGTGGAGCCGGTCGAGACCGACCTCGGCGAGTGGGTGATCCAGCTCGCCGACGAGGCCCCCTCCCATCTCATCGGGCCGGCGATGCACAAGGAGCGAGCGGAGATCGCCGAGCTGTTCGCGGACGTCTTCGATCTCGCGGAACCGCCGGAGACGGCCGCCGAGTTGACGGCGTTCGCCCGCGAGAAGCTCGGAAAGCGGATCCGCGAGGCCGACGTCGGGATGACCGGCGCGAACTTCGTGGTGGCCGAATCCGGGACCCTCGCGATCGTCACCAATGAGGGGAACGCGCGGAAGGTCGCGGCGACCACGGACACCCACGTCGCGGTCGCCGGCGTCGAGAAGATCGTGCCGACCGTCGAGGACCTCCAGCCGTTTCTCGAGCTGCTCTCGCGGTCGGGCACCGGCCAGGAGCTGTCGGCGTACACCTCCCTGCTGACGCCGCCGGTCGCCTCGCCGGTCCCGGACTTCGACGCGCCGGCCGAGTCGCTCGTCGACGGGAACGGTGACGGCTCCGGCGTGGCCGCGGACTCCGACCGCGAGTTCCACCTGGTGTTGATCGACAACGGCCGGTTGGCGATGCGTGAGGACGATGAGCTCCGTGAAACGCTGTATTGCGTCCGCTGTGGCGCCTGTGCCAACTCCTGTGGCAACTTCCAAAGCGTCGGCGGACACGTCTTCGGCGGCGAGACCTACACCGGCGGGATCGCCGGCGGGTGGGAGGCCGGGATCGAGGGCCTCGACGTCGCGGCCGAGTTCAACGACCTCTGCACCGGCTGTTCCCGGTGCGTGCCCGCCTGCCCGGTACAGATCGACATCCCGTGGATCAACACGGTCGTTCGGGACCGGATCAACCGCCGGAAAGCGGACGCCAGCGACTTCGCGTTCCTGCCGGACGGGCTGGCACCTGACGCGGAACCGGCGGGACTGGACCTCGGCAAACGGTTCGTCGGCGACTTCGCGACGCTCGCCGAGTGGGGTCACCGGACCGCGCCGCTGGCCAACCGGCTCGCGAACGCGGGACCGGTTCGTGCCGCCCTCGAACGCGTCGTCGGGATCGACCGCCGGCGGGACCTTCCCGAGTTCGCGAGCGAGAGCCTCGTGGAGTGGTTCGACCGCCGCGGCGGCTCCCGGGTTCCGATCGACGAGGCCGACCGCGACGCGATCGTCTACCCGGACACCTACACCAACTACGTCGACGTCGAGCGCGGCAAGGCGGCGGTCCGGACGCTCGAGGCGCTCGGCGTCCACGTGCGGGTTCCGCCCCTCCCGCCGAGCGGTCGCCCGCCGCTCTCGCAGGGGATGGTCGCGACCGCCGAGGAGCGCGCCCACGACCTGTACGCCGCCCTCGCGGAACACGTCGACGCCGGTCGCGACGTCGTGGTCGTGGAGCCGAGCGACCTCGCGATGATCCGCTCGGAGTACGAGCGGTTCCTCGAGCCCGACTCCTTCGAGCGGCTCGCCGGCGCGAGCTACGAGGTCCTCGAGTACGTCTACGGCCTGCTCGAGAACGGAGCGCCGATCGACGCGCTCACTCCCGGCGACGACTCCACCCGGAATCGCGAGCTGGCGTACCACCCGCACTGCCAGGCGCGCACGCTCGACCTGGAGGAGTACACGCTCGCAGTGCTCGAGCGCGCCGGGTACGACGTCCGCACCTCCGACACCGAGTGTTGCGGGATGGCCGGCTCGTTCGGGTATAAGGCGGAATACTACGAGCTGAGCATCGACGTCGGCGAGCCCCTCGTCGAGGACTTCGGCGGGACCGACCGGACGCTGGTCGCCTCCGGAACTTCCTGTGGCGAACAGCTCGACGCCCTGCTCGACCGCCCCGCACGACACCCGGTCGAGCTGATCGCGCCGCCGGAGTCGGCGAGCCGGTAGTGCGGCCGGGAGCGAGCCGCAAAAACGCGGTTGAGGACGAGGACGAGCGGGACAACCGCCGACGGTTTATAAACTATCCCGAGCGGGTTTAAGCGGCAACCGGGGGCTCGGCGTCCTCACGGGCGTCCTCCGATGCCGGCTCCTCGCCGTGTTCCGCGTCGCTTCGCTCCGACTCGATCGCACCTGCCAGCGCGTCGGCCAGCTCGAGGACCGCCGCCTCGTGGTCGGCCCGCGAGCCGCGGATCGACATCGGCGACGTATCGAGATCCCGATACGCGGAGAGGTCGTCGGTCGCCAGCGTCCCCTCCTCATACAGGTCCGTCGAGACCGTGCCGAGCAGGTCGTGGAGGTGGATGAGTTCCTTCTTTTGCATACCCATTAAAAGGGGATCCAGACGGGTAAATCCGTCGCCGATTCGGGGACACATCGTCCGGTGCGGGCCGACGGACGAGTGGCGGCAGTCATTGAGGGGCGTCAGCGGTGATCAAGGGGCACCGGTAACCGGTCACCGGGAGGAGCAAAGCCACGCGATCCCGCGCCATCGATCATCATCGTTCCTTATAAAATAAGGGTCTGCAAGGATCGTTCATTGTGAATCCATAGCAAGCCATAATAGGTGCCCCTCGTAAGGTTCGGACACGTGCCCACGGCGGGCTCGACCAATCATGACTGACAACGAACTCATCTGGCGCATCTCCGGGGGATCCGGCGACGGGATCGCCTCGACGAGCCAGAACTTCGCGAAGGCCCTGATGCGATCGGGGCTACACGTGTTCACGCATCGGCATTATCCGTCGCGGATCCGCGGCGGTCACACGTACACGGAGATCCGCGCGCGCGCGGACCCGGTGACCTCCCGCGGCGACGGCTACAACTTCCTGCTGGCGCTGGGCGACTCCTTCGCCCGGAACCCCAAGGAGGACGCCGTCTACGGCAACGAGGAGATCAAGCCGCTCTCGGAGAACCTGGACGAGCTCCGCGAGGGCGGCGTCATCGTCTACGACGAGGGGCTGCTCGACCCGAGCGACATCCCGGACTTCGAGGAGCGCGTCGAGGCGAACGACTGGCACGTCTACCCGCTCGACCTCCGCGGACTCGCCCGCGAACAGGGCCGGGAAGTGATGCGCAACACCGCCGGCGTCGGCGCGACGTGTGCGCTGATCGGGATGGACCTCGAGCACGTCGAGGACCTGATGAGCGACGCCATGCCGGAGAAGATCCTCGAGCCGAACCTCGAGATCCTCGAGACCGCCTACGAGTCGGTCCTCGAGGAGTACGACGCGGACGCCCACGACGTGACGGTTCCGGCGGGCGAACACGAGGAACAGCAGGTGCTGCTGTCCGGCTCGGACGCCATCTCCTACGGCGCGATCGACGAGGGCTGCCGGTTCATCGCGGGCTACCCGATGACCCCGTGGACCGAGGTCTTCACGATCATGACGAAGAACCTGCCCGAGCTGGGCGGGATCTCCGAACAGGTCGAGGACGAGATCGCCGCGGCCGCGATGGCGGTCGGAGCCTCCCACGCCGGCGTGAAGGCGATGTCGGGCTCCTCCGGCGGCGGCTTCGCGCTGATGTCCGAGCCGCTCGGGCTCGCCGAGATGACCGAGACGCCGGTCGTCCTCGTGGAGGCGATGCGCGCGGGTCCCTCGACCGGGATGCCGACGAAGCCCGAACAGTCCGACCTCGAGCACGTCCTCTACACCTCTCAGGGCGACTCCCAGCGCGTCGTGTTGGCTCCCGGAACCATCGAGGAGGCCTACGAACAGAGCCGGCTCGCGTTCGAGATCGCCTACGAGTACCAGATCCCCGCGATCCTGCTGTACGACCAGAAGCTCGGCGGCGAGATGCTGAACGTCCCGAAGAGCCACTTCGACCGCGAGCCGAACGCGGACCTCGGGAAGACGCTCTCGGAGGCGCAGCTGGCGGAACAGCCCCACACCCCCGACGGGAAGTTCCACCGCTTCCAGCACGAGGCCGACGACGGCGTGTCCCCGCGGTCGGTCCCCGGCCAGAAGGGCGGTCGCTACCTCGCGACCGGCAACGAACACGGCCCGAGCGGCCACATCAACGAGGACCCCGACAACCGGACCGCACAGATCGACCGGCGACTCGAGAAGCTCGAGGCGATCCGCGAGCACCTCGACGACCTCGGCACCCAGACGTACATGGGGCCGGAGGAGGCCGACTACGGCATCCTCACCTTCGGCAGCCAGCAGGGCACCGTCGCGGAGGCCGTCGACGTGTTGAACGCGAACGGCCACTCCGTGAAGGCGCTGGGCGTCTCGGACATGCTGCCGTTCCCGACCGCGGAGGTCGAGGCGTTCATCGAGAGCGTCGACGCGGTGCTGGTCGTCGAGATGACCGCGTCCGGCCAGTTCCGCGGGCTCGTCCAGAAGAACCTCGGTCGGTACGGCGAGAAGCTCTCGAGCCTGCTGAAGTACAACGGCAACCCCTTCGAGCCCGCCGAGATCGTCGACGGATTCGAGTCGATCGTCGTCGAGGGGGACGGCCTGGACAGCTCCACGACCACCTTCGTACCCGCGGCGGGTGATTAGACATGAGCGCATTCTCAGCCATCGGCGAGGAACGGGAGATCGACCGCGACGAATACACCCCCGGCGTCGAGCCCCAACCGACGTGGTGTCCGGGCTGTGGCGACTTCGGCGTCCTGAAGGCGCTCAAACAGGCGCTGCCCGAGGTCGGCCGCACCCCCGAGGAGACGCTGCTGTGCACCGGGATCGGCTGTTCGGGCAAGCTGAACAGCTACCTCGACTCCTACGGGTTCCACACCATCCACGGCCGGTCGCTGCCGGTCGCGCGGGCGGCGAAGCTCGCCAACCCCGGTCTCGAGGTCATCGCGGCCGGCGGTGACGGCGACGGCTACGGCATCGGCGGGAACCACTTCACCCACACGGCCCGCGAGAACCACGACATGACCTACATCGTGTTCAACAACGAGATCTTCGGGCTGACGAAGGGCCAGACCTCCCCGACGAGTCCCAAGGGCCACAAATCGAAGACCCAGCCCCACGGCAGCGCCAAGGAGCCGGTGAAGCCGCTCTCGCTGTCGCTCAACGCGGGCGCCTCCTACGTGGCGCGGACGGCCGCCGTGAACCCCAACCAGGCCAAGGAGATCCTGATCGAGGCGATGGAACACGACGGCTTCGCGCACGTTGACTTCCTCACCCAGTGTCCGACCTGGAACAAGGACGCGCGCCAGTACGTCCCCTACATCGACGTCAACGACTCCGAAGACTACGAGTTCGACGTCACCGACCGCGTCGAGGCCGCGGAGATGATGCGGACGACCGAGCAGGCGCTCTACGACGGCGAGGTCCTCACCGGCCGCTTCTACGTCGACGAGGAGCGACCCTCCTACCAGGAGGAGAAGCAGGCGATCGGCGAGATGCCCGAGGAGCCGCTCGCGGAGCGCTACTGGGACGACGACTACGAGTGGGAGCGCTCCTACGACCGTTTCCTCGACAAGCACGCCTGAGCGAACGAAGCGGTCCCTCGCCTTCCCGCTCGCGGGTCGACGTTCCACGACGCGGCCCGGCCGACGACGGCGGGACGCAACCGTCACGAGGTAGCTGCCGGGAGACGATCCGGAACCGATCGGCGACGGTGAAACCGACACCGGGGGAGAAAAGACTCTTTGTTGGTTCGCAAGGTATTTTTCCCGTGACGCGAAAGGAACGCGTATGAGCACCGTGTCGACGGAGGAACGCATCCTCTCCGTGTTGGAGGAGGACGCGCAGGCCTCCTACGCCGAGATCGCCGACCGCGCGGACGTCTCGAAGCCGACGGTTCGCAAGTACATCCGGCAGCTGGAGGAGGAGGGGGTCATCGTCGGCTACTCCGCCGACGTCGACCCCAAGAAGCTTTCGGGACAGTCCATCGCGCTGGTCGGGATGGACGTCGACAGCGGTCGGTACGTCGAGGCGACTCGCGCGATCAAGGACCTCCCCGAGGTCGAGGCGCTATACACCTCCTCGGGCGACCACATGTTGATGGCCGAGGTGCGCGCCGGCGACGGCGACGAGCTCGGCGACGTCATCTCCGAGAAGCTGCTGACGATCGACGGCGTCACCGCGGCCCATCCCTCGTTCCTTCAGGAACGGCTGAAATGACTACTTAGTTATAAATATCACATCATACCGTATATATTTCATATGAGTGGACGGCCGGATCGTCGCCCGTCCACCCGATAGGTCGGCGCGTGTGGATCGCTTGACCAACGCAACATCGAGCGGCATCCCACGAAAGACGTCTTTGTCAGCGTTGTGAGGCCGATCCGGCTGGTGATCCGCATCGACAACGGGACGGTCGCCGGACCGTGCTCGCCGCCGGCGATCAGGGACTCGTCCGTTTCGGCACGGTTCGATCCTCGAGCTATCGAACACGCATTTATATAATCGGAGTGATCGTTCCGGGACGAGACGACCGACCGAACTGAAGGATGGACCGAATGAACGCGATGAACGGACGGGCCGAATGAACGCGCTGGCTGAACGCGGCGGGAACGTGCTCAGATCCGGACGAGGACGTCCTCGTCGTCGACGACGCAGTCGAAGGTGCCGATGCGCTTGCCGGAGGCCTCGTGGATGCCGGTCTCGAGGTCCCACTCCCAGAGGTGCCAGGGACACGAGACCGTGCAGTCCTCGACGTTGACGCCGCCGCGTTTTTCGGTCCAGGTGTCCTCGGCGTTGATCTTCCGGTCGCCGGCCTTGTGTAGCGGGGCCCGCTGGTGGGCACACCGGTTGCTGATCGCCCGGAACTCGCCGTCGAGGTTGAACACCGCGATCTCGATGCCCTTCACGGTGTATCCCTCGCCCTCGCCGACGGGGATCTCGTCGACGGTCGCGACCTGGGTGAACGCCTC
The DNA here is from genome assembly GCF_002355635.1 of Halopenitus persicus. Lineage (GTDB taxonomy): Archaea > Halobacteriota > Halobacteria > Halobacteriales > Haloferacaceae > Halopenitus > Halopenitus persicus_A. Next base: position 2,704,970 of record NZ_AP017558.1, on the reverse strand, counting down.
GCGGTCGAACTCCTCGTCGTCGGGATCGGTGACGGTCGTTCCGCCGTCGGTGGCCGTGTCGATCCCGTCCTCGGGATCGATCTTGGCCTCGGCGCAGGACCCGTGATCGCAGGTGACGTCGGACGGTGAATCGGACGTCATCAGTACCCCCGTAGGATCTCCTCGGCGTTTTCGTGCAACACGGCCTCCCGGGTGTCGTCGTCGAAGGCGTTCGACGTGTAGAACCACGTCGGGGGGTCCAGGGTCTGGTGGGGCCAGTCGCTGGAGTAGATGAACATGTCCTCCGCCATCGAGAGGGTCAGCAGGTCGCTGGCGTGGCCCGCGTTGCGCGGCAGCGCGAACGGTTGCGTGCAGACGTAGATATTGTCACGCAGGTACTCGCTCGGGGAGCGCTGGAGGTACTCCTCGCCGGAGTCCATCTTCCGGGGCGTGATCTTGACGTCGTCGGGGTGCATCTCGTAGAACTCGTCCATTCGGTAGCGGAGGAACGGGACCCACCAATGGCCGCCCTCCTGGAAGACGACGTCCAGCTCGGGGTATTTGTCGAAGACGCCCCGCATGATCATGTTCACGATGTTGACCATCGTGTGGAGCGGCCAGTCGAACCCGAGGACCTCCGTCCAGGTCAGCATATCGTCGCCGATGTAGGAGTGCTGGGGCCAGTAGGCGAGCGACCCGTGCAGCAACAGCGGCAGGTCGTGTTCGACCAGGGCCTCGAAGACCGGGTCGAACTGCTCGTTGCCCCACGGAACCTTCGGGTCGAACCAGGAGTAGGCGGCGACGATGCCGTCCTCCTCGGCGACGCGCTCGATCTCCGCGACGGCGTACTCCGGATCCCACTTGGGAACCATCATCGACGTGGAGACCCCCTCGTCGACGAAGTTGTCGAGCATGTAGTCGTTCGCCGCCTGCACGACGGCGTTCTTCAACACCGGATGGTGCTGGAGGTTGAGGTTGTTGATCCCCGGGTTGACGATCGGGTCGTCGACCGCGATGTTCTTGCAGGCCTCCCGGACGTCGGCGGCGTACTTCGCGCGTCCCTGGGTGAACAGGCCCTCCTGGCCCTCCTTGATGCCGTAGGCGGCGTCCCACTTGCCGACGACCGGCGTCGCGCCGAACTCGGTCGTCAGCTTGTCGAGGGCGCGGTCGTCCTCCACGTAGGCCAACAACTCGTCCTCGACCGGGTTGACGTGGAAGTCCATGTCGATGATGTGGTCATCGAACGCCTGCTCGGGGACTTCCGCGTCGGCGTCCAATCGCTTGACTGATGATGCCATACGCCACTATCATCGATCCTTATATATGAAATTTGTGGTCCGCCATCGGTTCGGTGCTCCGGGGTCGATCCCGCGTTCCGTCGTCGTCGTCGGGAGAGGATGGGCTGCCACCGGTGGAGCGTGCCGCCGACCAGCTCGGAGTCGTGCGGCCTCGACGGCGATCACGTGTTATCTAATGGAGAACATATGGATTCGAAGCGGCGATATCACGCCCGATCGCCGGCCGACCGCGTCGGCCTTCCTCGCGCGGATTCCGCCGCTTGCTCGCCGAAAGTCGGGCGAGAAGGCCGATCCCGGGACGATAATGACACGGATATGTTTGTAAGTACCGGCGAGCGAGAATCGTTCTCTAATAGTGGTTCCGTCTGGTCTCGGTTTCGGTCGTTTGCCCCGCAAATAAACATACGTACACATTCATATATTCAATATAATATATTCTTATTCATTTATAAGTATACTAAGAGTATGTGGGACGTTTTCAGAACCGTTCTATTCACAATATTCAAATATAACGTCGGAGACGTACCAGGTATATTATATAGTGATATCTTTCCATCATTTATATTTTGGTTTATATCCGTGCGCTCGTGTCGAACCGGATCCCATATCGACTCGTTCACCGGTGGGCGGCATCGCCGTCCACTTCACCCTCCACTTCCGCCGTCCACTTCACCCTCCACTTCCGACCTCCCCGCGGCCGACGTTTAAGACGTCCGCGCGCCAACGACCGACCGATGGATGGGGACACGCTCCCGGGAACCGAGCCCGCCACGACGGGGACCGACCGGGTGATCCTCCACGTGGACATGGACTGCTTTTACGCGTCCTGTGAGCGCCTGCGTGATCCGGCCCTCCGCGGTGAACCCGTCGTCGTCGGCATGGGCTACGAGCCCGGCGAGACGATCGGCGCGGTCGCCACCGCGAGCTACGAGGCCCGCGAGTTCGGCGTGGACAGCGCGGACCCGATCTCCCGGGCGCTCGACCGGCTCCCCCGCCGGGTCGACGCCGACGCCAGGGACCCGGAGGCCCCGAATCCCGAGGAAACCGCCTACTACCGTCCCGTCGATATGGACTGCTACAAGTCGGTCGCGGCGGACGTGAAGGCGGTGCTACACGACTGCGCGGACGTCGTCCGCGAGGTCAGCATCGACGAGGCGTACCTGGACGTGACGGACCGCACCTCGTGGAACGTCGTCGGACGGTCGACCGAGGTCCCCGACAGCGCGGCCGCCGGCCCGGCGGAGCGACGAACGCTCGCGGAGGGCTATGCGAGATACGTCCGCGACCGGATCGAGCGCGAGGCGGGCGTGCCCGCCAGCGTCGGCGTCGCGCCCAATATGTCCGCCGCCAAGATCGCCAGCGACCACGACAAGCCCCAGGGGCTGGTGGTCGTCCCGCCGGGCCGGGTGCGGGAGTTCCTCGCGCCGCTTTCGACCGACGCGGTGCACGGCGTCGGGCCCGTTACCGCACGGACGCTCGCCGAGATGGACATCGAGACCGCGGGCGAGCTGGCCGACGCCGACCCCGATACCCTCGAGCTCGAGCTGGGCGAGCGCGGGCGCGAGCTCCACGAACGTGCCCGCGGCGAGGACGACCGCGAGGTGACGCCGACGGGGCTTCCAAAGAGTCTCTCGCGGGAGTCGTCGCTCCCGCCGACCGACGACGAGGCGACCAAACGCGACCGCGTGAAAGCGCTCGCGGCCGACGTCGCCCGACGCGCCCGCGAGCGGGAGTGTCTCTATCGAACCATCGGGGTGAAGGTGGTCACGCCCCCCTACGAGGTGCACACCCGCGCACGGAGCCTTCCCGGCCCGGTCGACGACCCCGAGCTGGTCGAGTCGGTGGCGCTCGATCTCCTCGGGGAGTTCGCCGACGACCGGGCTCGCAAGCTCGGCGTCCGCGTCGCCAAGCTCGATTTCGCCGACAGCGACCAGTCGACGCTGACCGGGTTCGAGGACGCGCCGGCGGGGCACGGCGCTACCGACGACCACGACCGTGATCGTGGCGCCGACGGCGATCGGTCCCGAACGGACGACCACGACCGCGAACAGCCTGACGGCTACGACCGCGAACAGCCCGAGGACCACCGGCCGCTCACCGACTGGATCGAACACGAGTCGGCGAAGTCCGACGTCGAAGCGGATCGAGACGACGGCGACCGAACCGATGAGCGTCGGCACCGCGAGGGACAGGCATCACTCGGCGAGTTCGAGTGATGCCATCGGATCGCGAGCCCGGTGCGTCCGGCCGTCACGGCTTGCGGTACCGTTCACTTACTGGATTCGGCACCACCGTCGGTTTGTCCAACCGACGTGGCCGTCGCGTCGGTATCCGGTGGGCTCGTCGTGGCCGTATCCGGCGAGTGCCCCGGGAGCCAGTCGCCGATGTTGGCGGCGACGTAGTCCCGTCCGCCGAGACCGAACGCGATCCCGATGGCAAGGGCGATCCCCGCAACCACTCCCCACGCCGCTGCCTGCGCGAACGTATTAAGTATCCGAACATCAACGCCCATCGTCCCGAGACCGATGACGGTCACGACGAAATACAGGAACACGCGTAACCCATCCGCGAACGTCTCGGTGTAGGTCGTGTCGGTGAGCGATTCGGTGTGCGCGACGACGTCACTAAGGAAGTCGGCGAGAACGAATCCGACGATGATGATGAGCACGCCGGCGATGAACGCGGGGAGATCCGAGACGGCGCTCGCGATCCACTCCGAAAGCACCACCTCCTCGCGCTGCAGCGCGAGGAGGAGGGGGTCAAGTAATCGTGACTTATCGAACCGCAGTCATCTCGCGCGCTTTCGTGACCCGTGTCGTCCTGCGTCGTCCTGACGGCCACCACGCGTCCTGACGCCATCACGCTGCGTCGTCCTGACGACACCACGAAAAATTCGCGTGCGCCCGGTTGGGAGGGGCGCCTACAGGTCGTCCGTAAGTCGAATCTCGTCGTCAGTTATCGTGTGGATGCGGTTTTCCTCGAGTGTATAGTCGTCCTGGTCGGCGTCTCCCCAGCCGAGTTTCGATCGAATGGTGTCAGCGAGACCCGGATCCGCGTTCACGTACGCGGTCCCGGATTTGACCTCCGTGACCATTCCGATCTTTTCGCCGTGGGAGTCGACAACTGCTTTGCCTTGGTCGTCGTCGGTGACGTGCTTTCGCTCCATCGCGTCCGGGGCTATTCCTCGCGTGGATATTGTTATAAAGATGATATCCGAAACGGGGGACCGGTAGACCCGCGTTACGGCAGTCGGCCGATTCGTCTCCCGCCAGTATCCGCAGGTTTCAGCCACGCGTTGGTCGTCGGAAGCGGATGCGCGTTTTGGCTGCCGTCACGCCGCGCCCGCGGAGTCCATCCGTTCGGTCAGTGATCGAGACGTTCGGCAAGCGGCTCGAGATGGTCGATGCCGACCACGGCGACGGTGGTGCCGTCTTCACGGAGCTCCCTAAGCCGAGCGGCCATCTCCTCCTCCCGGGCTTCGTCCTCGAGCCGGGAGGCTCGGGTGCGACTCGCGGTCCGAAACGCGTTCATAAACGACCGGGATCGACGAACCTGCTCGCGCTCGTGGCGTGCCTGGTCGTCGGGTGCGTCCGTCCGGTCGACGTCGTGTGACATCGGCGAGTCGACTTCCAGCCGGACCGAGGTTCGGGCGCCGATGGCCGCCGCGATACGACAGGCGACCGCGTGTGTCGTCGTTTTGATGGCATTCGAAACGACGTTTCGAACCGTCGATGCAGATGGTCGTTCCCGAAGCAGGAGTCGACCCAGCCGACGGAAGAAGCCGCCCGTCGGTCGGTCAATGCCGACGACTTCGGTCGAGGTGGCGGCCTGAATGGCTGCGCTCATCTCGCCGCCGAAGACGGGGGGAGATCGGTCGACGGTCGCGTACTGCTCGAACAGGGGGATCGAGATCGGCGGCAGTTCCAGCGCGAGCATCTCCGGATCGAGTCCGTCGACGACCTGCCGAACCCGGTACGTACTCGCCGGGTGATCGTGGACGACGCCGACGAGCGTCAGCGCCCCGGCATCAGGATGGGGTGGCGATCCCGGCATCCGGCGGACGTATTCGCCAGTGACGCGTGGGTCCGATTCGACGTCGATGGCCGGTAGAGGGTCCATTAGAAGGGGACGCTAGTTCGTTAACGTGGGATTATTTAAGTCCTTCTCACGAACCGAATCGACCGACTGAACGGTGAACGGAGAGTAATCGCCATCATCCGATGGTGGAATGGAAGCCACCTGACGGCGATCCGGAACAGACGTGGTGAGATCAGCACCGCCCGATCGTCGTCAGACGTACGTCGGACGCGGGCGAAGGTCTTTGAGGACCGGCCGGCGTCGTTACGGTAATGAGCGAGGACAACGCGGAGACGATCCACGTCGCCGAGGTGAGCGACGGAGTCGGAGGGGACGCGGAATCGGATCCGGGCGACCCGGTCGAGCTGCCCGTGGTCGACGTCCTGACCGGGCGGTCGTTCATCACGGGCAAGAGCGGGTCCGGGAAGTCGAACACCGCCTCGGTGCTGATCGAGAACCTGCTGGCGGACAACTATCCCGTGCTGATCGTCGACAGCGACGGGGAGTACTACGGGCTCAAGGAGGAGTACGAGATCCTCCACGTCGGGGCCGACGACGAGTGCGACATCGTCGTCTCGCCGGAGCACGCCGAGAAGATCGCCACCCTCGCGCTCGATCAGAACGTCCCGATCATCCTCGACGTCTCGGGCTATCTCGAGGAGTCGGTCGCCTCCGAGCTCATCCTCAACGTGGTCAAACACCTCTTCGCGAAGGAGAAGAAGCTCAAGCGGCCCTTCCTGCTGGTGATCGAGGAGTGTCACGAGTACATCCCCGAGGGCGGCGGGATGGACGAGACCGGCAAGATGCTCATCAAGGTGGGCAAGCGCGGGCGCAAACACGGACTGGGAATCGTCGGCATTAGCCAGCGTCCCGCCGACGTCAAGAAGGACTTCATCACCCAGTGCGACTGGCTCGTCTGGCACCGGCTCACCTGGGACAACGACACCAACGTCGTGAGCCGGATCCTCGGCTCCGAGTACGCCGACGCGATCGAGGACATGGGCGACGGCGAGGCGTTCCTGATGACCGACTGGGACGAGTCGATCCGGCGCATCCAGTTCCACCGCAAGCAGACCTTCGACGCCGGCGCGACCCCCGGCCTCGAGGACTTCGAACGGCCGGAGCTGAAGTCCGTCTCCGGCGACCTGGTCTCGGAGCTCGAAACGATCTCCGACGAGCAGGCACAACGGGAGTCCGAGCTGGCCGACCTCAGACAGGAACTCGACAAGAAGCGCGCCCGGATCACCCAGCTCGAGCAGGAACTCGAGGACGCCAAGGATCTCTCCCGGATGGCCGACCGGTTCTCACAGGCGCTGCTTCGACGCTCCGAGGCGTCCTACCGGGGCGGATCCGGCCGGAACCGCGCCGCCGAGGAGGCCGCGGACGCGAACGCTGAGGGTGAGGACCAGTCGACCCTCGGCGATCACGAGCGCGGCGCGGATGATGGGGACGACGGGAATGGCGCGGACGCCGGGACCGATGAGCACGGAGAAAACGACGAGCACGGCAGGGGTGACGCGGGCAGCGCGGACGACGGGCACGACACGGTCGAATCCACGGATGCGATGGAGGGGGCCGGCGATGCGGCTACGGACCCCTCGATCGAGTGGATCGAGGACCCGAAGGCGGTCACGGACGGCGAGGACCTCGCGGACGCCATCGACGACGCCACCGGGACTGACGCTGCCGTCGCCGACGCACCCGGGATCGATGACCTCACCCCCATCACCGCCGCCGACGTCGCGGAGAGCGCGCTCCGGTTCGACGAGGCGATCGATCTGGGAACCCGCGAGGCCGTGGTCGAGAACCTCCGGGACCGGGTCGAGGCACTGCCGGAGATCTCGACGGCGATGCTGCGCCACTACCGCCGGGAGGAAACGAGTGATCCGGTCACCGCCCACATCGCGGCCGGCGGCGACGGCGACACCGAGCACGCCTACGCACGGCATCGTCCCCTTCGTCGGTCGGGCCTCGTTCGCCACGTGGAGGGCAGCCGCTACGAGTACGGGATCCCCTGGCTCGTCCGGGAGGCGTACGCCGACCGCCTCGAGGAGGACGCGGTCGCCGGGATGGTCGCCGCCGTCGAGGACGCCTTCGTCCCGCCCGCCGAACGCGGTCCCGAGGCCGCGAACGGTCCCACTCCGGCCGACGCCTCGGAGGATTCCGACGCGGTCGCTGCGTCCGGGATGGACGTGTCCCGGATCGACGCGGCACTCGAGTCGGGGTCGGTCGCGACGGACGCCGCCGACGCCTCGGGAGACGACGGGTCGGGAGCCGAGGCGGTCGCCACCTCGATCGCCACGCCGGGGTTGAGCGAAGCCGCCAGGTCGATCGCGGCCGATTCGGGCAGGAGTGGCGACGCGGACGTCGACGAAAGCGAACCCGCCGGCGCGGGACTCGAGGAGGACGCCGAGGTCCGCTCCGATCCGGGCGGTGACGGACCATCCGACAGCGACGATGCGGTGGCCGAGTCCGATGGCTTCGACCCCGCCGCGGACGACGCCGAGATCGTCGACCCGGAGGAGTAGCCGGTCTCGACCGGCCTCCGGAACCGGACCGCATATAGCAGCGCGTGTCGTGGTTCGGATCGATGAGTTCCACCGACGACGAGACGGCAGCCCCGACGATGGTCGGTCACGTCCATCTCAAGGTCCGCCGCATCGAGCCTGCGGTCGAGTTCTACACGAGCGTGCTCGACCTCGAGGTCACCGAGAGGTACGACCGGTTCGCGTTCCTCTCGTACGGCGACCGGCACCACGACGTCGCGCTCCAGGCGATCGGCGGAGACGCGCCCAGCCCTTCGCAAGGCGTTGGGCTCTATCACGCCGCCTTCGAGGTCCCGACGGGGGCGGCGCTGGCGGCGATCCACGAGCGGCTCCAAGAGCGCGGCGTCCGCGTTTCCCCGGTTGACCACGGCATCAGCAAGGCGCTGTACTTCGACGATCCCGACGGGAACGGGATCGAGGTCTATCTCGATACCCGGGAGCAAACCGGCCAGGAGAAGTGGGGCGGACGGAACGAACCCTTCGATCCGGCGGAGCTCGTCGACGATCCCTGAGCGGCGTCGACGGAGCGACGCCGCGAGATCCCCGGATCATTCGTCGACCGGATCACTCGGTGACCGGATCACTCGGTGACCGGATCACTCCTCGACCGAGTCCCTCCTCGACCAGGTCACTCGTCAACCGGTTTCTCATCGGGCGAGGGAAATTCAGCGCTGTCGGCCTTTCCCGGCCGGGTCGCACGCTTTTCGAGTTCACCTTTCAGGCCCGTCGCGTCGAAATCGTGGTCGGGTCGCATCGCGACGAAGTCCAGAAAGCGGCGGGCGTCGAGCAGCTCCGCCGTGGTGTAGGCGGTCAACGCGGCCGCGATCGTCTCCCGCGGACCGATGAGCGGCTCAAGCGAGGCGAGCGCGCTCGCGAGGTCGTACGCGCGGGCGTCGTCCCTGGCGTCGTCGGCGACGTTCGTCGCGTCGATGACGTAGATCTCGCCGTCGAGGATCAACACGTTCTCCGCCCGGAGGTCGCCGTGAGCGAGCCCCGCGTCGTGGATCGTCCGCAGCGTCTCGAAGAGGGCGGGGGCAAGCTCGCGCTCGCGGTCCGTATCCAGCTCCTCGAGCGACCGGAACTCCGGGAGGTACTCCAGGACGAGCACGCCGAGCCCGTCGATCTCGAGCGCCTCGATCGGCTCGGGCGCGTTGACGCCGAGATCGCGGATCTTCCGGGTCGCCTCGAGCTCGTGGCGAGCCATCTCGTAGGGCGTCTCGAACCGCTCGAAGAAGCCCTCCGTCCCCGAGGAGAACGCCCCGAGGTTGCGCCCGGTCGTGAACAGGGCGTGGACCAGGGTGTTCTGTTTCGTGATCACCTTCACGAAGCGGTCGTCGTCGAGTACCATCGGGGTTGACAGCCAGTTGTCCGCGTCGAGGAACCTGACGTGGACCGCGTCGCGGTCGTATCGGTCGGCGAGTTCGGCGGCGACTCGTTCGATCTCGGACCAGTCGATCCGCCCCCGAACGAGTCGCTGCAACTCCATACGCGACCCACGGCGGGGACGCGGATAAACGACACGCCCCTTCCGCGCACATCCAGACCAGATTGAAGAACGAGAGGAAGCAATTTTTAAGTCATATTGTCCGCCGTAACCGTGGTAGCAACTATCCCGAAAGAGACCGTGTGAAAGAAACGGCACCGAGCTGAGCGATGAATATTGATAGTCTCCTTACGCACAATTATCAATTATACAGATTATCTATATGGTTGATGATATTGGTGTATGATGCATGATATAGCCTTCAGGCGGTATGTGGAGTGCCGGTTTGCAGCTGGCCGGAGAAAAGAGGGTGTCACACTGTGGTCGACGAAATATCGAAACTCTGAATTTTTCGACGATATTACTCGGACACCCCTAAGTAACGCTCCTTGATTTGCTCATTCGCGTTGAACTCCTTCGTCGTTCCCTCAAACACGATCTCCCCTCGGTCAAGGACGTACACTCTATCCGCCAGATCAATGGCGGTTTCAACGTTCTGTTCGACGAGCAGGATCGTCAGTCCTCGTGATTTGAGATCAGCGATGATCCCAGCGACCTCGTCGACGATCTTGGGTGCTAACCCCTCGGTTGGTTCGTCCAACACCAGTAATTCCGGACCGGAGACGAGTGCTCTCGCGATCGCTAACATTTGCTGCTCACCACCGCTCAATGCACTTCCCGGTCGGTTCTCCTTCCCTTCCAAATTCGCAAACAGCGAAAGGGCGTCATCAACGTCCCAGCCTTCGTTGTGTGTTGGTCCTACTTCCGAGATCTTAGCGTTCTCCCGGATCGAAAGACCGGGGAATATCTGGCGATCCTCCGGGACAAGGGTGATTCCTTGCTGTGCCGTTTTGGCGACGTCTCTCTGTGATATATCATCCCCTCTATAATTGATCATACCTGTAGTCGGTATTATGTGACCCATAATTGTGCGAAGGGTGGTCGTTTTCCCGGCTCCATTCCGACCAATGAGCGCAACGACTTCACCTTCGTCTACCGTCATAGAGATTCCGTTCAGAACTTCCGTTTCGCCATATCCCGAGCGGACGTCATCCAACTCCAGGAGGTGGGTATAAGTGTTGCTTGATCCCATTGTCAGGTTTCTCCGAGATACACTCGATTCACTTCCTCGCTATCGGCGATCTCGTTGGGGCTTCCGACGGCAAGTGTGGCCCCGTTGTGCAGGACGGTGATCCTATCGGCCAATTCCATAACGAGGTCGATGTCGTGTTCAACGAGTACAAGCGTCTTATCGGCTAGTATACCTTGTAGCATCTCGATCGTCGCCATCGTATTTTCTCTACTCATCCCTGCTGTTGGTTCGTCCAAGAGGACGACCTCCGGGTCGGTTGCGAGCACGATGCTGATCTCCAGTCGACGTTTATTTCCGTACGATAGGGCGGATGCCTCCGTATCGGCGTATTCCATTAGATGCGTTTGTTCGAGCACTTCGGCGGTCCGACGTTCTATGTCCTCAAACGTAGATGTTGGACTGAACAGTTTATCCACGACCCCGAGATCTCGATACTGTCGTGATTGAATTCCTAGCCGAATGTTCTCTTTAACCGTGAGATTTGTGAATACATCAGAAATTTGAAATGATCTGCCAAGTCCGTAATGGACTCGCTGTTCCGGGGTCGTATTGGTTATATCTCGTCCGTTCAAAGTGATCGATCCGCTCGTCGGACTGAGCGCTCCCGAGAGCAGATTAAATAGCGTCGTCTTGCCTGCACCGTTCGGCCCGATAATACAGTGGAAGCTGTCCTTTTCAACGGTGAGGTCAACCTCATCAACGGCGACTAATTGACCGAACTGTCGTGTGAGTCCTCGTGTTTCGAGGGCTATGTTTGTCTCCCTTTCAGTCGTCATCGATCTCACTCCTTTCGAACCTCTGTTCAGTAATATCGATGATCCCTCTATCCCTCAGGTACGGGCCGATCGATACGATTCCTCGAGGGACATAAATGACAAATAGAATGAATATTGTTCCAAGGACCATCCGCCATTGCTCGATATACGTGGATAACAGATCCTCAAAGAAGATGAATACGCCAGCACCAAGCATCGGCCCGTACAGCGTACCGATGCCGCCCAAAACGGCCATCACGACGAGTTCACCTGATCGAAGCCAATGGAGGACGTCCGGTGAGACGAAGCCGTTGGAGATCGCATATAGTCCTCCAGCGAGTCCAGCGAGTCCTCCGCTAAGAACGAACGCATTGCGTTTGTGGGCAGTAACGTTGTACCCGACGAACCGCGAGCGTTTCTGGCTTTCACGAATGGATTTTAATACGCTTCCGAATGGAGCTGCCATAATACGACGGACAAGGAGGAAGGAACAGACTGCAATCACGACGAGAAGATAATAGAACACTTCCGCGCTACTAATGCTGATTGGTCCCACTGACAGTGAGAGATCTCCAACCGCGACACCAATACCCGCAATACCATACATCGGAGTTGCCCCATAGAGCCCCTGGCTACTACCGGTCCACTCGAACTTGTAGACTAAATTGTAGAACACCTGGGCGAACGCGAGCGTAATCATCGCGAAGTAAATTCCTGACACGCGAATCGAGAGGTAACCGACGACCCAAGCAATTATCCCGGCCACGATGATCGCGATTACAAGAGCGACCGGCACCGATGGTGTGAGATGCAGCATTGTAAGCATCGTCGTGTACGCCCCGAGCCCATAGAACATTGCGTGCCCGAGCGAAACCAGGCCAGCGTACCCCAGTACCAAATCGAGACTGAGGGCAAACAGAGCCCAAATCAGGATATCACTCGTTATCGAAACGATGTACGGGGAGTACAACACGTTCGTCCCGAGTGGAATCACCAGCAATGCACCGACTACGGCGGCGCCGACACGCAGTCGTTGCGACTTCGTCAAGATACCACCGCTACCGGTGGATAACGTCGTATGCTCCTCTCCGGCTTCTTGCCATTCTGGATCCCCAAACAAACCAGAGGGTTTGACTAGGAGAACAGCGATCATCAGCAGGAAAACGACCAATCCTTCCAATAGAGGAACGTATGAGCGCGTTAGGGTTTGGATGACCCCAACCAGAAGCCCACCTGCAACTGCGCCTCTGAAACTACCAAGTCCTCCAAGAACGACGATCACGAAGGCTGGAATAATGACGGAGTGGCCCATTGCGGGGGATACGGATTGGTATCCTCCTAATACGACTCCACCGGCCGCGGCGATCGCTGAACCAACACCGAAAACGAGCGTATAGTATCGATCTATTTCGATCCCCAGGTTCTGGACCATCTCTCGGTCTTGTGCTCCCGCTCTGATGACCAACCCAACACGCGTGTTATTCAGACCGTACCAAATTGCCCCCGCAAGTGCGAGGCCGAAAACGATGATGAAGAGATTATAAATCGAATAGCTGAATCCGAATATTTGGATGGAACCCGCCAATGATGGAGGTCCCGAAAACTGCTGTTGTTGACGCCCCCAGATTAACACGATCACGTCGGCGATGACGAGAACGAGTCCGAAGGTGAGGAGGATCTGATAGAGCGGATTCCGTCCATAAAGAGGCCGAATGGTGAACCGTTCGATGGCAGCCCCGATGATCCCGACGAGTAGCGGTGCAACCACGAGTGCTAGCCAGAATCCCGGACCGCCGAACGGGGCCGCCAGCGAGATGGCGAAGTATGCACCCAGCGCGAAGAGTTCACCATGGGAGAAGTTGATGACGTCCATTACGCCGAAGATGACCGAAAGTCCGGCAGCTATGAGAACGTAGACGACCCCGATCGTCAGTCCATTCAATAACTGCTCAAATAGAAGCGACATTTTCTGTGTTATTAGAGGCTACAATTGACCTCACTGCACGGTGCGACTGCTTCCTGTCCGCTCTTTTGAGAGAGAAGTTCGACGCTACTCGATCCTCCCTGGTCACTTGGTACGTTCTTCCCGACCCAGACCGGATTAGTCGCTTGATTATTGCATTCACGATAGGTATTGGAACCGAACACCGAGGATACTTCTTGGCCGGGGAGCGAATCCTTAACCGTTGCTGGACCTGTGTCGTCAGCTTCCTGGATCCCCTGTGCAGTCATCCATATCGCATCGAATCCGGCACGAGCGAAGGCATCGGGATTGCCGTCGTATTCCTCCTGATATCGCTCGACGAAGTCCTGGTTGGCTGGAGTGTCGATCTTTGGGTCGTAGCGGACGCCGCCATAGGTTCCGTTCGCTGCCTCACCGAGCGCATTCCGGATAGCCTGCATACACATCGTCGGGCTGGTGATCGTCACGGTCTCTTTGAGGCCCGCATCAACTGCTTGCTTGACAAACGTGATTAGATCGCCTCCGGCGAGACCGAGGACGACGAACTCGGCCTCCGAATTTTCGATCTGGCTGATGTAGGACGAGAAGTTCGTTGCACCGAGCTGCGAGGTTGACCGCCCCACGATGTTTACATTTGCATCGGAGGCTTTCATCTGTTCAGTAAACGAGGTATTAATATCCTTTCCATAGGAGTAATCCGCATAGTGGATCCAACCTTGGGTGCCAATGTTCTTCGGGATCCAGGGACCGAACGCCCGTGCGATCTGACCAGAGTGGGTTTCTGCCCGGAAACTCCATTCGTTACAACCGCTGCCAGTGATTTGAATCGCCCCTCCACCGGGAACCCAGAGAATCTCCTGTTCCTGCGCGAAGGAGTTGATCGCTAAGCTAGCTGCGCTTGAGACACATCCGGAGAGGTAATCCTTGTTGTCCTGCTGAACGAGTTTTTGTGCCTTTTGCCTAGCCGTCGAGACTTCTGATTTCGTGTTCTCGAAGGTAGCATCGATAGTAAAATCGAATTCGTCGCTCTCGTTGATTTTCTGTATACCCAGCTCGTAACCCTGGCGTTGATTTGACCCGAGGCCGGAGTATGGTCCCTCCATCGGATTCATAATTCCGAATTGAAGCGTAGACCCGCCCTCACTACCGCCGATACAGCCAGACATACTTGTAGTAAGTGCGATCCCTCCAGCTCCGAGCGTCTTCAGAAGCGTTCGTCGATTACTTCGATTCGATGGGTAACTCTTACCGTGTGACATACGTCTAGCATCCACGTTAAACTACTACAATAAATAATTTTCTAATGAATATTTTATATGATTGAATCTACACCATAGTTAGAACTCCAAGGTGTGGAGAAGATTTAAATAATACTAGATCACCTCGCACTGTATGGAGTGTACTAACGGATCCGTTACTGTTGAGGAGTCCGAGGAGATCGCACAGATAATTTTGAACAGTTCATCCAAGGTGAACGCGATTGATTTGGAAACGTCGAAAGATTTTGCCGAGGCAATCAAACACGTAGAATCAGGGGAATACCGGGCGGCGATCATCAGGGGGTCAGATGGAGTTTATTGTGCCGGCGGGGATCTTTCCCAAGATCCGGAAACGTTTATTCAAGCAGTAAACGTGACGATCGACGCCATCATCGAGATTCACCAATCCGGGACACCATATATAGCAGCTATGGAAGAGGTTTCGGTTGGTGGCGGGCTGGAGATTGCGCTTGGCTGTGACCTCCGTATCGCTGCGGCTGGAACGACTTTCGCATTACCTGAAGCGTCACGTGGAATTATCCCACCAGCCGGTGCAGTTCGTTTCCTCGCTCAGGCAGTCGGAATATCTCGTGCGAGGGAACTATTGTTAACAGGCCGCTCGTTTAGTGCGGCTGAAGCCGAAGAGTGGGGTCTCATTGTAGAATCAGTTGAGGAGGATTTCTCCGGCGAAACGAGGAAACTTGCGGAATCGGTTGCATCACAGTCACCGGCTGCCGTCTCAGCAATTACGAAGTCATTGAACGAGTCATATCCGGATCCGATCTCGTCCGCAAAGTGGGATCTCGAACTCGCGAGATGTCTTGCGTCGAACGAGGATTTCAAGGAAGGCAGGGAGGCCTTCTTTGAGGACCGAGAGCCGGAATTCTAAACCCAGACGGATCACATTAATAGTTAATTATAAGTGCTATTAGTTCACCGCATACACTGCGAGCAATGTCAACACCATACAACGAGAACGTTTTCTCCGAGATCGAGGCCCGTCCGTGGAGTGAGGTCCAGGACCTACAAGAGAAACGACTGATCGAACAGGTGAACTATCTCGCCGAACACTCGGAGTTCTACCAAAAACAGTTCAGTGAATGGGGAATTGACGCCAGTTCGATCGAAACCGTCGAAGATTTCAGACGGATCCCGTTCACGGTGAAAGACGACGAACGAGAAAACCAGACGACGACCACACGTGACCAGCCTCTCGGATCCCACCAAGCTGCCGATCGGCAAGAGATCAATCGAGTGATGTCCTCGTCCGGAACGACCGGCGAACCGACCTTTTTTGGGCTGACTGAAAGCGACCTTGACGCGTGGATCGAAATGTGTGCTCGATCAGTGTATGCAGCCGGCGTAAGACCGGACGATATATTCGTTCACGCGATCGGTCGAACGATGGTTCCTGGGGGGCTTCCCTACATTCAAGGGATCGAGCGAATCGGCGCGACAGCTGTTCCAGCCGGCGATGGGAGTACTGAACGAATTCTGAAAACGACCGAAAAATTAGATGCAGACGGATTATTCGGGACGGCATCCTACCATCAGTATCTCATTGATCGGGCCCCTGAAACGGTCGGAAAGGAGGTCGAAGAGATGGCTCTGGACAAACTCATCGGGGGTGGAGAACCCGGAATGGCGAATCCGGAGATAAGACAACAATTGCACGAAGAATATGGTGCTGATAGAGCTGCAGAGGTGATGGGAATCGGTGACGTCGGCGCAGCCTTGTCCGGTGAGTGTGAGGAAGAGGACGGGATGCACCTTGTGTGTCAGGAATACGTCTACGTTGAGCTCATCGATCCTGAGACGGAGGACCATATCGAGATGGAACCTGGTGCGGAGGGTGAACTCGTCTACACGCCACTGAACCGAGAGGCAACACCGCTGTTACGCTTCCGGTCAGGTGATTACGCACGAATTACTGGCACGGATGAGTGTTCGTGTGGTCGCACTTCTCCGAAGATCCAGGTTATTGGACGAGCCGATGATATGTTGATATACAAGGCTCAAAACGTCTATCCTGCAGGAATTCGTGAGGTACTTGCCGATGTTGAGGGCGCGAGCTCCCGGATGAAGATCATACTGCCCGAAGAGAACAAGGTCCACTTTACTGATCCAATCCCTGTCGAGGTCGTTCGCGAGGAGAACACGGATCGGACGGACAAAGAGATTGCTGAGGAGTTCGCTTCTCTGGTTCGTGAGCGTCTCAAAGTTCGGATTGATCCTTCGATGGTTTCGAGGGAAAACGTCGATTTATCCGTCTACAAAACCGATCTGATACGCGTTGAGAACGACGACTGAGGCGGCATTCACGTTCCGCCATTCTGCGGTTCCGATTTTCCACTGATCTCGAGCCGTTTCAATAGATCCGATTCATTCTATCGACACACAGACGCGATCTGCGGATGCGAAGACGGCGTACCGTGGTACATTGAGAGATCAGAACCGATTGGTTCCACCAGATCCGATGGTAGCTCTATTTAATCAGCCAACACTCGTTCATTATAACGTAACATATGGCCTGAAGTAATCACGATTGTCATTCATTGATGTTTAATATAACAGTGTGTAGAGATCCAGGTCCGATGCCTCACGCAATAATTACAATATTATGTATGTAATACAGGAGCCATCAGATCACATCCGTTTCTAATATATTAACACACTGTGGGCCGACGGGAGACGTAACGGACGATCCCAATAGCAGATCTCAGTGACGCACCTGTCACATAGGGATCTGAATAAACGCGACGTCAGAGCGCAAAACTTGGTTCGCTCGGGCTTCGTTAGATATGCATAAACGTATTTGTTCCCTGGAGATAATATGTCGGTATGACCACGCCAAACCAACTCACGACAGCCCTGACAGCGTTGGAGGTTTTGGAGATACTCGAAGCTGAAGGCGAGGTCGGCCCATCCAAATTAGCTGACCGATTGGACATTGCTCGGCCGACAGCATATAAATACCTCGCGACACTGGTCGAGGGAGGATATGCACGAAACGACGATGGTGTATACCGACCGAGCTACAAGATATTAGGTTTGGGCAGCCGATTGAAATATCGACAAACGCTCTTTAAGGTCGGGCAAGAGCCACTCCGGCGATTGGCATCCAAGCTTGAGGAGCCAGCGTTTCTCGGAATTGAAGAATCCGGTGAGTGGATCGTTCTTCACAGGGAAGGTGACGTCGCTTCCCTAGATTTGCGTACCTACTCCGGTCTACGGCTACCTCTCCATACACACGCGGCAGGGAGAGTCGTATTGGCGAATATGAATCCGGAGCAACGCGATTCGATGATTATGTCCCAAGAGTTGGAAGCCAGAACGGAAAAAACGACGACGAATCCGAAGGAGTTAGCGACTGAATTAGACCGGATTCGTGAGCAGAGCTACGCCATAACTTGGGATGAACAAGCACTTGGTGTGGGAACTGCTGCGCGACCGATCTCCGCGGAAGGAGAATTCCTAGGCACGGTTTCAATAGCCACACTCACGTCAAAAATGCAGGATCAAGACAATCAAGATCGAATACTTGGGCTCCTAAAAGAGGCAGCAGAGGAGACGCTGTTGAACTACCGGCACAGATAGCCATATCACTATTCTTCGAGCTACATCGTGTCTATCGAAACGCTCATTTCCACTACTCGCGTTGAGACGATGTAATCCGATACGCACGGGCCCGATACGAACCGACGGATTCTCCGTCCCCCGTTTCGAGAGTCACCGTTACTTCACCGGTCTTTCGACTTTTGTGGGTTACATCAGCTTTTGCGACGATGTCTTGACCTGGGTCAACTGCCGAGAGGAACGATATGTTTGCTTCAAGAGCCGTGCTTATGTCTTCGTCAAGCACTGATTGCATTGCTGCCCCAGCAGCTGCGTCCGCGAGCGAGAAAGCGGCACCACCGTGAAGGACCCCGCCAAAATTAAGATGCTCCTCCGTTACCGTCATTTTAGCAATTGCTGACCCTTCAGAAACCTCTTGGAAGACCACGTCGAGCGTTTCACAAAACGCATCCTCAGCCGGATGATCGGAGTTATTTGCCATACACACACACATCGATATGAGCTAGATATATAACTAATTGTTACCGTGGTACTTGCTGTATCTCTCACAATTTTATCTTAACTTATCCCTATTTTATATGTTCGAATCCAGTTGTTTAAAGTTAAATTTATATATTACCATTGTATCTTGCCTGCCATGAGGCGCACAAATTACATCTTCGCCGTGCTGAGTGTAAAACAATGACAGATCGGACGTTCATTATTACTGGCGGATCCGGCGGACTGGGTAAAGCAACCAGTGAAGAACTGGGCCGAAACGGTCATACGGTCGTCGTAAACGATCTGCCAACTCAGAAGGAGAATGCCGAAGCTATTGCGCAGTCAGTGGAAGATGCCGGTGGCACTGCAACGATTCATCTCGGAGACGTAAGCAATATAGAATATACGGATAAGTTAATAAATACAGTTATTGACACGTACGGGCGGCTCGATGGTGTAATCAATTATGCTGGATTGCTTCGCGATGCCTATTTGACCGAGATGACGGCATCCGACTGGGAAGATGTAATCTCCGTTCATTTACGAGGACATTTCGGACTTCTTCGAAGTGCGGCTGGAGTATGGAGTGACACCGTCGAAGAGCGTAGCGATCCTCGTTCGTTCGTCTGTGTGACCAGCCCATCGGCACTCGGAAACGTCGGACAAGCCAACTATTCGGCCGCCAAGGCTGGCGTTCTCGGATTGATGCGGACTGCTGCAGCCGAGCTTGAGCAGTTCGATGTCCACGTTAATGCATTACTTCCGATCGCATATACAAAAATGACGGAAAATATTTTGGATCCAGATGAATATCCTCCGGAAAAGGTTGCACCAGTAGCTGCTTTCCTCGCCAACGCGAAAGCTGCTGATATGACCGGTTGTACGGTTCGAGCTGCGGGAGATAGCGTCGGCATAGTATCCAACCCGGAACTGGAACGAGTTGGATTCTGTTCGGGCGGATGGAGTACCGACGAACTATACGAACGTCGTGAACAGATATTCGGAGATCAGTCAAACAGATATCGAACGAATACTCAGGTTTAGATAATAATACTATATTTGAGATACTACCAATATAGTGTTCATACTAAATAGAATAATTCAACCATTGTGAACTGCTCGTAGTAGATCGAATACAGCCAATTGATGAGCTCTAATACGCACCAAATGAGCTATCAGAATCTTCAGCATTTGTTTCTAGATGTTTGATTGAATATGAAAACACAGTTTAATGATCTATTATTTCTTGTCAAAATCCCCAATTATAAATCGAATATAACTTTAAAATTTTTAATATAAACTCCAATTATCAGTAAATTTAACTAAATTCGATTTTCATTCAGATACATATTCTACGCCGTGGCGTTCGATCGGGCTCCGTCAAACCCGATCGACCGCTGGAACAGCCCGAGCGCCGCAAGCACGACGAGTCCCGCGCCGGCGAACGTCGCGGGATATCCCGCCACCTCGGCGACGCCCCCACCCAGAACGCTCCCGAGGCCGGTTCCGATGCCCGCGATCGCGGTGTAAGCGCCGAGCGCGTAGCCGCGGACCGGCTCCGCGGCCAGCCGCGTGACGATCCCCGTCGCGGTCACCGCGATCAGCGCCCACGTCACGCCGATCAGCGTGAAGCCGACCGCGTTGGCGTAGGGCGCGATCGCGGGCGCCGCGATCCCGACGATTGCGACCCCGGGAAACAGCAGGGTACGACCGCCGAGCGCGACAGCCTGGAGCGCGTAGGGTCCGCGCTGTCCCACGATCCGGCCCACCGGCGAGTAACAGACCGCGCTGCCGGCGTTCGCGAGCAGGAACAACACGAAAACCGTTCCCGTCGAGGCGCCCGATTCAGTCAGATAGACCGGCATCGGGCCCCAGAAGACGGCGAACCCGACCGAGAACAGCGCGACCGCGATCAGGTACCGCCGGAGCGGCGCGTCGAAGGATCCGCCCGGATGCCGACCGCGTCGCCGGGCGTCGACCCACTCCCGGATCCCCCAGTAGAGCCGGGTGGTGCCGTACGGCGTCGCGCGGAGGTACCGCCCCGCGCCCCAGTCCGGCCGGTTCAGCCGATGAAAGACGCGGGCGAACCGCTCGGGACTCGTCGTGGGACGCTCCGGATACCATCGCACCGCGGCGAGCGTCGCCGCCGCGCTCATAGCGGCAAGCACGAGGAACAGCAGCTCCTGTGCCGTCGCAGCCGGAACCATCCGCGCCACGGTGGCGGTCCAGACGGTGCCGAGAACCAGCCCCGCCACCCAACCGTATCCCTGTACGGCGTTGAGTCGGCCGATCCGGACGTCCCAGTCGGCGGTGGCGGCCCCCTCGACGACGATCAGGTTGAGCACGGGCGCGGCTGCCGAGACGACGAACCAGAGGGCCGCGTTCGCGACCAGCAGCGTCCACGGCGACCCCAACAGCGGGATGACTCCCAACACACCCGCGACCGACGCGAGCGCGACGAGGATGAACGGCCTTCGTCGTCGGGTTTTCGCCGCCAGACGACCCCACAGGATCGCCCCCGGCACGCCCGCGAAGGCGGCGGTCGAGGCCATCGCTCCGACCAGAAACGCTCCGGCACCGAGCTCGATCGCGTACAGGGGGATCAACAGCGACGCCGCTCCCACCGCCGCGTAGCCGGTCCCCCACGCGAGAAGCCACCGTTCGCTCACTTCCGGGGAGTCGCCCGTCACCGCCTAAGTCGTTTCGACCGATCTCCTCGACGATCGCTTCGTCCGTTCCCTCCCGGTCGTTTCGACCGTCACGTTCGACAGTCGTGTCGCACGAGCCGGTTCGTCCCGACCTCCTCGCTTGGTTCGGGCCACGTGGAACGCTCGAGGTAGGTGATCTCGACGGATTCGACGCGCTGGCCGGTCCGGTCGGCGACGGTCCGACAGACGTAGTCCGCGGTCGAGCGCGACACCGCGGGGTCGTCGGCGACCGTGATCGCGATCAGATACTTGCGCCAGCGCGCTGAGGGGTACGTCGCGTCCACGTCCGGGGGCGGATCGCGGGTGACGGACCCGCGGTCCAGGCCGTCGACGTGCTCGCCGCTCGCCAATTCGGCGTCGATCACGAACCAGCGGTCGGTCCCCGAGGGGTCCGGGGCGAACATCTTCCAGCCGTACTCGGCCGGATCGATCCCGGCATCGCCCGCTCCCGTCTCCACGTAGCCGAGCACGGCCGCGTTCCAGACGAGCGTTCCGACGAGCAACGCGGCCGCGAACGCCCGAGCGGCGATCCGAAGGCCGCGCCCGATCCGGCGACGGTCGAGACGACTGCTTGCGAACCCGGCGTCGCCGGTATGATCGCCGCCAACCGCGGCCGCGAACCATTCGCGAACGTTCACGATGGCGTCGTCGATCCGGTCCCAGACGCCGGAGCCGAGGAACGGGAGCAACGAGACGATCGACACCAGCGGAAAGACCGCGATGGCCATCGTGAGGACCATTCCGGCGTGACCGCCGACGAGCCCCGCCGCCACCGTGGTCCGGATCCGTCCGGCTGCAAGGACGAGCAACGGCGAGGCGACGAGCAGTCCGAGCCACGCGTAGTTCAGGACCCACAGGAGCGTCGGCGACCCCGCGACCCACGGACCCAGCAGGACCGTGAACTGGTCCATACTGAACGCGATCGCGGCACCGTCACCCGCGATCCAGCGGTCGCCGCGGAGCTTGAAGACCGCGTTCGTGACGTAGACGAGCGCGACGTGGACGAGGAGGGCCGCGGTCGCGACCGATGCGACCCGTGCGCCGGTCCGCTCCGTCGACGTTCGGTCGGACGACGCGGACGTCCGAACCGAATCGACCGACCACCGCGACCCGATCGGAAGCAGCGTGGCGAACAGACACAGCTGCCACAACAGCAGGTCACCCGAGTTGAGCACGAACGGATTGCGCGCCTGCAACGAGAGCGTGAGCGCGAGCGAGATGACCGCGGCAATCCGGCTGTGATACCCCACCGCGAGCGCGACCGCGGCCACGCCGGCGAGGACGAACAGGACGGCGACGCCCGCCGGTCCTGCGACCGAATCGGCGACGGCGTGTACCGAGACGCCGGCCAGCGGGGGATACGCGCTCGCCAGCGCGTCCGTGGTCAGCACGCCCGACTCGGTATATAGGGCCCGAAGGTGGCGGCTTCGGAGCAGGAGGTCGACCAGGATCACGACGCCGAGCCCGATCCGGAAGGCGGAAAGCGCGCGACGGTCGATCGCCGCGCGGTCGCCCGCGAGCCGCCGGAGCATACGTGCGAGTCGTCTCGGCACGTCCGCGGGCCGGCGACGTGACGGGCGGTCGGACATCTATCGGTCCGGACTACCGCAGTCGAACGAATAGGTTTTGTGGAGCGGCGGTCGGTCGACCCCCGACGTTCGTCGAAGCTCGATGCGGCCCGAAACCCGACGGTTCATACGTGCCCAACGCGGATGCTCGGTCGTGTATCGGATCGGTCACCTCGGGACGTCGATCGCGGTTTATGCCCCCTTCGGCGCGGGGCTGATCGCCATCGGCGCCGACGCGCTCGCCGTGTTCGCGGGCGCCGTAATGATGTGGTTCACGATGCTGCCCGACGTCGACCATCGTCTGCCGATCGTACCCCACCGCGGGCCGACACACAGCCTGGCGTTCGCGGCGGTCGTCGGGGTCGGCTTCGGCGCGGCGGGATCGCTCGCGGCGAGCGAACTCGGCGTGACGGCCGCCGTGGGGCTCGGCACCTTCGGATTCCTCCTCGGCGTCGCGACGGTCGGCGCGCATCTGCTCGCGGACGCGTTGACGCCGGCGGGCGTCCCGCTGTTCTGGCCGGTCTCCCGGCGGACCTACTCGCTGTCCCTGTGGCGGGCGGACAACACGGTGGCGAACTACGGGCTGTTCGTCGTCGGGCTGGCGGTCGCGCTCGGCGCCTTCGCGCTCGTCGGGCGCCTGGTCGGTTGGTGACTCCGGCGACGACTGCTGGTTCCCGATGGCAATTCCTCGTCCCCACCCGCCCCGGTTCCCGCTCCCGATCACTTATGGATCGCGGCGGCGAATCGACCGATATGCCCCAGGTACATCTGGACGAGGAGACGATCGAACGGCTCGACCGGCTGCGGGTCGAGGACGAGGAGTACGACGAACTCATCACCGAGCTCATCAACATCTACGAGGCCGAGGAGCTGACGCTGTTTCACAGCGGCGACGCCGAGTGACGCCGACGGTGAGGAACCTCCGCGACGTTATCGGTCACGGGAGGACTCCCCGTCGGTCGGGGACGACGTAAAGCGAAACCCGTCCGGCTCCCGATCAGGCTTCCGAGCCGTGGTCGCGAGGTCGGAGGCCCTGTCCGTCGCCCGGATCGCCTCGATCAGTTCGTCGGCAAGCTGCGCCTCCTCCTCGAGGTCCAGCGACTGCAGGACGGTCTCGAGCTGTTCGGCGGCGTGCCGTATCCGTTCCGGTCGATCCGAACGCGAGTCGGCCGGAACTGTACCGTCCGTCGAGCGGGACATGGTCGTCGAAGCGGTCCCGTACCCGATAGTAATGGTCCTCCTACCGGTACCCGACCGGCGGATCGACGCTCGCTCAGATCTCGGTTACGGCGTCGTGGACTACTCCAGATAGGCGGTTCGGGCGCGCTCGAAGTCACCTTTCTCCTCGAGACGCTGCTGGAGTCGGTCGGCGTACTCCTGGACCATCGTCTCGGCCGCCTCCAGCCGGTCCTCGTCGACGCCGCCGCTGCCGCCGCCTCGGCCGAGGCCGAGCGCGCCGCGGACCTTCCGCAGGAATCCCGGCCCGCTGCCGCCCCCGCCGAGGCCGCCGAGACCGCCGCCGGAGTCGCCGCCCCCGCCCCCGCCGGCCGCCGCCGGCATCTGCTCGCGCAGCGAGTCGAGCTCCGGCATCATGTCCGGCAGCTTCGAGGTGTCGGCGACGATCCGGGCCCGTTCCGGGTCGTCGGCGTGTTCGATGTCGAACTCCGTGGCGGTCATGATCAGTCCCCACTCCTGGTTGCTGAACTGGGAGTTCATAACCCGGTCGTTGAACTCCTGATCGACGGCCATTCTGTCGCCGACGATCGCGTCCGTCCAATCGCTCATACTCGTCGCTACGCGGACCGCTCCAAAGAGCGTTGTGCTCACATCGACCGTGGTTCCCGACCGATCGATGCCGTTTTGCCGCGATCGATCCGAGGGGAAATATGGAGCGATACCGCAGGAGAACCTCCCGACGCGCCGTGCTCGCGGCGGTCGGTACCGCCGGACTCGTGCTCGGGGCAGGCTGTCTGAGCGGCGACGGGGACGCGGCCGCCTCCGGGAACGACGAGTGGCTGGAAGGCGCCAACAACTACGACGGCGTGGTCGACCGCACCGGCGAGTCGACCGTGACGGTCGCGGTGGGCGCCGCGGGCGGGCTCGCGTTCGACCCTGTGGCAGTCCGGATCGATGCCGGAACCGAGGTCGTCTGGGAGTGGACCGGCGAGGGCGGGCAACACGACGTCACCGAGGAGAGCGGCCGGTTCGAAAGCGATCTGCATCGGGAGTCGGGCGCGACGTTCAGCCACCGCTTCGAGGAGATGGGGACCTACCGATACGTCTGTACCCCGCATCAGGCGAGCGGGATGCGCGGCGCGGTGGACGTCGTCGAGTAGCTCCGTAGCGACGGCGATCGTGGCGCCTCGCGACGGCGATCGTGACGCCTCGTCGTCGACGTGCCACCGACCGCGGGTTCTTTACCGATCACGATCGAATCCGGGGTATGCTTCCGGAGTGGGTCACGGTCCACCGTCTGAGCGTTCCGGTGGCGTTTCTCCTCGCGTTCGGGCTCGTGTGGGCGATGGACCGGCCGGGCGGACGATGGGGACGGCGGATACGCTCACGGCTCCTCCGCGGCGTCCCCTGGGGAACCCTCGTCGCCGTCGGGATCGTGATCCTGGTCTACCTGTTCGTACAGCGTGGGATCGACGACCCGACGTCCCCGGTCGTGATCCCGTTCCGTGCGTGGTCGTACTTCTACCTCGAGGGGCTGCTCCTGGCGGGGCTCTCGCACGCGAGCCTCGGCCACCTCACCGGGAACCTTCTGGCGACCCTCGTCGCCGGGACGCTCGCGGAGTACGCCTACGGACACTACCCCCGCGCACGCGGGGCGAGTTCGTTCGGGTCGTGGCGGTCCAACCCCTACGTCCGGGCGTTCCTCGTCGTTCCGGCGGCGATCCTCGGCGGGGCGGTCCTCTCGAGCGTCCTGTCGATCGGCCCCGTCATCGGCTTCTCCGGGGTCGTCTTCGCGCTCTGGGGGGTCGCGATCGTCCACTATCCGCTCGGGTCGATCGTCGGGCTTGCGGGGACGTCGCTCGTGAACCTGCTGTACGCTGCGTTCAGAACGCCCGTCACGCGGGCCGCAGCGAATCCCTCCTACGGCGCGCCGTGGTGGGCGAACGTCTCGATCCAGGGACATGCGGTGGGGTTCCTGCTCGGCGTCCTGGTCGGGATCGTGATCCTCCGTCGCCGCGGAACGGCGACCCGGTCCGCGGCCGTCGTTTTCGCCGGCGTCCTCCTGTTCGCGTCCTCGCGGTCGTTGTGGGCCGTCTACTGGTATCTCGGGAACGAGCGATACGTCCTCTACCGGGCGGTCGGCGTCGCGCTCGTCGCCCTGCTTGCGGCGATCGTCACGCTCGCGGTGGCCGGAAACGACCGGCCCCTGCTGCCGGACTACGCGGTCCCGAACCCCGAGACGACGCGCGAGGCCCTGCGGTCCACTACGCCGCGGATCGTCGGCGCCGTGTTGGTGGTGGCCGCGCTCGGGATCCTCGTCGGTCCCTCGGTCGTCCCAAACCTCATCGCCGTCTCCGACGAGGAGACTCCCGGAACGCCGGTCGAAATCGAGGGCTACGAGGTGACCTACGCCGAGGACGTCCCCAATCAGCTGGTGAACGTCATCGACGTCGAGGCGTTCGAGGGGGCGACGAACGTCACGACCTCGGGGGTGATCGTCAAAAACGAGGAGCGCGACGTCTGGATCACCGCCGTCTCCCGGGGGAATCTCGCCTACTGGGGGTCCCGGGAGGTCGCCGTCGGCGGCGCCGGCTGGCGCGAGACCGTCACGGCACACCGGACCGGCTGGCGCGCGGTCGGGGCGGGAGTGAGCTACCGCGTCGACCTCGAGCACGACGGGGAGCGGCGGACCGTCCACGTCTCCGATCCGGCGACCGCGGAACCGACGATCGCGGGGCGGAACGTGACCGTGGCGGCCCGTGAGGGGGTCTTCGAGATCACCGTCACACACGGAAACGACACGGAAACCGCACCGCTCCCGGCCGACAACGAGTCGGTGAACCTGTCCGGGCTCCGGATCGTTCGCGAGGATCGGCGCATCTACGCCGAGACGGACGGGACGCGGGTGCGGGTCCTCGAGGCCGAGCGATACGAGGGACGCGAACGGGCACGGGAGATCGATCTCGGAGCGGCTGAAATCGGGGCGGTTGGAGGCGGAGCGGTCGGAATTGGTGTGGTCGATGCCGGCGTGGCTGAACGTGCGGCGGACGGCGGCGATCAGGTTCCCGACGTCGACTCGTCGGGTCGCGTGGCGTTGCCCGCCGACCCGTCGCCGGACCACTCGATCCGGTAGACCTCGGCGTCGATCGCGGCCGAGTCGGCGGTGTGGTGGTCGAACCGGTTCTCGACGTCGAGCTCGGCGGCGAAGGCGTGGGTGACCGTCCCGCCGTTGTCGGCGGCGAACGCGCGGACGAACGCCTCGCTGCCCCCGTTGTGGACCGAGTAGGAGACGTCGGCGATCGTGCCGGCGGCAGCCAGGAATCCGCGGTCGGCGTGGCGATTCCCGTTCTGGGCGCCGAACGGGGGGTTCATCAGGACGGTCGTGGGTTCCGCGATCCGGAGCGGGTGGCGGGTTGCGTCCCCGCGAACCCAGTGAACCGGAGCGTTCGTCCCGACGCGCCGATCGTTCTCGCGGGCGGTTCGGATCGGGTCGTCGTCGACCTCGAGACCGACCACCCGTGCCGGACCGCGGAGTGCCGCCGCCAGCGCGAGCATTCCGGTCCCGGATCCGAGGTCGACGACCGTTCGTCCCTCGACGTCTCCCTGCAGGTCGGCCAGGTGGACGACGTGTGCGGCGAGCGCCGGCGGCGTCGGGTACTGCTCGAGCGACGCGCTCGGCTGCTCGAAGCCGGCGACCACGCCGAGTTTCGTCGCCAGGGAGCGTCGCGATGCCATTCGATCAGCCGGCGATCTCGGCGTCGCCGGTCACGCGGAGCGTGACGCCTTCGCGCGCGGCCCGCTCGGAGAGGGCGGCGATCGCGGGGTCGACGGTCTCCGGCTCGGCGACGTCGTCGATCTCGATCTCGATCCGGCCCGCACCGAGGAACGCCGCCGCGCGGACGAACCCGCGAAGCCGGTCGGCCTCCTCCTGGGTGGCGAGCGAACAGTCCTCCGCGAAACACGCCCGTACCGCCAGCGCCGCGGGCTGGTAGCCCTGCCGCGACAGCTCGGCCTTCAGGTCACGGAGGTACTCGGGCGCGGTGCTCTCGAGGTCGTCGCCGTCGACGACGACGGGCTCGACGTCCGCCGGACGACACCCCGCGATCGGTCCGTCAACGCTCGTGGAGTCGGTGGTGCTCATACAAGCACATATTCTCTGGTTATACAAATATCTTTGTAAATGCTCAGTAGTTATTATTGGGTCGCCGGCCCAACCCGTTCGCGCGAACGGTTAAGTGGCAAACGTCCCAACGCCCGATTGCGATCGATGGGGGTTCAGATGCGATCGATACGGATATCGAACGCGATCGACGCCGACGGCTGGGTCGAATCGATGACCCATCCAACCATCGATCCGATATGACCCCCCGATATGACACCCCGAAAATGAACCGACATTCCTTCGATATCGTCGTCATTGGCTGTGGCATCGCCGGTCTCGCCGCCGGACTCCGCGCGGCGGAGCTCGACCGATCCGTCTGTCTCCTCGAGAAGAGTCCGAAGGAACACCGCGGCGGTCACACGCGGTTCACCGAGTCGTTCCGGATCCCGACCGCGGACGTCGACGTCGACGCGAGCTTCAACGTCGAGGACTACTCGACGGCCGACTTCTACTCGGACATCATGCAGGTGACGAACTATCGGGCCGACGAGGACCTCGTCGACCGGCTCGTCTCCGAGTCGCCCGAGACCTTCGAATGGCTGACCGACCACGGCGTCAGCTGGGAGTACCAGGCGCCGCATCCCGGCTACACCGCGGGACGCGTCTGGCTCCACGGCGAGGACATGGTGGACGAACTCGTCGAGATCGTCGAGGACCGCGGCGTGGAGATCTTCTACGAGGCCGAGGCACGGTCCCTCCGGCGCGACGACGACGGGACCGTCTCCGCCGTCGAGGCGCGTCACGAGGGACGCCGCACGCTTTTCGAGGGCGACGCAGTGATCCTCGCGGCCGGCGATTACGGCTCGAGCAAGGAGCGACGGACTCGGTACTACGGTCCCGGATACGGGAACATGAAGGTCCGCGGCAGCCGGTACAACACCGGCGAGGCGCTCGACGCCGCGATGGACGTCGGCGCCAAATCGGAGGGCGAATGGGGCGACGCCCACATAGCGATCATCGACGTCCAATCGCCCGAGGTCGAGGGCGGGATCACCCGGATCGACGGCTACCAGTACGGCGTCATCCTCAACCACGACGGCGAGCGGTTCGTCGACGAGGGGGAGGACGCACGCGCACACACCTACGCGAAGTTCGGCCGGGAGATCTTCGAGCAGCCCTACCACGAGGCGTTCATCGTCGTCGACTCGAAGACCGTCGACGACGTCGCGCACATGGGGCCCGGCCGGGCCGTCACGGCCGACTCGATCGAATCGCTCGTCAGACGCCTCGACATCGAGGACCCCGAACGGGCGGTCGAGACGGTGGAGCGGTTCAACGAGGCCTGCACGGTCGAGGGGGACGGCCTCGATGCCTACGAGCCGAACGTCCTCGACGGGAACGACGCGCCCGACGTCGACCCGCCCAAGTCGAACTGGGCGCTCCCGATCGACGAGCCGCCATTCACCGGCTATCCGGTGACGGGCGGGATGACGTTCGGCTTCGGCGGCGTGGCCGTCACGCCGGACGCGGAGGTGCTCGACACGCGCGACGATCCCATCCCCGGACTCTACGCCGCCGGGAACGCGACCGGCGGCCTGTTCTACAACAACTACCCCGGCGGAACCGGCCTGACCAACGCCGCCGTCTACGGGAGGATCGCCGCCGAAACCGCGGTCGACGACCTCGAGTGATCCGGTAGGACCGCAGGGGATCCGGTAGCCGACCGGACCCGACCGGCCGTTCCCGTCGGGCTGGTTGCGAGTCGCTCGCCGACGAAACCGGCAGCGGGAGCGGGGATCCAACCACCGGATCCGAGTTATCATAACGCATCCGACACCAACTTTTAAATACGCCACTAGCCACAAACCTTATATGGAACGTCCGAGCCGGCAGCGAGGGCAGGAACGGGAGACCGAACAGGAGGCGGACGAAACGGTCTCCTGTCCGGAGTGTGGCTCCGCGGAGGTCGTCGCGGACGCGGATCACGAGTTGGTGTGTGACGATTGCGGGCTGGTGCTCGACGAACAACAGCTCGATCGCGGGCCGGAGTGGCGGGCGTTCAACCACTCCGAACGACAGTCGAAGTCCCGCGTGGGCGCCCCGATCACCGAGACGATGCACGACAAGGGGCTGACGACGACGATCGACTGGAAGGACAAGGACGCCTACGGACGGTCCCTCTCCTCGGAGAAGCGTTCGCAGATGCACCGGCTGCGCAAGTGGCAGGAGCGCATCCGGACGAAGGACGCGGGCGAGCGGAACCTCCAGTTCGCGCTCTCGGAGATCGACCGCATGGCCTCCGCGCTGGGCGTCCCCCGCTCGGTCCGGGAGGTCGCCTCCGTCATCTACCGGCGCGCGCTCGCCGAGGACCTCATTCGAGGCCGGTCCATCGAGGGCGTCGCCACCTCCGCGCTGTACGCCGCCTGTCGCCAGGAGGGGATCCCCCGATCGCTCGACGAGGTCGCCGAGGTCTCCAGGGTTCCGCAAAAGGAGATCGGCCGGACCTATCGATACATCTCCCAGGAGCTCGGGCTGGAGCTCAAACCCGTCGATCCCAAGCAGTTCGTTCCCCGATTCGCCTCCGCGCTCGACCTCAGCGAGGAGGTCCAGACGAAGGCCACCGAGATCATCGACGTCTCCGCCGAACAGGGACTGCTCTCCGGAAAGTCGCCGACCGGCTTCGCGGCGGCGGCGATCTACGCGGCCTCGCTGCTGTGCAACGAGAAGAAGACCCAACGCGAGGTCGCCCAGGTCGCCCAGGTGACCGAGGTCACGATCCGCAACCGGTACCAGGAGCAGATCGAGGCGATGGGGTTTCGGTGACGAATCGGTCGTGAGATCCTGAGCTGAACCCCGATCTGAATCCCGGATCTGAATACTCGGCCGTCCCGACCCATCTGATTCCGAACCGTCCAGATCGACTGCGACCGTCAGCTTGCGATGAACACGACGACCTCACGGTTCCAGAGCCCGAGCCGCAGGGTCCGCGACTCGTGAGCGGGGAGCATCGCATCGAGCGACCCCTCGTGGGCCGGATCGGCGATCACCACCGCGGGCTCGCCCGTGAGGCCGCTCGGCGCGGTCACGCTCTCGACCTCGGCGTCGGTCCGCTCGAGGTACCACGGAAGCGGCAACCGGTCGCCCCACGCCTCGCGAGCCGCCTCCGTTCCGATCGGGGGGCGGTCCGCGACCGTCTCGTCCGGCAGGTGGAACCGGTCGCCGACCCAGACGACGCGCGCGTTCTCTCCCTCCGCGTCCGCGATCGCCGCCTCCATCTCATCGACGAGCGGCTCGAGGTCGTCGGCGGGCTGGCCGTACTGCGCGAGCGGCGACTCCGGTCCCGGCTCGGCGGCGGCGGCATCGAGGGTGACGATCCCGGCGTGCGCGACGATCGCGAACAGCACGAGTCCGGCCGCCGCGACCCGTGCCGCGTCACCGACG
This sequence comes from Halopenitus persicus, assembly GCF_002355635.1. Lineage (GTDB taxonomy): Archaea > Halobacteriota > Halobacteria > Halobacteriales > Haloferacaceae > Halopenitus > Halopenitus persicus_A. The sequence goes on along the minus strand of NZ_AP017558.1, from coordinate 2,673,466 downwards.
GTCAGTCGGTCAGTATCTCCGGCGGTCACTCGGTCAGCACCTCCGGCGGCCACTCGATCGGCGTCCGCGGCGTCATCACGGAAGGCGGCGTCACCCCCGCGTCGCGCGCCGGACGCGGCCACGTTCGAGCCCAGCGATCGACCCGCCGCCTCGCGTCCGTACCGGTAGACGGCCGCGATCCCGACGCCGGCCGGCACCGCCAGCGGGACGAGCACGTGCACGAGCGTCCAGGGGGCGATCACCTCCGCTACGATCGGATAGCCGAGCAGGCCGAGCCCGGCCCAGGCGGACGCGAACAGGACGATCGGTCGTCCGCCCGCGGTCCCCTGACGTGTCGCGTCACCCAGGAGACCGTATCGGTCCGCGAGGAATCCGGCCGCGGCGATCGCGAGGATCGGTGCGGCGGTCGCAAGCGCCGTCGAGACGGCGTCGGTCACGAACGGGAGGAACTGCGTCCCGGCCCGCTCCGCGACCCGAACCCCGAGGAACGCCTCGACGGGAGCCACGTAGGTCCGCGTCGCCAGCCCGATCGGGTCGGCGACGAGTCCGGCGAGTCCGCCGGGAGTTCCGCCCGCGCCGCTGTCGGAGCCGCGCGGGAGGAACAGCACCGCCCAGGTCCCGAGGAACACGAACGCCGCGCGGGCGAGCGGCGTCGCACGGTCGACGATCCATCGACCGCCACGGCGCGCTGCGTCGCCGAGGCTCGAGGAGCGTCCCTCGGCCCGTGGCCGGTCGAGCGTGACGAGCGCGGCGGCGACCACAAGCACGAGCGTCGCGACCGCGAACCCGGAGGTGCCGAGGGCCACCACCGAAGCGACGGTGGCGCCGTACAGGTATCGGTCACGCGGTCGGGTCCCGGAGTCGGAGTCGATCCACCGGACGAGCCAACCGACCGCGAGAAGCGCAGCGCCGGCAGCGATCACGTCCCCGCGCAGGAAGCGCCCGTAGTGGACCAGCGGCGGCGCGAAGCCGAGTACAGCAGCAGCGGCGACGGTCTCGTCGTCGCCGAGCCGGCCGCGGAAGAGGAGCGCGACGGCCGGAAGGAGCCCGCCGGCGATCGCGAACGGTAGCCGCGCGAGGGCGTCGCTCGGCGGCGCGACCGAGAGCGCGAGCCGGCTCAGATGGAACACGACCGGCCCGCCGGCGACCGGGCGGTACTCGTAGCTCCCCGTCTCGAGCGAGCGGAGCGTCCAGTACCCGACCCGTGCCTCGTCCCAGTGGAACGGTCGATCGCCCAGAGCGACCGTCCGAGCGAGCAGCGAACAGCCGACGATGACCGCGACGGCGGCGCGCGTCCGCCGGTCGGTCCGGTCCCACGTCCGTGGATCGAGCCCGCGGATCCACCCTCGACGGCGCTCGGAGCCACGGTCGTCCGGGGACGGCGTCATATCGATGGCGTCTCGGCCGCGGGGTAGGAACGTTTCGGTTCGGACGGATCAGATCGGAGCGGTTCACCGTCAGCAATCGGCCCGGAGCGGTTCACCGTCAGCAGTCGGCCCGGAGCGGTTACTCGCCGGCGGCCGGCTCGGAGCGGCCGGGGTTCGCCGACCCGGCGACCGATCCGAAGACGTCTCGGTGGAGGGACTCACAGACGACGTCGGCCAGCGTCTCGAGGTTTCGCGCGTCCTCCCGGTTGTACGAGACGAGCGTCTCCAGCGCCTCCTCGTCGCCGCGCTCGTACTCGTGCCAGAGCCGGACGGCGTCGCGGCCGCTGATGTCGGGGCGGTCGCGCTCGACGCCGATCTCGGACTCGATCGCCTTGAGTCCGCCCGAAAGCCCCAGCTGCCGGCAGGGATACAACAGGTCGAGGTGTGGGGTATCGATCTCGATCCCGAGGTTCGTCTCCAGGAACGGCACGTCGAAGCGCGCGCCGTTGAACGAGGCGATCACGGCGGCGTCGGTCAGTCGGTCGTGGACCGCCTCGGCGGTGAGGTCCTCTCCGGCGACGAGCGTCGTCGTCTCGCCGTCGCGGTGAAAGCTCACTGTCGTGACCTGGTTGGCCTGCTCGTCGAGGCCGGTCGTCTCGATGTCGAAGTAACACGTCTCCGTCCGGAAGTCCTCGTAGAGCCGCCAGCGCTGGTCGCTCGGAAAGACGTCGTCGAAGAACGCGGCGTCACCGGCTCGGAGCCGGTCGCGGGCCCGGTCGATGAACCCGTCGATCCGATCGGCGGTCGTCGCGCCGACCCCCCGCACGTCGACGGATCGGTCGAAGTCGTCCCAATGGGTGATCCCCCGTTCCCAGAGCCGGCGCTCCGTCCGCTCGCCGACCCCTCGGACCGGGATGAAGCTGTTCTCGATGCGCACATCCCCACCGGCGCGCTCCGGTCACTTGAACCCCTCGCGACGCGACGTGGACCGAACGCCGCCGGCTGTGGCGTGTACCGTCGGAAGCACGAGCGCTTTTGTCGTTCGCGGCCCCAGTTGAACGTATGTGCGGCCGGTACTCGCTGTCGACGCCTCGCGATGATCTCCGGACCCGCTTCGACGCCGCGTTCCCCGACGTGCCGCCGCGGTACAACTGTGCACCCGGCCAGAGGCTCCCCGTGATCACCGCCGACGCGCCGGCCGAGGCGAGACGGCTGGAGTGGGGGCTGACGCCCGCCTGGGCGGACGACCGACTGGGCCTGATCAACGCGCGTGCGGAGACGATCCGAGAGAAGCCCGCGTTTCGATCCGCGTTCGAGCGCCGCCGATGTCTGGTTCCCGCGGACGGCTTCTACGAGTGGGTGGAGACGGGGTCCGGAACGCGGCCATATCGCGTCGCGTTCGCGGACGATCGCCCGTTCGCGATGGCCGGAATATACGAGCGCTGGGAGCCGCCCGAACCCGACGGACCCACCCAGACGGGGCTCGACCGGTTTGCCGGTGGGTCCCGAAACGTCGACGGGAACGAGCCCGACTCCGCCGTCACGTCGTCAAACCCGACTGCGGACGCCGGCCCGGAGCCGGTCGAGACCTTCTCGATCGTCACGACCGAGCCGAACGACCTCGTCGCCGACCTTCACCACCGGATGGCCGTCATCCTCGACCCGGCCGACGAGGAGCGATATCTCCACGGAGATCCCGAGACCGCGGCGTCGCTGCTCGAGCCGGTCGCGCCCGACGACCTGCGGGCCCACCCGGTCTCCGAGCGCGTGAACGACCCGTCGAACGACGACCCATCGCTGATCGAGCCGGTTTGACACGCCGGTTGGTCGGTCTCTCGCGCTCGCCGCCGTCGGTCCCGATTGCGCGCCCGCCGTCGTCGCGAGCGGCCACTCACTCGCCGCCGTCGGGTTCGGCTGCGGCATCCGCCCTCGCTTCCGACCGCTCGTCGGGGGCGTCCTTCCACTCGCCCACGCCCGAGGGGTCCAGATGGACGTGGGCGTCACCGACCGACGGAAGCGCCCGGAGCCGATCCATCAGCTCGGTCTCGAGGTCGTGGGCCTCCCGGAGCGTCATCGCGCCGTCGACCTCGACGTGGACCTCGACCTCGACGTCGGTCCCGTCGTAGAAGGCCCGGAGGTCGTGAACGCCCTCGACCGCGGGGTGGTCGTGCAGGGTCTCCCGGAGGCGGTCGTACTCCTCCGCGGGCGGGGCGGCGCCGACGAGATAAGTCACGTTCTCGCGGGCGATCTCGACGCCCTGGTAGACGACGAGCAGGCTAACCAGGCCGCCGGCAACCGCGTCGAGGATCGGGTAGCCGAGCAGGACGCCGAGGACGCCGGCGACGGCGGCCACCGTCGTGTAGATGTCGTTGAGGCAGTCGACCGCGAGCGCGTGGAGGGCGGTCGATTCGAGGTCGGCGTTCACCCGCGTGGTGTACCAGTACAGGAGGTACATGTCCGCCATCGCGAACGCGAGCGCGCCGAGCAACAGCGGATCGAAGACGACTCCCGGGCCCTCGATCAGCGCGAGCGCGGACTCCCGAAGCAGGTTCGCGCCGAGCAGGACGATGACGGCGCCGACGAACAGGGCGGTCAGCGGCTCGATGCGCTGGTGTCCGTGCGGGTGCGTCTCGTCCGGGCCGACGTAGGCGGCCCCGCCCCACACGAACACCACGAGGCTGGCGACGAGGTCGGCGACCGAGTGGGCGGCGTCGGCCACGAGGGCGACGCTCCCGAATGCGACCCCGGCGGCTCCCTCGATGAGGATCTTGACCGCGTTCCCGAGGACGTTCGCCCCGGCCGCGCGCTTGAACCGTCGTCCCTCGCCGGCCATACGCTCACTCGGGCGGCATCACCCATAAAGCGCCGGCATCGATGCGGGCGTCCGTGGGCGGGCGCTCCGGCGCTACTCCTCGCGACCCAGCTGCCCGACGTCGGTCCGACTTCCCTTCGGAACCCGGGACCGAAGCTCGCCGTGGAGGTAGAGCCCGACGCCGATCGGCTCCCGGCCGCCGGCCAGCTCGTGGGCCGCGATCAGGTAGCCCCAGTCGCCGTCCCAGCGGTCGATCGGCTGGTCCTCGCCGGCGACGAACCGGGCGGCTTCGGCAGGCTCGAGCTCGATCACGTTCCGGCTCGCGTGCCGGCCGAACCGGGAGACGGCCCGCGTCGTCGGCTTCCAGTGTTCCTGGCGAGTCCGGAGGAACGTCATTCCCAGCGCCTCGATCCGACACGGATCGGTCGCCTCCCCGCGATAGATCCAGACCTTCCCGGCGCCCTTCTCGAGGAAGGTGTACGGCTCCAGGACCGACCGGTCCACGCCGAACCGCTCGTCCCACCACTCGAGGACCTCCTCGCGGGTCGGCCGGCCGGGAACCTTCCGGTCCGCGGCGGTCTCGGGGAGCCGGTCGAAGCGCTGGCCGTCGTTGCTCGGCGGGTTCGCATCGCTTTGTCCGCGTTCGTCGCTCATTCGGCGGTCACCTCCTTCCTCCTCTCGGTGCCGGCATCGACCGCGGTCCCGCCGTCCGAATCCCGGACGTCCGCGGTCCCGCCGTCCGTCCGCCCGTCGGTCACGCGAAGCTTCGCACAGAAGAACCCGCCCGTGTCGTTGTGGTGGGGGTAGATCCGGTGGGCCCGTCGCATCGCGTCGTCGAACGTCTCACCCTCCCACTCGGTGATGCCGGGCTCGGTTCGGAGCGGGAGGTCGAACGTCGCGAGCTCACACGGCTCCGACTCGAGGACGTGCTGGAGGACGGCCTCGTTCTCCTCGGGCGCGAAGGTACACGTCGAGAAGACCACGACGCCGCCCGGGCGGGTGGCCTGGACGGCGCGGGTCAGGATCCCCTTGCCGACGCCGGCGATCGCTTCGACGTGGTCGAGCGTCCACTCGTCGAGGACGTCCGGGTTCTTCCGGCAGGTGCCCTCACACGAGCAGGGGACGTCGACGAGCGCCCGGTCGAACGCGTCGAAGGGAAACGGCCGCAACGAGAGGTTCCGCGCGTCCTGGTTCGTGACGGCGACGTTCGTCACCCCGAGCCGCTCGGCGTTGTGCCGCAGCGCCGAGAGCCGACCGAGGTTGTTGTCGTTCGCGACGAGGGTGCCGCGGTCGTCCATGTCGGCCGCGATCTGGGTCGTCTTGCTGCCCGGCGCGGCGCAGGCGTCGAGCACGCGATCGCCCGGCTGCGCGTCGAGGGCGAGCCCGGGCAGCGTCGAGACCTCCTCCTGGCCGTGGATCCAGCCGTGGACGTACGGCCAGTTCGTTCCGGGGCTGCCCCCCGGCAGCCGGAACAGTCCGTCGTGCCAGTCGACCGGTTCGTAGTCGATCCCCTCCTCGTCGAACGCCCGACGAACGCGCTCGGGCGTGGCCGCGATCGGGTTCGTGCGGACGACGGAGGGCAGCGGCCGGTCGCAGGCGGCCAGAAACGCGTCCTCGTCGTCGACGAGCGGGAGGTACCGCTCGAGCGGATTCATACGTTCGGTTCGCGGCCGGTCGGTTTGTCGATTTCGACTCCCATTCGCGGAAGCGATCCGCGCGTCCTTATAAGTGGCTGGCAGCCGAACCGTCGCGTATGGCTCGCATCAACGTACTCGCCGAGGACGTCGAGCTGGACGCGCCGTTTCTGGTCGAGGGGCTACCGGGCGTCGGGCTCGTCGGGAAGATCGCCGCCGACCACATCGTGGAGGCGTTCGACATGGTTCACTACGCGAACGTCCACTGCGACGGTGTCCCCCCGGTCGTGACCTACCCCGAGAACGACTCGCGGCTGTCGACGCCGGTTCGGATCTACGCCGATGCCGACCGAGACCTGCTGGTGCTGCAGAGCGACGTGCCGGTCTCGCCGGCCGCGGCGACGGAGTTCGCCGACTGCGTCGCCGGCTGGTTCGACGAGAAGGGCGTCACGCCGCTGTACCTCTCCGGTCGGCCGGCGGAGAAGGATACGGAACCGCCGGCGCTGTACGGGATCGCGACCGGCGACGGCGCCGCGCATCTCGAGCGCGTCGGCATCGACGCCCCCTCCGAGATGGGGCTCGTCACCGGCCCGACCGGCGCGCTCCTCTCCCACGCGCTGGAGAACGACACGACCGCCGTCGGACTCGTCGTCGAGTCCGACCCGCAGTTCCCCGACCCCGAGGCGTCGCGGGCGCTGATCACCAACGGACTCGCGCCGATCACGGAGGTCGACATCCCGACCGACACGCTCGTCGACCGCGCCGACGAGATCCAGCGCGCCAAAGAGCAGCTCGCGATGCGGATGCAGGACGTCGAGGAGGAGAGCACCGAGGCGCGTCCGTTGCGAATGTATCAGTAAAAGCCGGAGGCGGCTCCGCTCCCGTGGCGGGGTCTCAGTCCCCGTCCTCGAGCTCGTTCAGGATCGGGCGGTATTTGAGCTGGATCTCGTCCCACTCCTCGTCGGCGTCGGAGTCGGCGACGATGCCGACCCCGGCGAACAGCGTCGCCGCCCGCGGTTCGAGGACCGCCGATCGGATCCCGACCGCGAAGGTCCCGTTGCCCGCCGCGTCGATCCAGCCGACCGGTGCGGCGTACCAGCCGCGGTCGAACGGCTCGGTTTCGCGAATGGTCTCGAGCGCGGCCGCGGGCGGGAGCCCGCCGACCGCCGGCGTCGGGTGCAGCGCCTCGACCAGCTCCAGCACGTGGGTGTTCGCCTCGAGCTCGGCCGTGATCGGCGTGTGGAGGTGTTGAACCTCCGCCAGCCGCTTGATCCGGCGGTCGCCCGCCGTGATGGAGGCGGTGAACGGCGCGAGCTGGTCGCGGATCGCGTCGACGACGAGGTCGTGTTCGTGTGCGTTCTTCCGGTCGGCGGCCAACTCCGAGGCGAGCCACTCGTCCTCCGCGGGCGTCTCGCCCCGGCCGGTGGTCCCGGCCAGTGCGTCGGTCTCGACGGTTCGTCCCCGCGTCGAGACGAGCCGTTCCGGGGTCGCGCCGACGAAGGCCGCACCCGCCGGGTCGGTCTCGACGAGGAACGGGTAGCAGTTCGGGTATCGATTCCGGAGCCGGTCGACCGTCGCGGCGCGGGGCGCGTCAGCGTGGAGGTCGGCAGCAAGCGCCTGCGCGAGGACGACCTTCTCGAGGTCCCCGGCGCGGATCCGGTCGACTGCGGCCTCGACGCCGGCTCGCCACTCCTGGCGCGTCGTTGTCCGGCGGCGGGAGACGATCCCGGGACGGTCGGGACGTGAATCCGGGTCGTGTGCAGCGTGTCCGCTGCCGGCGGCTTCGGGTGCGGCAGTGCCGCTGGTGGTGGCTCCGGCTCCGGCAGTCCCGAGCCCGTCGAAGGTCTCGACCGCGCGATCGAGGCGCCGCTCGACGTCGGCCGCGGCGGCGTCGGGACCCACCGCGTTGACCGTCACCCACGTCCCGTTGTCGGCCGCCGTGACCTGCACGCGCGGGAAGACGAACCGGGCCTCGGGGAACGACTCCCAGGGCGATCCGTCGGTGGCCGCCTCGTGAAACGCGAACCCGCCGAACAACCGGGGTCGTGCGGCCTCGGTTCCGGCGTGGACGTCCCCCGAGGCGAACAGCGTCTCGGCGTCCTCGCGGATCGAGGCGAACCGGTCGGGACCGCTCGCGGTCAGGGTCGCGGCCGCGCCGCCGCCGATGGCCGTCGACTCCCCGGGCGCCCCCCACACGACGCGCGGCGTCTCGATCGCCTCGAAGACGGCCTGAAACTCCGGATCGGCGATCCGACGGGCGCGGCTCACGAGCCGCGGCGCGTCGGCCAGCGCGGACGGGTCCATTGATACGGGATCGGTGGGCGACGCCCTTGACCCTAACTATACCGCTCCTCGTTCCACGGGTTGGCCGTTTCCGAGTAGCCGCGCTTCTCCCAGTAGCCGCGCTCGGGCTCGGTGAGGAACTCGACGCCGGTCACCCACTTCGCGCCCTTGTACGCGTACTTGTGCGGGGTGACCACGCGAACCGGGCCGCCGTGGTCATCGGGGAGGGACTCGCCGTCGAGCCCGTCGGCGAACAGCACCTCCTGGCGTCGGCACGCAGACAGCGGTAGATCGGTCGTGTAGCCGTCAAGCGCGTGAAACAGGACGTGTTCGACGTCAGGCCCGATCCCCGCCCGGTCCGCGATTTCGGTGAACGGGACGCCGGCGAACTCGCAGTCGAACCGGCTCCAGCCGGTCACGCAGTGGAAGTCCTGGCGCTGCCGAACGTGCGGTAGCTCCTCGAACGCCTCCAGGTCGTACTCGAGCCGGTTCTCGACCGCGCCGTACACCTCGAACCGCCAGTCGGCAGGGTTATAAGACGGAGTCCCGCTCTTGGAAAGCACCGGAAACCCGTCCGTCCGTCGCTGTCCCGGGGGGAGCCGATCCTCGCCGAACTCCCGGTACAGGTCCGTGACGTCCTCGACCATACCGGGGATCGGAGACGGATCCACCTATGGGTGTCGGGTCGTCCGTATTTCCATTATTTTAAATAATACTTTTTCTATATGGAACGGAAGATCGCGAATGACGGTGTCTATTTTTTCGTATACCAAGAGTTTGGCAGTAGGTTTATATATCCCCTCGGTTTACCACGGGGTAGAGAATGCCGAAAGTCGAGATCACGGTCCCGGAACACCAGGAGATGCAGATCGCCCATATGGTCGAGCAGGGCGAGTTCCTCAACCGCGAGGAGGCGATCGAGGAGCTCCTGTCGACCGGAATCAAGGCGTACAAGACCAGCGGACCGACCGACGAGGAGGAGGGACCGGGCTTCGAGGACGAGGGAATGATGGGCCACGAGGACGAGTACGTCTTCTGACCGGCAGACGGTGGACGGACGACGGACGGTCGACGGAGCGTTTCGGGACGCGTTCGAACGACGAACGTCCCGGGATCGCCGGTCTCAACCGGCCGTGGGACGGATCGCCAAAAACGCTTAAAAGGACATCGAACGTACCACGAGTATGCACAAGGACGAACTCCTCGAACTTCACGAACAGATGGTGACGATTATGGAACACTTCCGGGAACGAGAGGACGTCCGGACCGAGCTCTTCGACCCCTACGAGGAGCTCGACATCGACCCCTCACACGTTCACAAGTCGAAAAGCGAGCACAAACACGCGGTGTTCGTGCTCGGCAATGCGCTCGCGACCGCGATGAGCGAGGACGAGTTCTCGGCGGCGGGCCGCGTCGGCAAACGGATGGAGGAGCTCGCCGAGGACGCGGAAGGGAAGATCTGATCCAGTCACGTCCGACGCGGCGGGTGGTCACCCCACGATCGGAACCGCCGGCCGTCGCGTTCCCGGGTGTTCCATCATACTCCTGAGAAATCCTCAAGGCGTCCCGGACGAAACGGTGGTCCATGAGCGATACCGGGGACGTCGAGCTCACGGTCCGCGCCGCCGAGAAACGAGACGCCGGGCGCGGGATCGCCAGACTTTCCGAATCGACCCGGACGCGCCTGGGCGTCCTCAGCGGCGACACGGTCCGGATCGAGGGCGGTCGGACCACGGTCGCGAAGGTCTGGCCGGGCGGCCACGACGTGCCCGACGGCGCGATCCGGATCGACGCCGACACCCGCGCCAACGCCGACGTCAAGGTCGGCGATGCGGTCCGCATCTCGCCGGTCGAGGTCGCGGACGCGACCGCCGTGACCCTCGAGGCACCCGGCAGCCTCGCGGACGTCGACGTCGACCGGGAGACGATCGAGCGCTCGATCGCCCGCGACCTCCGGGACCGTCCCCTGACCGCCGGGGAGTCGGTCCACGTCGAGCGGCTCGGCGGACTTGGGTTCGTCGTCGCGGCGACCGATCCCGAAGGGACGGTACGGCTCACCGACCGGACCGACGTCTCAGTCGTCTCCTCCCGGTCCGTCGATTCCGACGCCGGCAGTCCGGACCGCGAGATCCCGGCCGCCGACTCGGCCGCCGGCTCGGACGCGTCCGAACCGAGGGCTGACACGTCCGTCTCCGGTGCGGAACCGGGGTCGTCCGGCGCCGAACCGAGCCGGAGCCGGCCACGGGACCGGTCGACCGATGGCGTCGACGGCGCCGAACCGAGCCGGGAGGAGGCGGCGGCCCCTCGAACGGGCGCGACGTACGAGGACATCGGCGGACTCGACGAGGAGCTCGACCTGGTGCGGGAGCTGATCGAGCTGCCTCTCTCCTCGCCGGATCTCTTCACCCGACTCGGCGTCGATCCGCCGAAGGGCGTCCTGCTGTACGGGCCGCCGGGAACCGGGAAGACGCTCATCGCCCGAGCGGTCGCCAACGAGGTCGACGCGACGTTCATCACGGTCGATGGCCCGGAGATCACCTCGAAGTACAAGGGCGAGAGCGAAAAGCGGCTCCGGGAGGTGTTCGAGCGGGCTCGGGAGGACGCTCCGGCGATCGTCTTCTTCGACGAGATCGACTCGATCGCCGGCGAGCGCGACGACGGCGGCGACCTCGAGAACCGGGTCGTCGGCCAGCTCCTGTCGCTGATGGACGGGCTCGACGCCCGCGGTGACGTGATCGTGATCGGCGCGACCAACCGGGTCGACGCCCTCGATCCGGCCCTGCGACGCGGCGGCCGGTTCGACCGGGAGATCGAGATCGGCGTCCCGGGCGAGGCCGGTCGACGGCAGATCCTCGAGGTCCACACCCGGCGGACCCCGCTCGCCGAGGACGTCGATCTCGACGCGATCGCCGCCCGCACCCACGGGTTCGTCGGCGCCGACCTGGAGAGCCTTACCCAGGAGGCGGCGATGACGGCGCTGCGACGCGCCCGTGAGGCCGGCGATCCGCTCACGGCTGTGACGGTGACGCGGTCGGACTTCGAGGACGCCCTGACCGCCGTCGAGCCGAGCGCGATGCGTGAGTACGTCGCGGAGACGCCCGAGACCACCTTCGCGGACGTCGGCGGGCTCGAGTCCGCCAAGCAAGCCCTCGAGAAGGCCGTCACCTGGCCGCTCGCGTACGGTCCCCTCTTCGAGGCCGCGGCGGCCGACCCGCCCACCGGGATCCTGCTTCACGGACCGCCGGGGACCGGCAAGACGCTGCTCGCGCGGGCGATCGCGGGCGAGAGCGGCGTCAACTTCATCCAGGTCGCCGGCCCCGAGCTGCTCGACCGATACGTCGGCGAGTCCGAGAAGGCCGTCCGCGAGGTGTTCGAGCGGGCCCGTCAGACCGCGCCGACGATCGTCTTCTTCGACGAGATCGACGCGGTCGCGACGACCCGCGGCGGGGGTGGCTCGGGTGGTGGAGGCGACACGGGTGGTGGAAGTAGCGCGGGTGGTGGAAGCGGCGCTACCGGGGGCTCCGCCGTCGGCGAGCGCGTCGTCTCCCAGCTGCTCACCGAGCTCGACCGTGCTGCCGAGAACCCCTCGCTCGTGGTGATCGCGGCGACGAACCGGCGGGACGCCCTCGACCCGGCCCTGTTGCGTCCGGGACGACTGGAGACCCACGTCGAGGTTCCGAACCCGGACCGGGAGGCCCGCGTCGCCATCCTCGCGGTCCATACGGCGGACCAGCCCCTCGCCGAGGACGTCGATCTCGACGCGATCGCCGCGGAGACGGCCGGCCTCTCGGGGGCCGAACTCGCGTCCGTCTGCCGGGAGGCCGCCCTCGCCGCGATCGAGGACGTGACCGAGACGTACGGCGAGTCGGCGGTCGACCATCCCGAGGCGGTCCGGATCACGGCCGACCACTACCGGGCGGCGGTGGCGTCGGTCGTCGACTCGCGGTCCTAACTCCTGTGCTGCCGGGGAACGATCGTTTTTGTCGATCGGCGGCCTCGATCCGATATGGTTCGGCCCGGCGTTCGTGGCGTGGCTCGCCGGATCGTGACCGCGGCGGTCGCGGGAGCGCGCGCTGCAGGCCCCGGGGAGCTCGCCGCGGTCCTGTTCGTCGTCCCGGGCGTCCTCGTGGGCGCACACCTCCTGCCGGGCAGCGAGGCGTGGGCGTTCTCGCTGGCGAACGAGGGGATCCTGACGAGCCGGTGGACGCTCTGGACGGCGTTCGCCTCGAGTTACGTCCACTCGGACGTGAACCACCTCCTCCACAACGTGGGCGTCTACTGGATGGTCGTCGGCGTGGCGTACCCGCTATCGGCCATCGTCGGCTGGCGCGCCCGCTTCGCCGGCGTCACGATCGCGTGTCTAGTCGTGATCCCGGTCGTCTCCGCGTGGGCGACGCTGGCCACGCTCGGGACGATCACCGACGTGCCCTCGGTCGGGTTCTCGGACGTCAACACCGGCCTGCTCGGCTATCTCCTCGTCGTCTGGTTCGTCTCCGCGGACCGCGCCACGACCGGCCGGATCCCGCGTAGTCTGGCGTTCGTCGCGGCGCCAGCCTCGGTCGCGGTCGTCCTCGCGGCTCCGTCCTCGGTGTGGTACTTTCCGCGCTACCCGATCGCGGCGGCGGCCGCGGCCGGCGTGAGCCTCCTGGTGGCCGCGTGGATCCGATGGCGCAAGACGCAGCGAGCAAGCCGAAACCACACGCGGCGGGACGGCAGGGGAGACTCGATGGGAGATCGGCCCGATCCGGCGGACGACCGAATCGATCCGGTCCACGAGTTCGTCCTCGTCGTTGGGGCGAGCGTCGCCGTCTCCGGGATCGTCGGATCGATGCTGCTCGTTCCGGCGGGCGCCAATGTGTGGGCGCACTTCGCCGGCTACCTCGCGGGGCTGACCGCGGCGCTGCCGCTCGTCGTACTGGAGTCGTGAGCCACCCTGGTTCGCGGGAACCCGGCCGCGGCCGAGGACCGTCCGCGTACCCTCAGATACCGGAGACGAGGTCCTCGAGGGCCGCCCGCGGATCGTCGGCCTTCGCGACACCCGAGGCGAGCAGGACGCCCGAGGCGCCGAGATCGGCGGCCGCGTCGACGTCCGCGCCGGTCGAGACGCCGGCGCCGCAGAACAGGTCGACCGTCCCGTCGACGGCGGTCACCGCCTCGACGGCGTCCCTGACGATCCCCGGATCGGCGCTCGCGACCGAGACGTCGCCGCCGATGAGCGCCGGCGGCTCGACCGCGACCGCGTCCGGTCCCAGGGCCGCGGCGGCGCCGGCCTGGGCGGGATCGTTCGCGCAGACGACCGTCTCCAGGTCGCGCTCGGCGGCCACCTCACGGGCGCCGTCGATGTCCGCCAGGGTGAGTCGGCGCTCGGAGTGGTTGATGAGCGTCCCGACCGCGCCGGCGTCGGCGACCGCCGCCGCGCGCGTCGACCCGGTGTGGGAACCGTGGTCGATCGGAGAGACGTGTTGGGCCCACGTCTCGACGCCGGTCTCGGCCACGCGCGAGAGGTCGGCAGCCTGCGGCGCGACGGCGATCCGAACGCCGGCGTCGTCGGCGACGTCGCGTGCGGCCGTCGCGACCGCGATCGGGTCACAGGGATACGCCTTCAGGTTGACGAGAACGAACATACCCGCAGTCGACCCCGCCGGCGCAAATAGTTTGATACTCCGACCGCGTGGCGGCCCGCCGCCGGCCGGTATGGTGATGACCTCGGCCGAGGGGTGCACCGTCCGTCGGAACCCACAACGCCGAAAACTACAAGCGTTCGACCGCCCTGTCGGCGCATACGCCCACGCCTCCATCCCGAATGTCGCTCATTGAACTCATCGCCCGGGTCGAAGCCACCGCGGCGACCTTGACGGTCGTCAACGCGAACGCCGCCGCACGCGACGAGCTGGCGGAGACGTTCGGCGACCGCAACCTCGTGGTGACCGAGGCCACGCTCCCGGGCGCGCCCGACCGGTTCGCGGTGCTCGCTCGCGACGAGGAGTTCGTTACCGCGATCGCCGTCGACGACCTCCTGCCTTCGACGGAGACCTCGCCGGAGAAAACCGCTCCGGCGTTCGACCAGCAGTCGTACGCCCCGGTCCTCGACGCGATCGACGAGACGACGTTCACCTCCTACTCGAAGCGGAAGATGGTTGCGGCGTCCCGGGAGATCGAGGACCGCGCGTGGCGGACCGGGTCCGGAGCGCTCCATGCCGGCTTCCAGACGCTCACGACGCTGGGCGAGACCGTCGACACGTACAACCGGCTTGCCGAGCGGGAGGACCTGGCCGTTCACGCCTACGCCGCACCCGAGGGATCCGTGCCCGACGCCGACTTCGCGGTCCACATCGAGCGCGCGCCGGAGATCCGGGAGACGTGGTTCGTCGCCTACGACGGCGGCGGTCTCGAGGAGAACGCCTGTCTGCTCCTCGCCGAGGAACGTGAACCCGACCGCTTCTTCGGGTTCTGGACCTACGACCCACGGATGGTTGCCGAGGCGATAACACACCTCTCGGAGACGTACGGCGTCGCCGCGGCCGGCGGCGCCGAGGAGTGAGTCGATCCCGGTTCGGATCCGACCCGACGCTCGACTACTACCCCGTGTCCGATCAGTCCTTCCGCTTCACGACGTCGCCGAGCGTCATCGACGAGGAGTCACCGGACTCCCACTCCTCGTCGACGTCGGTTCCCTCGACGAGCGAGATCTCGAGCGTCCGTTCGAGCTTTCGCTGGACGTCGTCCGGCGGGAGGATGTCGCCGCGTTCGAGCTTGCGGATGAGGCTCGCCTTCTCGTTGAGCTGGTCCGCGAGCTCCTCCTGGCTGAGCCCGCGCGACTCGCGGGCCTCCCGGATGCGGTCGTCGTAGTCCGCGGCGACCTCGTCCATCTCGTCGAACATGTCCCGCCGGCGGCCCCCACCGGAGGAGCCTCCGGATCCGGACCCCGATCCGGAACCGGAGCCGGAGCCGGACGATCGGCCGGAACTGGAGGACGTGGAGTACTTGCTCGTGGTCGTGGAGTCGGGCTCCTGACGGACCTCGGTCCCGAAGTCCGTACAGGAGTCACAGAGCTCCAGTTCGGCGCCTTCGACCTTCGTCGTCGTCAGCGAGGCCTGCTCGGCGCCACACATTTCACACTGAGGCATACCTTCGGGTAACGGACCCGGTAGTATAAACCGTACGCTGCTGGCGACCCGCCAACGATGCGTCACACCGCTCGCGGGGCTCCGGTACGCTGATACGGACGGCGGCGAAGGGACGGATATGGACGCACGCATCACGCCCGGCGACGTCTCCGGAACCGTCCGGGCACCCCCCTCGAAGAGCTACACCCACCGGGCGATCCTCGCGGCGGGCTACAGCGACGGCGCGGTCGTGCGGTCGCCGCTCGACAGCGCCGACACCCGGGCGACGGCCCGTGCTGTCGAGGCGTTCGGCGGCACGGTCGACCGCGACCCGAACCTCGAGGGCTCCGAGCGAACGGCCGAGGACGCACTCGTCGTCGACGGGTTCGACGGAACTCCGGCCGTGCCGGACGACGTCATCGACTGCGCCAACTCCGGAACGACGACGCGACTGGTCGCCGGCGCGGCCGGGCTCGCGGACGGCGGGACCGTCCTCACCGGCGACGCGTCGCTCCGGTCGCGCCCGCAGGGGCCGCTGCTCGACGCGCTCGAACAACTCGGCGCGCGCGCGGAATCGACTCGCGGGAACGGGCAGGCGCCGCTCGTGGTGTTCGGCCCGACCACGGGCGGCGAGGTCGCCATTCCGGGCGACGTCTCCTCCCAGTACATCACCGCGTTGCTGCTGGCCGGGGCGGCGAGCGACGAGGGGATCACGATCGACCTCACGACCGACCTCAAGTCCGCGCCCTACGTCGACATCACCCTCGAGGTGCTCGCCGACTTCGGCGTGGATGCCGAGCCGATCGGGAGCGACGCGGCCGCCGGAGCGGACGGGTTTCGGGTCGCCGGCGGTCAGCGATACGCCCCGGAAAACGGGGAATACACGGTTCCGGGTGACTTCTCGTCGATCTCCTATCTCGCCGCAGCGGGGGCCGTCGCGGCGGCTCCCGACGACGTCGTCACGATCCGCGGCGCGGTCGAGAGCGCGCAGGGCGACGCCGCGATCGTCGACGTCCTCGATCGGATGGGGGCGGACGTCGAGTGGGACCGCGGGAATGCGACCATCCGCGCCCATCGTAGCGACCTCGCCGGGATCGAGGTCGACGTCGGCGACACGCCCGACCTCCTGCCGACGATCGCGACGCTCGGCGCGATCGCGGACGGCGAGACGCGCATCGTGAACTGCGAGCACGTTCGATACAAGGAGACCGACCGGGTGTCGGCGATGGCCGAGGAACTCCAAACGATGGGCGCGAGCGTCGCCGAGGACCGGGACGTGCTGACGATCCACGGCGGGGAGACCGATCTCCGCGGCGCAGCCGTCGACGGCCGCGGCGACCACCGGCTGGTGATGGCCCTCTCGATCGCGGCGCTCGCCGCCGATGGAGACACGACCGTCCGGGGGGCAGAACACGTCGACGTCTCGTTTCCGGACTTCTTCGAGACGCTCACGGATCTCGGCGTCGCGGTCGACCTCGAGTAGTCGTCGTCGATCTCGAAGGAGTGCGGTCGACCTCGAAGTCGCCGAAACGCCCTTCGGCGTCCGGCGACTATCGATCGGTATGAGCGATACCACCGCCGATTCCGGTCCCGCCGGGGACGTCGACCCGACCGAACTGACCGACGAGGAGTGGCGTGAACGGCTCTCGGAGGAGGAGTACCGGATCCTCCGGGAGGCCGGCACCGAGGCCCGGTTCTCCGGCGAGTACGTCGACCACGACGCCGACGGCGTCTACCGGTGTGGCGCCTGCGGGACGGTCCTGTTCGACGCCGACACGAAATACGACTCCGGCTGCGGCTGGCCGGCCTTCTACGCGGCCGAGGACGACGCGGTCACGACGCAGCTCGACACGAGCCACGGGATGCGCCGAACCGAGGTCCGGTGTGCGAACTGCGACTCCCATCTCGGCCACGTCTTCGACGACGGACCGGAGCCGACCGGGAAGCGGTTCTGTATCAACTCGGTCGCGATGGAGTTCGAGGACGAGTAGAGGAGTCTGCTCGGTCACGTCTTCGACGACGCTCACGCGAGCGCCAGCGAGCGTGAGTCAGTCGGGCCGGCGGAGCCGGTCCGACGCGAGACTGGAGCCGACCGGGAAGCGATTCTGTATCAACTCGGTCGCGATGGAGTTCGAGGACGAGTAGAGGAGTCTGCTCGGTCACGTCTTCGACGACGCTCACGCGAGCGCCAGCGAGCGTGAGTCAGTCGGGCCGGCGGAGCCGGTCCGACGCGAGACCGGAGCCGACCGGGAAGCGGTTCTGTATCAACTCGGTCGCGATGGAGTTCGAGGACGACGCCGGGGAGGCCTACTCACGGGGTCGAAATCGACGGTCCCGCTACTGATTCGCCGAACGCTCGTCGAGCGCCACGGGGATCGACCGCGAGGCGACGTCGGCGGCGAAGGCGCCTCCGTCCGCCGCGAGCGTCTCGATCGTGTCGTAATGGATCGGCACGACCAGCTCCGGGTCCAGCCGCTCCGCGAGGTCGGCCGCCTCGTGGCGGTCCGAAACCACCCCGCCGCCGATGTTCGCGAGGAACACCGCGACGTCGAGTTCGGCGAACCCCTCGAGCGCGTCGGAATCGCCCGGCCAGAAGACCGTGGTTCCCGCCAGCGACAGCAGGTAGCCGCAGCCGAACCCCTCCGGATGCGGGACCGTCCCGTCCGGCCGCGCCCGGGGACCGTCCGGCTCGTTGTATGCCGGCACCGACCAGACCGTCGCGTCGCCAGCGGTCACCCGGTCCGTCTCGTCGACGCGGACGACCTCGTAGTCGGCCGCGAGGTCGGCCACCGGCTCGACGTCGCGGCTGATCCGGTCCGGATCGACGCCGTCGTAGATCACGAGCGTCGCGTCCGCGGCCGCGACCGACCGGATCCCGTCCGGCTCGTAGTGATGGTCGTGGGTGACCACGACGAGGTCGCCGTCCCGCGCCCAGTAGTCGTCGAGCACCCCGTATCGCCCGGGGTCGGTGTAGGCCACGAGTCCGTCCGCGGTCTCCAGCCGCGCGGTCGCGTAGCCGAGCCACTCCACCGTCAGGTCGCCGTACCGAACCGTCATTGGCTCACGATCCGCGAGCCGCAGCCTTGAGGCTACCGTCACGGTGTCGGAGGGTGGTCGGTGGCTTCCGGCAGTCGACGCCGGTCACGATCCGGGACGACCGGCACCGGCCGCGATCACTGCGTGTCGGCGAGTCGCTCGAGGCGGTCGAGGGTGTCGGCATCGGTCACGTCCTTGTCCTCCCGAACGCCGACGAACCGCGGGAAGCGAAGCGCGTAGCCGGAGCCGTAGGTGGGCGACCGCTGGATCTCCTCGTAGCCCACCTCGAAGACGACCTGCGGGTCGAACGTCACCGCCGTTCCCTCCTCGGACAGGACGAGCGGCTCGAACCGGTCCGTGAGCGACGCGAGCCGCTCGTCGGTGATTCCCGTCGCGACCTTTCCGACCGGTTCGAACCGCCGGCCCGCGTGGACGGTCCCGGTCCCATCGCCCTCACGGTCGGCGCGGACCGAGACCTCGAACGTGCCGAACAGCGACGCCCGCCGCCCTTCGCCCCACTCGCCGCCGGTCACGACGAGATCGAGCGTCTCCACGTCGGGTTTCCGCTTGAGCCAGTTCCGTCCCCGGTCCCCCGGCGTGTACGGCGAGTCGGGGTTTTTGAGCATGATCCCTTCGTGGCCCGCCTCCAGTGCCCGGCGTTCGAACGTCTCGATCGGTTCCACGCCGTCCGCGATCGTGAGCGTCGCCGCGAGGTCGGGGACCGCCTGGCGAAGCCGGTCGTGGCGCGTCTCGAGCGGCGCCTCGAGGAGGTCCTCGCCGTCGACGTGCAGGCAGTCGAAGGCGTGAAACCGGAGGTCGACCTCATTGCGCATCCGGTCGACGTCGTGTTTCCGGCGGAATCGCCGGAGCACCTCCTGAAACGGGAGCGGGTCGCCGTCCTCGTCGACCGCGACGACCTCGCCGTCGAGGATGACCGGGACCTCGACGCGATCCGCGACCAGCTCGACGATTTCGGGAAGCGCTTCGGTGACGTCGTCCATGTTCCGCGAGTAGAGGGTCGTGCCGACGTCGTCGGTCGATGGCGAATGATGGACCTGCACGCGCGCGCCGTCGAACTTCGTTTCCATCGCCGCCCGGTCCCACTCCGAAAGGGCGTCGGCGGCCGTGCCGGCCTGCGCGAGCATCGCCTGTACCGGCCGGCCGACGACCAGCCGCTGGTCCGCGAGCCCCGGCCGGCCGCGGTCGCGAGCGATCGCGGCGACCCGCCCGTAGTCGTTGGTCACTTGGAGGGCGCGCGCGACCGCCGCGACGTCCTCGTCGGTCGCGGCGAGGACGTCCTCGTCGCCGGGGGCGTCGTTCCGTCCGTCCTCATCGCTCGCTCCGTCCTCATCGCTCGCTCCGTCCTCATCACCCGATCCGTCCTCATCACCCGATCCGTCCTCATCACCCGATCCGTCTCCATCGGTCCCGGCCGTCCCCTCCGCCGAGGGCGCGGCCGCGTCCGCCGCGAGGAACGCCTCCGCGATCGCGTCCCTGACGGTCCCCTCACCGACGCCGAGTCGCATCTCGCCGAGCACGAGTCGGGCGAGGATCTTCGCCTCCGACGGATCGATCCGGTTGAACAGGCCGAACAGCGTGTCGAGCTTCGTGGCCTCGCTCCCGTCGCCGGCGGCCGCGGCGACCGACCGAAGCGTCCCATCGACCTCGGCAACCGTCACGGGCGCGTCAGTCGCGCCCGTCGAGAACGCGGCGAGCCCACGCTGGCCGCCGAAGTCGTACGACGCCGCGACGGCCCCGATCTCCCCGCGATCGGCGAGCCGGTTCTCCACGTCGGCCGTGTCCACGTTCGGACCCGCGGCCTTGGCGATCGCCTCCCGACAGAGGGACGGACCGACGTCGAGGGTGCGCGTCTCGTGGGCCGGGAAGACGCGGCCCAGCAGGAACCGGACGACCGTCTCGAGGTCGCCGTCGGCGTCCGCGAGCAGCTCCGCCACGAGCACGGTCGTCGCGTGGTCGGCCTCCGTCTCCTCGATCGCCCCTGCACGGGCGGCGAACGCGGCGAACTCCATACGCCGGATCGGCGGGTCCCGGTAAAAAACGCGCCGATGGACGCCGGATCGACGGACGGCCGACACGGTCGTGGGCGTGATGGCTGACACGGTCGTGGGCGTGATGGCCGGCACAGTCGTGGACATTTATACCGCCGTGGACGCGTGGACCCTGTATGGACACCGACCACGAGCTCTCCGCACGCGTTCGTGAGGCCCTCGACGTCGACATCGAGGCGTTTCACTCCCGGGCGGAGGCCGACGCCGAGGTCGTCAAGGAGCGGCTTCGGGACGGCGCCTTCGACAACCACCAGTCGATCGTCGGCTTCGAGTACGAGTTCTACGCCGTCGGCGACGGCCGGTGGAACGGCGAGTCCCACGACGGCGAGTTCTCCCTGATGCGCGTTCCGCGCCGACTGCTGGAGCTGATGGGGTTCGAAAAGGAGCTCGGGCTCCACAACGCCGAGATGTCGACCAGCCCGCAGCCGTTCTCGAACCACGGACTCGAGGCGCAGCTCTCGGAGGTGCGCGCCCGTCTCCAGGCCGCCCTCGACTGTACCGCCGCGGAGGGGATGCGGCTGGTCTCGGACGGCCTGTGGACGATCCCGCCGACCGGCGAGACGGCGACCGAGTACCTCACCGACAGCGTCGAGATCGACGGCGTCCACATCGCGACGAACATGAGCGACGCGGTCCGGTACCACGCGATGGCGAACGCGACCGCCGACGACTCGGTCGGCCGCGACGTCGAGCTCGAGGCGCCGGGCGTGTCGATGACCACGAAGACGGTGATGCCGGAGAGCCTGATCACCTCGATCCAGCCCCACTACCAGGTCTCGCAGGCGACGATGCTGCCGGTTCACTTCCGCTACGCGCTGCGGATCGCGGGCCCCCTGCTGGCGCTCGGGGTCAACTCGCCGTTCTTCCCGCCGGAGCTGTACGACGCGGACTGGGACGGCGAACGGGTCCTCGCGGAGGGCGCGCACGAAAACCGGATCCACGTCTTCGAGTCGGTGTTGAACGGCCGCACCGTCGAGCCCAAGGTCCGGTTCCCGCGTGACGTCGAGACGGTGGAGGAGGCCGTCGACCGGATCGCGGCCGACGAGTCGTTCGTGCCGGTCGACCCCGACCCCGGAACGCGGTTCGACGACGACTTCGCCACCTTCCGCAGCAAACACGGCACCTACTGGCGGTGGGTCCGTCCGGTCTTCGACGGCGCGACGCGCTCGTCGGCGAACGCGCGTATCGAGTTCCGGCCGATCCCCGCCCAGCCGACCGTCGGCGATTCGATCGCGTTCCAGGCCGCCTTCGCCGGCTTGCTCGAGGAGCTGCCCCGCCGGGAACACCCCGTCATCGACCTGCCATGGGAGCGCGCCCGAGAGAACTTCTACGCCGCCGTCGCGGACGGGATCGACGCGGAATTGGCGTGGATCGGCAACCACGGCGAACTCACTCACGACCACGAGGAGCTCTTCGCGGACCTCCTCGATCACGCGGTCGCAGGCCTGGAGTCGGCCGGCTGTGCCCCCTCGACCGCCGAACGCTGGATCGCGCCGCTCCGGTGGCGGGCCCACGAGCGGATGACGCCGGCCCGGTGGAAACGCGATCGGGTTCGCAACCGGCTCGACGACGGTGCGTCCTTCGAGGCAGCGGTCGTTGCGGCCCAGCGGGAGTACATCGAGAACCAGACCGACACGCTGGTCGACGGGAGTTTCACCGACTGGTGACGGATCCTGGCGTATCCGGGGCAGGAACGAACGCGTCGAAAACGATTCCCCGCACGTGCGGCCGGTCGATTACGTCGGAACTGTCGCCGACCGCCTAGAGCAGGTCGTCGATCTCCTTGTGGCGCGAAATATCGACGCCGTCCTCGGTGACGACCGCGACGTTGATCCCGTTGCCGGAGGCCAGGTCCCGCTCGACGGCGGACTTGATGGCCTTCGCGGCGACCGTCCTCGCGTCGTCGTTCGACAGGCCCGTCTCGAACTCCTGTTCGAGAACGCCGAGCGCGTACTGGGAGCCGGAGCCGGTGACGGTGTACTCCTCCTCGGTCGTGCCGCCGAGCGCGTCGATGGAGTAGATGTGTGCACCCTCGTCGTCGACGCCGCCGAGGATGGGCTGGACGATGAAGAACGCGCCCGACCGGAGCAGATTCCCGGTGAGCGTCGAGAGCGCCTGCATCGACATGTCCGCCCCACGACGCGCCTCGTAGAGGTTCGTCTCAGCACGGAGCGTCGAGATGAGCGACTGGGCCGCCGAGACCGACCCGGCGATCGTCAACGCGCCGGTCGGGTGGATCTGCTCGACCTTCTGGACGTCCTTCGAGGAGACCATCCGTCCCATCGAGGCACGCATATCCGTCGCCAGCACGACGCCCTCGTCGGTGGTAAGGCCGACCGTCGTCGTCCCGGTCTTCATCCCTTCGCCGTCGTTCGCCTCGGCGGCGCGCTGCTCGCGGTCGGTGAACTCGCCGAGCTCCGGCCCGAAGACCGGCTGATCGCTCGACGGTTCGATCGAGAGGTCGCCTGTCGGTGTTCGCATTACGTCCCGGTTCGCCGCGGGCGCTGATAAAGGCAACCCTTCGGTCCCCTGCGACCCGCAATCCGTGACCCGCGGCGGACCGGGACGGCCGAGCCGGCGCTCCCGGAGAGAAATCGAGCGTCACCGGTGACGGCGATCAGTCGTGATCGGCCGATGGGCGACCCATAAGCGGTCGACGGTCGGCCAATGGGCGGTCGACGGTCGGCCAATGGGCGGTCGACGGTCGGCCAATGGGCGGTCGACGGTCACTCGGCGGTCTTAAAAGCCGCACCCGTTGCTCGAACGAGCCGGCCGATCGGGATCGGGACCGGAAATCCGGCGCTGCGGGCGGCGAGCACGATCGGGAACAGGGCGATTCCGAGGGTGACGGTTAGCTGGTGAAGGCCGAATCGGATCGCGTGTCGGGTGCGGCTGAACATCGATCTTCGCTCCCAGCGAGACGGAGGCCATATATAAGTCTTCCCACCGAAGGCCGAGTTCGATCCGGCCGCAGTCGGGCGATCAGCGATCGACACCGTCGCGGCACCCACGCGAACGTTCCGAAGCCGGATCCATCCCGATACAATCGTTGAGTCCCTCGACCCATTTGCATAACTTATGACGAAGGGCTGTGGGTCGTGCGCCTATCGATCGGAACGGCAGCGCGTGCGTGGACGGTCGCGGTATGCCGACGTCAAACCGCAAAGCACGTGTGTTCCCACACCCACCCGCACGTATGAGCAACTACCTGGTCGCGATGGAGGCCGCCTGGTTGGTTCGAGACGTCGAGGACATCGATGACGCCATCGGCGTCGCGGTCAGCGAGGCCGGCAAACGACTCAACGAGACCGACAAACAGTACGTCGAGGTCGAAGTGGGTGCGACCCCGTGTCCCGCCTGTGGCGAGCCCTTCGACTCGGCGTTCATCGCCGCCGGCACCGCGCTCGTCGGTCTCCTCCTGGAGATCGAGATCTTCAACGCGGACGGCGAGGAGCACGCCTCCCGGATCGCGAAAAGCGAGGTCGGCGGCGCGCTCCGTGACGTTCCCCTGGAGGTCATCGAGATCGTCGAAACCGAGGCCGACGAGGCCGAGTAACCGGTCGACTTCCGGTCCTGACGGGGTCCCTGATCCCGGCCGACTCCCGGTTGGCGACCGGTCCGTGCGTCGTCCCGCGGGCGAGATGGACCGCCGCCGAAACCTTTTCGTATAACCCATAGTTATCCCCCGTATGGACTTACCCACGCCACAGGATCTCCGGGAGCGCCGCAACGCGCTGGGACTGACCCAAAGCGCCCTCGCGGAGTCGGCCGGCGTCTCACAGCCCCTCATCGCCCGGATCGAGGGAGGGGACGTCGACCCGCGGCTCTCGACGCTTCGGCGGATCGTCAACGCCCTCGAGGAGGCGGAGGGCGAGGTCGTCAGAGCCCGCGATCTGATGCACGAAACCGTCATCAGCGTCGCCCCGGACGACGCCGCCGGGGAGGCGGTTGCGCTGATGGAGCGGGAGGCGTACTCACAGCTCCCCGTCCTCCAAAACGGCGTCCCGGTCGGCTCGATCAGCCAGGGTGACATCGTCCACGCCGGCGAAAACGTCGGCGAGTTGCCCGTCAGCGAGGTGATGAGCGAGTCGTTCCCGACCGTCGCACCCGAGGCGACCGTCGACGAGCTCCGCAACCTCCTCGACCACTACAAAGCCGTGATGGTCACCGACGGCGGCGAGACCGTCGGGATCATCACCGAGGCGGACATCGCCGCGCATCTGTCCTAGGTCGTTCGACCGACGTCCGAACGGATCGATTCGCCGCTCGTCGGTCCACCGCTCCCTCGATTTTAAACCGGATATCGAACCAGCGTCCGTATGCGCTGAGAACCGTCCACTCCCGGTCCGGGCGGGTGCGGTACGCGCCGGGGGTGGAGCGACGACACGCGTACCCTGTTCGCCATCCGTTACCGGTCCATCTTCGGTCCGAGCTACAGTTTCAACTCTCGAATCTCGACCGCTTCGCCTTCCTCGACGTGACCGATCACGCGTCCACCGCTCGCGTCGGCAAGCGCCGACGCCCGATCGGCGTCGACGGCGGCGACGAATCCCGTGCCCATATTGAACGTCCGATGCATCTCCTCGTCCGAGACGGAACCCTCCTCCTGAACGAACGTGAAGACCGGCTGGGCGTCGTAGGGGTCCTCGATCACGTAGCGGTGCTCGCCGAGCCGCTCGAGGTTCGTCCAGCCGCCGCCCGTCACGTGGGCCGCGCCGCGAACCCCATGCTCGCGAAGCGGATCGAGGAGGTCCGTGTAGATCCGTGTCGGCTCCAACAGCGCCTCGCCGATCGTCTCGTAGCCGTCGTAGGGGTACGGATCGGTGTACTCGTGGCGCCGAGTCGCGGCCGTTCGGGCGAGCGTCAGCCCGTTCGAGTGGATTCCCGACGAGGCCCACCCGACGAGCGCGTCGCCCGGCTCGGCCGTTCCGTCGAAGACGGCGTCCGTCCGAGCGAGGCCGGCACACGTGCCGGCGAGGTCGAGCCCCCGGATCACCTCGGGCATCACCGCCGTCTCGCCGCCGACCAGCTCGATGTCGGCGCGGTCGGCACCCCGGTCGAGTCCCCGTCCGACCTGTTCCGAGACGGTCTCGTCCGGGTCCTCAACCGCGAGATAATCGACGAACGCGACCGGCCGAACCCCCGCCGCCACGAGGTCGTTGACGTTCATCGCGATGCAGTCGATGCCGATCGTCGAGTAGTCGCCGAGCGCCTCGGCGACGAGCAGCTTCGTCCCGACCCCGTCCGTCGCGAGCGCGAGATAGCGGTCACCGATGTCGAGCAGTCCGGCGTAATCCCCCTCGGAGTCGCCGACCGCGCCGATGAGCGCCGCCGTCGCTGCCTCGCTCGCGTCGATGTCGACGCCCGACTCCGCGTAGGTGAGCTCCGCGTCGTCTCCGTCGTGCCCGCCGTCAACGGCGGCGTTCGAACCGGAGGCTTCGTCCTCGTTCATACTCGTGCAGGCGGTTCGCCGGTCCAAAAACACACCGCTTGTCGGTCGATCGGTTCGAACGGTGGCTGGTAGCGACCGCCGTAGCTGGCAGCGGTCTCCGAGGCTGGTCGCAACCGTCGACTCTAGAACGCGTACGCGCCGGCGCCGCTCATCAGGAATCCGGCCGTCGCGACCGCCGAGACGACGAAACAGGCGGCCCAGACCGGCTTGTTCCAGCCGATCACGGTCTTCCCGTCGAGGGGACCGTACGGGATCAGGTTGAACGCCGCGAGAAAGAGATTGATCGCGACGCCGCGCGCGCCGAGCACCGAGACGATCGTGGATTGGGTCGCGAAGCCGATCACGAGGACCGGCGCGAAAAGCACGCTGAGGCCGAGGTTCACCGCAGGACCCGCCAGCGCGATGTGTCCGTGTTCCCGCGGCGTCAGCCGCCCTCGATGGTGGACCGCGCCGGGTGCCGCAAAGATGAATCCGAGGAACGCCGACATCACCGCGAGGAACAACATCCCGTGGTCCGCCCGGAACTCGGCCACCTGATCGTAATGGACCGCGACGACCTTGTGGGCGACCTCGTGGAGGAGGAACGCGACGCCGGCCGTCGCCAGGCTGATGCCGACCAACACGACTCCGACCGGGGATAACAGCGCACTGAGTGCCCTCGCTCCGCCCTCGAAGAAGACGGCGAACGCAACGCCGAGCGCGATCCAGGCGACGAGGAGGTCCCGCAGCTCGGTGCGGCTGAACTGGAGGCCGCCGATACGGACGCCGCGGCCGCCGTGTGGCCGACTCATTGCGTCGTCACCGCCGCCCAGATCGCGTCCGCGCTGTTTCGTGCTCCTTCGATCATCAGCCGTGAGACGCCGTCGATCCCGCCGATCTCGGCGCCGAACAGCGGCAGGAGATACGTCGCGAACAGAAAGCTGGCGACGATGCTGCCGACGTTCGTCATCGCGACGACCATGATCAGCCGGAAGAGGGGCACGTCGAACATCTCGGCGAGTATCTGCGTCACGGGTTTGGTCTCATCGGACAGCAGCTCGTTCAGCGTGGCGACGTCGCTCACGTTGACCGAGAGGCTTCGCAGCTCCACCCAGCCGGCGAACCAGCCCGGCGCGAGCATCGGGTTGATCGACGTCATCCACGCGACCGCGCCGCCGACGCCGGCGGACGTCCACCGGGCGCCCGCGAGCTTCGCGAACGTGAACGCGAAGACGGCGTTGATCGCGAACCACGCCGCGAACAGCCGGAGGAGGAACTCGTTGCCGACCCCCGCCATCGCAAGCAGGACGAAGAACCCGATGAAGGCGATCGAGATCGCATAGCCGATGATCGTTCCCCACGGGATTCGGTGGTTCCGTGCCCGCTCGGTTCCGACGAGGTCGGCCGCCAGCGGCAGCGTTGCGGGGTCCTCGAGATACGACTCGATCCCCCGTCGATGGCCGGCACCGACGACGGCGACGACGTCGAAACCGCGGTCCCGGAGCGCGACGAGTCGATGGGCGATGTAGGCGTCCCGCTCGTCGATGAGCGCCTCGGCGCCCCCGGGAGAGAACTGCCGAAACTCCTCCATCATCATCGTGACGGCGTCGGCGTCGGTCAGCTCCGAGAGCTCCAACTCCTCGATGCCCCCCTCGTCGGTCGGCTCGAGTTCCCCGAACAGGCTGAGCACGCCGGCGGCAAACAGGCCCAGCGTCACGCCGCCGATCAGGCCGAGGCCGAGGCTGCCGATCGCGCGGATCGTGAACGGTCCCAGCCACGCGGTCAGGACGCCATCGAGGACGCCCGTGGCCGCGACGACCCCCGCGGCCGCCAGCCCGGCACCCAGCGCGGCGACGAGCCGCGATTCGGGGTCCAGCGCACGAGATCCGAGGGCATCGACCAGATACGCGATCACGGCGCCGACGAGGGCACCGCCGGCAACCCGGAGCAGCACGGCGTCGGTGATCCCGATCGATCCGCCGAACAGACCGATGGCGGGACCGACAAGCAAGCCCACGAGGAGGCCGACGAGAATGCCGACGATCCGGGAGTCGGTCACGCCGAACGCGAGACCGCCGACCATCCGGAGCTTCTCGGCGATCGTCATTCGGGCCCAGAACCGCTGCATCGTCGTCTGAATGTCACGATCGACGAGCGCGACGTCGATCCCCAGCGACTGCGCGGTCTCGACGGCCGCCATCATATCCGCGCCGGGTTCGATGTCGAACCGGTCGCCGAGCTGGGTCTGAACGTACGACAGCATCCAGTAGGCGAGGAACTGGAAGACGGTGTTCCCCTTGAGGAGGTCGCTCGCGTCCAAATCGTCGGGCGTTTCGCCCTGGAGCTGTCGGTACCGACCCTCGTCGAGCTCGACGGCGACGACGTCCGGTCGCTCGCGTTCGATCGTCTCCTCGACCTCGGTCACGCTCTCGCTTGAGACGTGAGCCGTGCCGACCACGGTCACCGATCCGGGCTCGGCGTCGCCGTCGGTTGGCGTCGCGTCTCCGCCTGGCTGGCCCGCGTCGGTTCCGTCCCCGACGTCCGGCTCACGGACGGACGCGGACGGTGACTGGTCACCGGACGATCCGCCGAGTCGATCGTCCGGTTCCTCGGGCGTGTCGGGCATTACGCCCCGCTAGTCGAGCGTCGCGTATAGTGGTTGTGTGTCAGGGGCGTCCCGCCGCTTCGGTCCGACCGGCGCGACCGACCGGCGCACAAACCCGCATACTTAACCGATCACGTGAACCACGATTCGACGATGGCTGTATCGTCCGACGTGTGCGTCCTCCTGCCGACGATGGACGAGGCCGCCACGATCGAAGACGTCGTTGCCGCCTACCGCGACGAGGGGTTCGAGAACGTCCTCGTCGTCGACGGGGGCTCGACCGACGGAACGCGGCAGCTCGCCGCCGGGGCGGGCGCTCGGGTGATCGAACAGTCCGGCGAGGGGAAGGGACAGGCCGTTCGTGAGGCGGTCCGGGACCACGTCACCGCCGAGTTCGTGTTGCTCGCGGACGCCGACGCGACCTACGACGCCGCGGACGCGCCGGCGATGCTCGAACCGCTCCGGGACGGGCGAGCCGACCACGTCATCGGGAACCGGTTCGCGGATATGCGCCCCGGCGCGATGACGCGGCTCAACCGGATCGGTAATCGGCTCATAAACAGAGCGTTCGCACGCATCCACGGACGTGACTACGGTGACATCCTCTCCGGCTACCGGGCGTTCACGCGGGACTCGTTCGAATCCCTCTCGCTCGCTGCCGAGGGGTTCGGCATCGAGACCGAGATGGCAGTCGAGTGCGTCAAGCGCGGCGTCGCCGTCGAGGTCGTCCCCATCACGTACCGCCCGCGTCCGGCGGGGTCCGATACCAATCTCCACCCGATCCGCGATGGGGGAATCATCTTCCTGGAGCTGTACCGAAAGGCGAAGACGAACAACCCCCTGTTCTACTTCGGGAGCGTCGGAACGATCGCGGCGGCGGGCGGCCTCCTCGTTGCGATCTACGTGCTCTACGACTGGATCGCTCACGGCATCGGCCACGAGATCCTGGCGATCGTCTCCGCGGCGGGAGTCCTGCTGGGGGTTCAACTGTTGATGTTCGGCTTCCTGGCCGATATGATCCTGACGCTGCACCGGGAGCAGTTCGGCGTCGAGCCGGACTGAGTGCCCGCGGCGTCGAGCGGGAACCGGCCGGCGAGCGTCTCAAAACGGAAGCGCCTCGCGGAGCCGATCCAGCATCGACCTGCCCTGACGGCGATGCTCCTCGAAGACGGGATGGACCGCGTTCATCAGCTCGGTGCGGGTCTCGAAACGCTCCCGCGGGACGCGGTCGAACGCCTCCTCGAGGTCGAGCGTTCGGCCCGACGCGTCGTAGGGAACCGCCGTCGAGGAGAGCCCCTCGAGCACCTCCCGTTGGGTCGCCGGGAACTCGACGTGGGACTCCTCCAGGTGGGCGTCGAGCGCCGCGATTCCGAACTCGATCGCGTCCGGTTCGTCGGCGTCGTTGCTCGGGGGACGGACAGCCATCGTGATCGGGTTCGTGTTCGTCCCTCAAAAACCCAGGCGACTCACCACGGCGGAGCGGCCCGCCGTCCGATCCGCCGCTCCGGGCGTGGTCGGGCTAGATCAGACCGATCGCGACCGCAACGAGGTACGTCGCCGCGAGCAGGACGACCGCGTGTTTGACTCCGTCGCGGAGGTCTCCTTCGCCGAGCTGGCCGGCGATCAGTCCGGAACAGACGCCCTGAATGACCGCCGCGTGATAGAAGATCAGCTCGTACCCAGCCACGTTCGCGTCGCCGAGCCCGTCGGCGATTCCGCCGCCGACGCCACTCGCGACCCCGCCCATTCCCGCCGTCGACCCCGTGAGATCCGCCCCCTCGATCGCCGGAATGAACGCGAGCGTCAGCGAAGCGATGATCCCGAGGAACACGAGAAAGGAGATGTATATCACGATCAGGTAGGTCAACATCACCTGCTTTCGCTCGCGCCGGAGCTGCCGGGTCGCCCGCGCCTCGTCGGCGGCGATGTTGAGAACCGGCGCGATGTCCCCGCTGGCCCGCATCGCGTTCACGATCAACGCGATCGAACGGGAGACGAGCGGCGACTTGATGCGTCGCTCCATCCGATACAGGGCCGACTCCACGTTGGCGCCCCACTCGACGTCCCGCCAGGTCCGTTCGAGTTCCGGGGTGAGATCGTCGAGATCGGACCGGCGAACGCGGTCAAGGCTCTCGACGACCGTCATTCCGGCCTCGTTGATCGACGCCAACCGATCCAGGAAGTCCGGGACCGCCGCCTCCATCCGGGCGGTTCGTCGGCTCTGTACCTCGTATAACACGGCATAGACCGCGAGCACGAAGATCGTCGACTGAACGAGCGCATCGTCGACCCCGCGAACCAGCGCGTCGAGCGATTCGGTTGGGATCGGAGTTGCCGTCGACCAGACCCAGACCACGGCCAGTGGAACGGTTATGGCCAGCGAGGTGTACGGGTGCCACAACAGCAGCCGCGTCGGCCGACGAGCCCAACCGAGGACGCGCTGGAGCCGGTCGTACTGCGCGAGCCGTTCGCGGTCCGTTCGCCACCGGTCGTCGGTGGTCCCGTCCGCGGCGGATGCGGGGCCACCGTCGGGTCGCGTTCCGGTCGCCCGGTCCGACGGACCGGCGGAGTCCTCGACGGGGCTCGCGGATGGCGGGTCGTCCGTTCCGGCGGAGCCGACCGGGGCGGTCGTCGAATCGTCGACCGGCTGCGTTACGCTGTCCACGTAGACGATGAAACCGGCGCTGGCGAGCGGGATTCCCGCGTAGACGACGACTTGGAGGATCGGGACGGTGTCTCGAATGACGAGCCCGACGACGACGAGGATCGTAATGAAAAAGAGTGGCCCTGCGACCAACACCGTGACGTACGCCTCCGCGAACGTGGACAGGAGCTCGAGGTACTGCTCCTGTTGTGCCTCCGACTCCTCCTGGTAGCGTTCGTACTGGTCGTTGAGGAACTCCGAGATCGACCGCCCGGACCCGAGCACTGACGCCAGGTTCTCGGCGAACTCCTCGAGGTTCTCGCTCGGCGTGTGGTGAGCGACGCGACGCAGCGCCGTGAGGACGTCGGTTCCGAAGGTGTTCATGTCCCGGACGGCGACGCTCAGTTCGGTCGCCGCCTCGCCGTAGACGTCCTCGTTCTCGGCGAGGGTGTTCATCACCGTCGGGAACGTCATTCCGGACCGGGAGAGCGCGTAGACGAACGCGACCGTCCGCGGCAGCGTCGCGTCGATCCGGGCGCCGCGGTCGTGTGCGCGCTGGTCGAGCACGAGCCACCGGACGTAGTAGACGGCGAGCGCCGACGTCGCGCCCAGCGTTCCGGAGAAGAACACCAACAGGAGGAACAGCTCGCCGACCCCGATCGTCGAGAGCCGAGCGAGGTCGGCGAGGAACGCGAGT
Organism: Halopenitus persicus; assembly: GCF_002355635.1. Classification (GTDB taxonomy): domain Archaea; phylum Halobacteriota; class Halobacteria; order Halobacteriales; family Haloferacaceae; genus Halopenitus; species Halopenitus persicus_A. Next base: position 2,641,782 of record NZ_AP017558.1, on the reverse strand, counting down.
CCCGTCGGCAGCGCTGCCTCGATCCGGTCACCTCCGACCTCGAGGGCGTACAGGGCGCCCGCGGCAACGTAGATCCCCAGTATCCCGCCCGCGATCCCGGCGGCGCCGGCGTACAGCAGCGTCTTCGAGGCATAGACGCGGTGGGTAGCACTCGCGTGTGCCGACCGCAACAGCGTACGCTGCTCCTGCTTGCGTGGGCTCTCGTCGGCGACGTAGTCACCGAACAGCGACAGCGCGAGTCGGGAGACGAACAGTCCAGCACGTCGACTCACCGTGGGAGCGATCAGCACGCCGAGCGCGGCCGCCAACGCCACGAGCGGAAGGAAACGGATCATCGTCCGCAGGCCGCGATACGGTCGATCTCACGGTCGTCCCGCCGTTCCCGACCGGATCGTCGGGTCACGCGTTCGTCGCCTCCGCATCCGGCTCGGACGCCGCCTTCGATTCGAGCCGTTTCATCACCCGGTCGGGATCGGCGTAGTACTCGTTGACGAGCGCGGTGAACCGCTTGTAGCCCGTGATGCCCAGCTCGCGGAGCAGTTCGAGGAATCGCTCTCGACGGTCGATCTCGGTGAGCAATTCGGCGCGGTCCCAGCCCCGCTCCTCCTGGATCTCGCCGAGGAGCTCCGAGTCGTTCGCGGTGAAGGTATCGGACTCCGGGGTCCACTCGAACGCCGAGGAGTAGTCGAGCTCGCCGGTCCGCTGGTCGATCCGGCCGATCTCGCCGATCACCTTCGCGCGCCGGACGCGCTCGGTGCCGAACCTGGCGAGGGTCTGGATCGACAGCATATCGAGCGATTGCACCATCGCGCGTGGGACGTTGATCGGCTCGTTCTCCAGCCGGTTGATGACGGTCTCGATCGAGTCGGCGTGCATCGTCGAGAACGTGGTGTGGCCGGTGTTCATCGCCTGAAAGAGGGTGACCGCCTCCTCGCCGCGGACCTCGCCGACCAGGATGTACTCGGGCCGGTGGCGGAGCGCGGAACGGAGCAGGTCGTACATGTCGATGTCGCTGCCCTCGTGAAGGCGCTCGCGGGTCACCGAGGAGAGCCAGTTGTCGTGGTACAGCGAGAGCTCGCGGGTGTCCTCGATGGTGAGCACCTTCGCACGCGGCGGGATGAACATCGAGACGGCGTTCATCGAGGTCGTCTTGCCGGAGGCGGTCCCGCCCGCGAAGATGAGCGACTTGTTGTGCTCGATGCACAGCCAGAAATACGCCATCTGCTCGATCGAAAACGTTCCGTAGTCGATCAGATCGATCGGAGTGAACGGCTCGTCGGCGTACTGCCGGATCGTGAACGCGGATCCCCTCGGCGTGACCTCCTCGCCGAGGGCCAACTCGGCGCGGGAGCCGTCCGGGAGGGTCGTCTCGACGATCGGCTCGCCGACGGAGATGTGTCGTCCCGACTGCTGGGCGAGCCGGATGACGTAGTTGTCGAGCTCCTCCTGCCCGTAGGAGACGTTCGTCTCGACGTCGGTGTAGGTGTCGTGGTAGACGAAGATCGGAAGGTCGTAGCCGTCACAGGAGACGTCCTCGATGTGGGGGTCGTTCAGGAGCGGATCGACCTTGCCGAACCCCCGAAAGTCGCGATAGAGGTAGTACGCAAGCGCGTGGAAGGTCGTCATATCGATCGCGACCCCGTACTGCTCGAGCAGGGACTCGAGCTCGGCTTTGAGCGTCGTCTCCGGAGTCGTTCCGGCGCCCTCCTGAAAGAGCAGCGGGTCCCTGATGTCGTCGACGACGCGACGGAGCAGCGACGTAGTGAACGCGTCGAGGTCGGGTTCGACGGCGTGATACCGGTGTTCGCTCTCCTCGTCGTCGTAGGTCACCACGACGTACGCGAACGGGGCGTTCACCCAATAGCGATCGACCTCGGTCTCGTCGTCCGGCGGCGTGAACGTCCCCAAGGGACCGTCCGTGCCGGGGCGAAACGGCCGGACGGCGATGTCGGAGCCACGGAGCATCTCCCAGGTCCGAACCGCGCGACGACGAAGGGTCTCGAGTCGCCCGTCGCCTCCGGTTCCGGCGTTCGTATCCCCCGACATACGTTCCTACCCGGTCGTCGGTCCGCGTCGACTTAAAAGCTGGACTGACGCCGGGCGGGTCTCACCGCCGGTCGGCGCCGAGCAGCACCGCCCCGAGGGCGACCAGCAGTAGGGCCCCGACCGGCAGCGGGAGTCCCGGTACGCCGAGCGTCACCAGCAGGTACGTCGCCACGAGCAGGATGACGCCGGCGGCCGCGAGCAGTCCCCCGATGAGCCGGACCGGATCGACCGGCCCGTTCTCGACGCGCTCCTCCGCCAGGTAGTAGACGATCGAGACGATGACGGCACCGCCGATCAGCGCCGACCCCGCCGCCCACGCGAGGTAGGCATCGTAGACGACCTGCCCCGCCTGGTTCGAGATCGCCGCCGGGATCGAGTGCAGGAAGAATGACCGATCGTCGATCGCCCACCCGAGCAGATACTGCACCTCGAGGAACGGATAGCGGAGGTACACGGCGGATCCGTACCCCGGGATCGAGGCGTACGTCACGTTCCAGGGAACCAGCGCGGCGAGCCACGCCGAGACGACGGCGAGCTCCCCGGCGTACTCCGACCGTACCCAGACCATACGACCACCCGGAACCGGGATCACTTAAAAACGTTCCTCGACGACCGGTCGCGGACGATCCGGGGGCGTTACGTTCATACCGTCCGGCCGATAAGGTTCGAATAGCTGATGCGGCGGGAGTACTTCGAACTGACGGTCGACAACGTCGACCCGGACGCCGGGGGCAACCACGACAAGCCGCTCGTCCGGATCGCGTTCCACGGCCCTGACGGGTTACTGACGAACCGACTCACCGGCCCGGACGGCGAGCTGCTCGCCGCCGACGAGACCGACGTGGCGTTCCGTCTCCGGGACGCGCTCGAGGACGGCCCGGATGCGGAGGGCGTCGTCGCGGTCACGAACCGGGTGACCGGCGACTTCGTGCTCGAGCTGAACGAGGAAGCCGACGACGTCCGGCGGTTCATCCGGGCCGCCCGCGAATACGGCCGGGCGGCGGCCGACGACGAGGAGGGACGCTACCGGGTCGAGATCACGGTCGACGGCGAGGAGCTGGTCACCTACGACAAGCGGACCTTCCTCGTGTACGACCCCGACGGCAACCTGCTCCGCGGCGAGAGCCTGATCCCGTCCGGCGTCGAGCTGTGAGGCGCCGGTGACGGCCCAGGGCCACGTGCCGCACCATCGACGCCCGGGTGGTTTTAGTACCGTCCACGGTCAAGGGTACGACAGCGAATGGGACTCACGAAACGCATCATCCCGTGTATCGACGTCGACCTCGACGAGGACGGCACCGCCGCCGTCTACACCGGCGTCAACTTCGAGAACCTGGAGTACACCGGCGACCCCGTCGAGCTGGCCCGCAAGTACAACGAGTCGGGCGCCGACGAGTTCGTCTTCCTCGACATCACCGCCTCGGCCGACGGCCGCGAGACCATGCTCGACGTCGTTCGCGGCGTCGCCGACGAATGTTTCATTCCGCTGACCGTCGGCGGCGGGATCCGCACGACGGAGGACATCAAGGAGACGCTTCGGGCGGGCGCCGACAAGGTGTCGATCACGACCGGCGCGCTCGACCGGCCG